>JBBRQL010000075.1:0-16904 GCA_038226425.1 Verrucomicrobiota bacterium
AACTGGTTTCCGCCTTTGAGGATGCCGCCGGAGGCGGGATGCCCGAAGCCGGGATGCAGATGGATGACGCCGTTCTCGGGGGTGCCGAAGTCGCCGACGCTCTGGCCGAAGAAGGCGGTGTCGGCGGGCAGCTCGGTGTTGACCTCCGTGCCGGCGTCCAAGATATCCGAGCCACGGACCGGGATGGTGATGGGGCCGAGGAATTTCCCGGCCGCGTCGAACATCGGATAGGCCTTCGGGTTCTCGTTGCCGAAGAAGGCGTCGTTGCTCGGGATGACCATCGAGATGTAGCTGAGGAAGCGGCTCTTGGGGTCCGCCGGGTCCACCACGAAGGTGCGTTTGGCCGTGAGGCCCGGCGCGAGCGGCCCGCCGATCGAGCCTTGGACCGGGCTGGCTCCGGGCTGTGCCGCGAAGAGCTGGAACTGCCGCGGACCGGCCCCGTAGTTCGCCACCGCGTCCGGCGGGATGGTCGTGTTCGAGATGTCCCCGACGAACCCGTCCTCCGCCTCGTGCTCCACCCCGGTCGCCGCCGGCTGTCCCACCGTGAACGTCGTGTAGGTCCCGTCATGGAACCCGAACCACGGACGCATCACCCACAGCCCGCTGCCCGGCGCCAAGTTCTCCACGCTCACCTCGACCTGCATGAGTTCACGCGCCAAGATCGGCTCTGCCAGCAGGCAGAGTGGAACGGGCAACAAAAGGAGACGATTCAGGATGTGCATAGGATTTGGTCGAGGAATCAATCCAATCGGACAGATGCTGCGCTACCCAACTGCCCGATAAATGGACTGGCTGGACAAGAAGTACGGTATCGGGTGTGGGGGGGCGTGGCTATCCATTTTTTGCACTTCGCTCCCCCCAATATCGGCTAGCAGTGTCGCCAGCAAATATCCGTCCGGTTGCGAGCCGGCAATCTACCGAAGGACGGCGGCCATCATGACGGCAATCCGCGTTGTCTGGTTTGTCCGCATCGTTCCGACATGGGGGCGGGAGGCTTGGTCGAGCGTGCTGCCAGCATCTTGCTGGCTGGGCTCGCCGAAGCCCGGGGCGGGGAAATCTTCCCGCGCGCCTCCCTCCGCACTTTCTGCCGGCGAGACGCACGGCAGCACCTTGGAGCCTGTGGCTGCCACGGTATCCAGATTCGCGTCTCACCCAGGAAATGGCCTTGAATTTGCGGGTCGGGCCGGTGCCTACTTTTTGAGAGTCCAAACTCGTCCTCGACACTCCATGAAACCCCGTTCCTTCTCCCGCATCGTCCTGCTTCTCGCCGGGACGTTGCTGACCTTCGGCAACCGCGCTGCCGATCATCGCGATGCGCCTGCGATCAACGAGGACCCGCGTGCCGACATCAACGATATCTACGCCTTCGTGAACCCGAAGACCGGCAACATCGTCCTCGCGATGACGGTGAACCCGTTCCAGTACGGCGAAGCGCCGGCCGTCGATTTTTCACCGGACGTCCTCTACCAGTTCAAGATCGACAACGACGGCGACTACAAGGAGGACCTCGTCATCCAAGGCATCTTTTCCACCACGCAGGTCTCCGCCCAGTCGGTCACGGTCTTTGGGCCGGCGGCCCCGGTGCAGAACGCGGAGACGATCGCGAGCGGCGGCACCATCAGCCTGCCGTTGGCGCCCGGGACACGGTTGGTCAGCGGCCCGGCGAACACCGGCGTGGTCACCACCGGCACGGATGGCGTCAAGGTCTTCGCGGGACCGCGGGACGACCCGTTCTTCTTCGACCTCACCTATATCTTCCGCGCGCTCGGTTTCCTGTCGGGCGGCCCGTTGGTCAGCCGGTCCGCCGGCGTCGATTTCTTCGCGGGAGTGAACTGTTCCATCTGGGCACTGGAGATCCCGGCGTCCCGGCTGACGGCACCGGGCAAGGGCAACAGCATCCACATCTGGGCCACCACCAGCCGGGCCAAGATCACCGTCCGGTCGCCTTCAGCGGGCACCTTGGACCGCAACACAGGCACGTACGTCCAGATCGAGGCGATGGCCCTTCCGGTCGTCAACACGGTGCTCATCTCGCGGTCCCGCAAGGACGAGTTCAACCGGACCACCCCGCTCCAGCAGCGCCCGCTCTTCCGCGAACACGCCATCGAGAACCTCACGAAGATCAACGGGGACGCCGAGTACTCGGTCAAGGTCGTGGACGCGAACATGCCCGACACGCTCACCTTGGATGTGACCCGGACCGACGCCTATCCGAACGGTCGCCGCCCGCAGGACGACGTGATCGACTACGTGCTGCTCGATGCCACCAACGGGTTCGTGGGCGATGACGGCATCACGGTCAACGATGTCCCGTTCCTCACCGACTTCCCGTTCTTCGCGCCGGCCCACACCGCCGCCGAGACCCCGAAACCGCGCAACTGAGCGCGACCCGACGGTGGGGCCGTCAAGGATCCTCATGAAGCTGCGCGTGCTCATCTGGCTGTCGGTGGCAATGGTCTGCCGTGTAGCCGCCGTGCCGTCGGACGACGAGCTCCGGTTCTGGCAGGAGCGCGCCGACCGGGACCCTGCGGACGCCCTCTCGCCCGCGCGCCTTGGCAGCGCGTTCTTGGTCCTGCTGCGGTCCACGGGCGTTCCCAAGTGGGAAGCGAAAGCCGACGCGGCGTTCCGGCTCGCGCTAGCGCGCGACCCGGGACAGCACGCCGGATTGGTTTCGCTCTCGGCGCTGTGCTTGCGCCGGCACGCGTTCGCCGAAGCCGAGCGGCTCGCCTCCGAGGCCATCCGGCTCTCGCCCGCACGTGCCGACGGATATGGTGCCCGTGGCGACGCCCGGCTCGAGCTCGGGCGGCTCGACGAGGCCCGCGAGGATTTTTCCCGGGCCGCCGAGCTCACGCCGGGGCTTGCCGCGCGGAGCCGTCTTGCCCATCTGCGCTGGCTCGAAGGCCATCGCGATGAGGCTTGTTCCCTGTTGGTCGCGGCTTTGGATGAAGCGCCCTCGGGTGCGGATCCGGAGGCCGTCGCGCAGGTGAAGCTCCAGCTCGGCGAGCTGAGGTTCCGTTCCGGCGATCTCGACCGCGCCCGGACGCTTTACGCCGCTGCTGCTGGAGTTCTTCCCGGCCATCCGGCCGCGACCGAACGGCTCGCTGAGCTGCGAGGAGCCGAGGGCGATCTCATCGGCGCCAAGGAGATGTTCGAAGGTTGTGCCGAGCGCACGGGCCGGCCGGAATATTGCCAAGCGGTGGGCGACCTGCTCGTCGCCGCCGGTGACCACGCCGGGGCAGGGCCCTGGCACGACCGGGCGCTGCAGGGTTATCTTGAAGCGGCCGAAGGCGGGGACCGCCGCTATGATCATCACCTCGCTGGATTCTATTCGGACACCCGCCGGGATCCTGCTTCCGCGGTGAAGTGGGCCCGTCGCGACCACGAGCAGCGCCGGACCGTGTTCACGGAGGACGCTTTGGCGTGGGCGCTCCATCAGGACGGTCGGCGCGAGGAAGCCGGCCAGATGATGGCCCGCGCGCTCGCCCGGGGGACCGAGGACGCCGGACTGTTCTTCCACGCCGCCATGATCCGCTTGGCGGCCGGTGACAAAGAAGCGGGCCGGGAGCTTCTCGCCCGTGCCGCTTCGGTGAACCCGCGGTACCAGGCCTATCATTTCCACCGATGAGCCTTCGCCCGGCAACGTCCGCAGGATCTCCGTTCGCCCGCCTCGGCGGCCGGATGGTCGTCCTGTTGGCCGCGTGGATCCTGTGCGCCCGCGCCATGGCGCATCCGGTGGCGCAAGGGGCGTTGGATCTGGAGATCACCTCCGGTCGGATCGAGGTGGTCGTGCGGACCTCGCAAGAGGAGATGCTCGTGAGCTTCGCCCACGCTCCCGCCGCCGAGACGGATGCGCTCGCGCATCATGGCCGCTACCTGCTCCGGCACCTCCATCTTTCCAAGGGAGGCGCGCGACTTCCGGGCGTTCTGGTGTCTGCCGAGGACAGGACGGGAGCCGCCTTGCCCGCCACGTATCGCTTCGCGTTCGACGGCAGCGGCGCAGGCGCAGGGGCTTTGATACTGAGGCAGGATGTGCTCCGCGAGTTCGATTTCGCGCCGGGCAATCCTTGGGAGGCGAGCTATGTGGTGCGGATCGTCCGCGACGGGCGGGAGGTCGTCGGCAGCCCCCTGCTGACCGTGCGCGAACCGTTGGTCGTCGCCGATGCGCCGTCGCTGGGCGGGCCTCCTGCGGCCCCGCCCCCGGGAGTCTTCGTCAGCTACTTCAAGCACGGATGGCATCATATCCTCGGCGGCTATGACCATCTGCTGTTCATGTGCGCCTTGGTGCTGGCGTCGCGCCGCGCCTGGGGATTGGCCCAGGTTGTGACGGTGTTCACCGCGGCGCACACGCTCACCATCGTGCTCGCGGTGAAGGGTTGGGCCCACGTCCCTCCGGCCATCGTCGAACCGATGATCGCGGCGAGCATCGTGGTCGCTGCTTTGCTCACCGTCGTCCGGACGGGTCCCGTACCGGGTGGCGCCCAGCTCTGGGTCGCGGCCGGGTTCGGGTTGTTCCACGGGCTCGGCTTCGCCGGTGGCCTGCTGGACGCGTTGCAGGCGGCCCCGGGCACATCCGTGGCCGTGGCCGTCTCCGGGTTCGCGCTCGGTGTCGAGGCCGGCCATCAACTCGTCGCGCTCCCGCTGTTCGGCCTGCTCGTCCTGCTCCGGGGATGGGGCAGGACCGCGCCGGCGAGAGACCGGCTCGTCTTGCCGGTGCTCCGCACCGCCTCCGCCTGCGTCTCGATCGCAGGGACCTTCTATCTGGTGGCGGCCTTGAGGGCTCCCTATCCATGATGTCCGCGTCCGCTGTCCCAACTCCTCCGATACCTGTGATGAAGACCACGCTGCTCCTGCCCATGCTCGCCTTGCTGCCGCTCGCGAGCAGTGCCGCCTCTTTGCCCTTGGCGAGTTTTCCCGCCTCAGGGAACGGCCTCGACCAACCGGTCGCCGTGGCCGTGGATGCCGCCGGGAACGTCGTCGTCACCGGCGTCGGGCATGTGCTCGGCCGCGCGACCGATTTCGTGACGACCAAGCGCGGGCCCAGAGGTGCCATGCTCTGGACCATCGCCTACAACGGTCCCGCGAGCTCGCATGACGAGCCGAAGGCCATTACTCAGGATGCCGAGGGCAACGTGTACGTCACCGGAAGCTCGCGCGGCGCGAAGAACAACGACTACGCGACCGTGAAGTACAGCCCCCAAGGGAAGGAGCTTTGGGCCGCCCGGTATGATGGCGGCCACAACGACGTCGCGACCGCGATCGCGGTCGGGCCCGACGGCTCCGTCTATGTCGCCGGCTACAGCGATGGCGATGGCGGCCGGCCCGAAGGCCACACCATCGTGAAGTATTCGTCGGCCGGCGCGCAGATCGCCGTCTTCGGCCTCGGCGAGGAGGCCGGAACGGGTTTCGATGGTGCCGGTCCTGCTGCCATCAAGATCGATCCCGCCGGCAACCTGCTCGTCGCCGGCGCTGCCGCCGGGTTGCAGGAAGACTTCGACCTGCTCGTCATCAAGCTGGATCCGAAAGGCGGGACGATCTCCGAGAGCCGCTTCGGCGGTGCCCGCAACTCGCAGGATTTCGCTTCCGCATTGGCGGTCCAACCGGACGGCAGCTTCGTAGTGGCAGGGAAGGGTGGAGCGGCCGGAACGACCGGATCCTATATCTTCGTCGCGGGATTCGATGCTGCCGGCCAGCTGTCGTGGGCCAACCGGCATGGGGGTCCCGGTGACGATGCCGTCCGTGCGGTGGCCATGAGCATCGGGGCGCAGGGCGATGTCTCGGTCCTCGGTTCGATCGCCCGCGGCGGGACCGAAAGCCTGGTCGTCCTGAAGCTCGACCGACAGGGGAACCGGATCGGTCTCATCGACGAACCCCTCGGGAGTGCGGTGGCTTTCGCGGATAGCAACGCCATCTCGCCGGGAGAACTCATCACCGCGACGATCCAGCCCGGTGCGGCAGGCGCCGGCCCGACCATCGAGACCTTCCGGACTCCGGGTGCCGATGCGCTCGGTGTTCCTCAGATCCTCTCGGGTCCGGTGGGAGCTTCGCCGTCGCTGGGCGATGATGTGCGGTTGTCCGTCCGGGCGACGGGTGCGACCGGGTATCGTTGGTTCCGTGACGGCGTCCCGGTCACGGGCGCGGACGCGCCGGTCCTTCTCCTGCCGGTGGCGCAGCGGAGCGCGGGAGGCGATTACACGGTGGAGGTCGCCAACCGGGCAGGATCCGTCGTCAGCGCGGTCGCCCGGGTGAGTTTCGACGACAAGCTTTCCGGCACCGGCTTCCGGGCCGACAGGTCCTTCGGTTTCCATCTCGAAGGCGAACCGGGAAGGGTCTACGAGTTCCAGTCGAGCGACGACCTGAACGTGTGGAGCACCTTTTCCCTGGTGCGTTACTTGGACAAGGTCATCGAGGCCCAAGATCCGCCCACCAAGGTCGTTGCCCAGCGTTATTATCGAGCGCGACGTCTGCTCTGAAGGGCAGGGGACGGCGCCTTCGCTCGGGACCATCGCCGGTCATCGCGAAAAGATTGCCGCGCTGGCCACCGCTTAGCCGGAACCATCCTTTTGAACAGAAGGGAACGAAGGACGCGAAGTGACCAGCAAGGCCGAGCAAGGCTTTTGCGATCGCGGAGAGCCGCCACCCTTTGGTGGCCCTTTCACTTTTGATCCACAGTTCATTTTCCCTCATCCACGCTCCCTTTTCCCTTCGTTGGCTTCTGTTCCAACGACATGGTCCCGGCTGAAACCACGGCTATAAATCGGCGGGCGGACAGGCTCTCAGCGGAACACGCGCTGCGAGAAATGATAGAACGCCTGCCGCCATTCGGGCGTGTCGTGGGCGTTACCGTCCACGTGCGGGACGTTCTTCTCCTTGAGGTAGGCGTGGACACCCTGGCTGATGCTGATCAAACCGCCCCTGATGCCGCAGGAAAGTAAGCGTCACGCCGAGCGCCGGTTGAAGGCAGCCGGAGTGGTCGTGTGATGCCGGGGTGTTCAAGCCGCGGAGCGGGCTTGATCTGCGGCCGATCTGGCCCATTTGGCGGGAGTGATGTCGAAGACCTGATGGTTGGTCATGTCCGGCAGGCGGGTGAGGACGTCGCGGAGGTAGGCGTAGGGATCGATCTTCCGCCGCCTGCAGCTCTCGATCACCGAGTAGAGGATGGCTCCACGTTGACCCGCCCCGGCTTCTCCGACGAAGAGCCAGTTCTTCTTCCCGATGGCGGTGGGACGGATGGCGTTTTCCACGAGGTTGTTGTCGATCTCGACCCGGCCGTCGTCCAGGTAGACGGTCATGCCCTGCCACTGGCCCAGGGCGTAGGCGATGGCTTGGCCGAGCAGGCTCTTGGGAAGGATCCGGGGTTGGACCTGGGCCAAGGCGCGGTGGAAGCGTTCCACCACCATGCGGCTCTGGCCGGCCCGCACCGCGGCCCTCAGCCTCGGCCCGGCCTTCTGTCCCCGGAGCATCGCCTCGATCCGGTAGAGATGCTGGATCTGGCCGAGGAACCAGCCGCCGGGCTTGGGCGACTGTCCCCGGGCCTCGTGGAACTTCCGACGGACATGCGCCCAGCATCCGGCCAGCTTGATGGGCAGGGGACGGTCCCGCACGAAGGCCGGATAGGCCCTGAGGTTGCTTCGATTTCTCGGACGGAGAGGAAGGGGGACCGAGCACCATGGAAACCATCATCAAAGCATCTCCTGCCAAAGCCCGGCGCAAATTCGGCAGGTTCGGCGGCTGAGGGCCAACGGCCCGCCAACAAACCAGCCCAGGGCAACGCCCTCTGTGAGTGGGCAACCCGGATCCAAGCCCTGAATGGGCGACCCAACGGGGTACATGGTCTGGCCCGCCCCTACAGGGCTTCATGCGGTTCGGGGCCAAAACCCAGGGCGTTGCCCTGGGCTGGCATGGGTCGTGCCGTTGGCCCGCACCGCACGGCGTCTATCTTCCCCCTGCTGGTCGCTTCGTTTCCTTCGTTCCCTTCTGTTCAAAAGAATGGTTCCGGCTCAGATGTCGAACATCAGGTGCTTGCCGGTGCCCGCTTCGAGCAGTTGCTGGAAGGTGATCGCCGCCGCTTCGGCTTCCAGCACGTCGCGGAGCCGGCGCCAGCAATCCCGGAGCTCGGCCGGGCAGGTGTCGTCGGTGAAGGCGGGCGAATCGAAGAGCTGCCCATGCACGCACCGGAGCACGTCGCCGAAGGAGATCTGCGCCGGCGGACGCGCGAGCCGGTAGCCGCCTTCCTTGCCCCGTTGGCTCTTCACGATC
Organism: Verrucomicrobiota bacterium; assembly: GCA_038226425.1. Lineage (GTDB taxonomy): Bacteria > Verrucomicrobiota > Verrucomicrobiia > Limisphaerales > UBA9464 > CAIVQB01. Next base: position 8,257 of record JBBRQL010000075.1, read on the forward strand.
TGGCCGGACTTCAGCTCGATCAAGATCTGGACCAGATAGTTCGGCGGGATGCCGTTCTCCGAGGCGACCTCCTCGACGCGGGTGGCGTGCTCCTGGCCGTGGCGGCGCGCCAACGAGAGCACGGCGCGCGCGGCGTAGTCGCTTTTCACGGACAGTTTCAAGGTCGCGCAGTCTGCCGACGTTCCCCGCGGGGCGACAAGGGATGAAGTGCGGCGGACAGGACCTGTCACGGGACGACCGGCGCACGACAATGCCGGCCGTGACGTGCGCAGAAATGTCGCGGGGAAAGTTTTGACCGCGCCCGGTACGGCTGGGACCTTCCGGTTGCCAATGACTCCGAACCGTATCCTTCCCGACCTTCAATGCTCACTGCTGTGCGATGACGTGCGGCAGGAGGCCAGCGGCAACCTCATCATCCTCGGCGTGATCAGCGTCATCCGCGTCCCCGGAGTGCCGATCACCGCGCCCAAGCTGTGCATCATCAACCGGTGGACCGCCGGCGTGGGCCAGTTCAACGAACAGGTCCGACTGGTCGGCCCGGACGGCACGACCGTCCTGCGCAAGAGCGCGGCCAAGCTGGTGCTGCCCGATCCGTCCCAGAACGTCACGAACGTCAGCGTGTTCGGGAACATCGAGTTCCCGGCCGGCGGCCTGTACTACGTCGAGGTGCTGGTCGACGACGTCATGAAGCTCCGCTATCCCGTCCCGGTGGTCGTGGTGCCGCAGCCCGGCCAGCCGGCCGCCGCTTGAGCTAAGCTCCTTTTCCGTCAACGTTGGCCAGCGGCAGGACCTATCCTCTTGCGCTGGCCTTCTTCTTTCTGGCGTCGAACCCGACCGTGTCCGATCCGACCTCCATCGCGAAGCCGCAGGGCACCGGGCGCCTTGAGCGCCTTCGGGACGCCTTGGGCGCGTGGCAGCCGTTCACCGGCGGCGGCATCGCTGCCTTCAGCCGGGCAAGCCTCGCGCGGGCGCTGGCCTTCCAGGTCCTGTTCGCGCTGGGGCTGTCGTGCGTCATCGTCTGGAGCGTCCGGATTGCGTGGTTCCCGCCGATCGTCGCCGCGCTCGGCAACCTTCCCGGCTCCGATGCCGGGATCCGCGAGGGCCGTCTCGATTGGCCCGATCCGACCGCCGTCGCGCTCGCGGAGAACCGTCAGCTCGCTCTGGTCGTCGATCCCGCCGGCAGCGGAGAACTCGGCCGGGCCGCCGACCTCCAACTCGAACTGCGCCGAGATGGGTTGAGCCTGCACGGCCTCTTCGGCCACCAGACGTTCCCGTATCCTCCGGACTTGGAGCTGCGGCTCGACCGGTTGGGCGGTACGGCCGCGTGGGGAGCCTGGAACTGGGTCGGGCTCGTCCTCATCGGCATGGCGACCTTCTCCAGTTCGATGGCGCTGTGGTGGACGATGGCCGTCGCGACGGCCCTGCCTGCTTGGCTTCTCGCGCTGGTCGCCCGGCGGTCCCTGACGTTGGGCGGCGCCTGCCTGATGATGGCCGCCGCATGGTTGCCGGCGTCGCTCGTGCTCGCTGGCGGGGCCGCTCTGTACGCGACCAGTTGGATCCGCTTGCCCGGCCTGATGTTCGCCGTGGTCGCGCACGCCGTGGTCGCCTTGCTCTGGCACGTCTGGGGATTCCTCAACCTGCCGGCACGCGGGGCGGCGACGACCGTGGATGATCCATTCGGCTCACCGGGCACCACGAAAGCCGTGCCCGATCGGTCGAAGAAGAAGAAGAACCCGTTCGGTTGAACCGCCGGCCGGCCGGCCGCGCTCAGGTCCTGACGCGGCGGACGATGGAATCGCGCTGGGCCCACGCCGGATCGAGCCGTGGATGGTCCAGGTTGAAGTGCAGTCCGCGGCTCTCCGGACGCTGGCGCGCGCAGACGACGATCAGCTCGGCGACGGTCGCGAGGTTCCGCAGCTCCAAGAGATCCGCGGTGACGTTGAAGTCCCAGTAGAACTCGCGGATCTCCTCCTGCAGGTGGGCCAACCGTTTCTCGGCGCGGAGCAGGCGCTTGTCGGTGCGGACGATGCCGACGTAGTCCCACATCGTCCGGCGGATCTCGTCCCAGTTGTGCGAGACCACGACCAGCTCGTCCGGATCGGTCGCGCCGCCGGTCTGCCACGGCGGGATGGCGATCCCGACCGGTTCCGGCCTCGCGGCAAGCACCTTGGCCGCGGCGCGATGGGCGTAGACGAGCGCCTCGAGGAGCGAGTTGCTCGCGAGGCGGTTCGCGCCGTGCAGCCCGGTGCATGCGACCTCGCCGATGGCGTAGAGCCCGGGGATCCCGGTGTCGCCGTCCACGTCGGTCACCACGCCGCCGCATTGGTAGTGGGCCGCCGGAACGACCGGGATGGGCACGCGGGTCATGTCGATACCGTGCACGAGGCATTTGGCGTGGATGTTCGGGAAATGCTCCCGGACGAACTCCGCCGGCTTGTGCGAGATGTCGAGGAACACGCAGTCGGCACCGGTGCGCTTCATCTCGGAATCGATCGCCCTCGCCACGATGTCGCGCGGCGCCAGCTCGGCACGGGGGTCGTAGCGGTCCATGAAGCGCTGGCCGTCCGCCCCGCGCAGCACGCCGCCCTCGCCGCGGACCGCCTCCGAGATCAGATAGGTCTTCGCCTGCGGATGGAAGAGACAGGTCGGATGGAACTGGACGAACTCCATGTCCGCCACCGCCGCGCCGGCCCGGTAGGCCATCGCCACGCCGTCGCCGGTCGCGATGTCGGGATTGGTCGTGTAGAGGTAGACCTTGCCGCTGCCGCCGGTGGCCAGCACGACGACGGGCGCGGCGAAGACCTCGACGTGGTTCGCGGGCTGGTCGAGCACGTAGACACCGGCGACGCGGTCGGGTCCGGCCAGACCGAGCTTCGCGGTCGTGACCAGATCGATCGCGTGGTGGTTCTCGAAGACGCAGATGGACGGTTGCGCAGCGATGGCCGCGAGCAGGGCGCGCTCGATCTCGGCACCGGTGGCGTCCTTGGCGTGGAGGATGCGGCGCTTCGAATGGCCTCCTTCCTTGGTCAGGTCGAGCTCATGCGCGCCGGGCTGCCCGGGGATCGGGCGCTCGGAGAACTGCGTGCCCAAGGCGATCAGCTCGGCGATCCGGGCCGGGCCTTCCTCGATGACCGTGCGGACCACGGCTTCTTTGCAGAGACCCGCGCCGGCATCGAGCGTGTCCCGGACGTGCAGCGCCACGGAATCTTCCTTGCTGGTGACGCTGGCGATGCCGCCCTGCGCCCAGTTGGTGTTGGAATCCGCGCGGTTCTTCTTGGTGACGATGGCGACGCGGCCGTGCGGCGCGACCTTGAGCGCGAACGTCAGCCCGGCGATGCCGCTGCCGAGCACGAGGAAATCGAAGGCGCGTGTTCCCGATGGCATGTGGAGGCCAAGTTTGGCCCGGTGCCGCCGTGACGTCGAGAGTTCACGCGGTCTGGCGGTAGGCCCTGGGGCAATCCCTCCACGACGGCGGGTCGCAGCCGGCTTCTTCTTCCCGACCGCAGACAGAGGACAAGAAGGCCGAGTTCGCAACGCTTCAGTCCGCGCAGAAGTGCGGACGGCGATCGTCGGAAGCGATGTAGCGGGTTGCTTGGAAGTAGGTCCCGTAGTAGGTGCCGGTGTCGAGTTCACGATGATCAGGCACCGTCAGCGTCGGGTTCTCACCAGAAGCCCAACGGCGTTTGAGCTTCATTTGGCTGACGCGTTGCGAGTGCGGCATGAAGCCGTAATAGCCGGGGATCTTCACGACCTCCGGGCCGAAAGGCGACGGAGTTTAGGCAGGCTCCGTTCACGCTCCATCGTCATGACCAGCGTGGGGTTCGGGGCCAGCCCCATCGCGGGCAGGTCCTCGCCGTCGAGATGCAGGCTCACCGCTTCGCGCAGATTGGCCGTCACCTCGTCGAGCGTCTCACCCTGCGTCACTGCGGCGATCTCGACGCATTCGGCGACGTAGCCGTACTCGTTGCCCGGACGGACGACGGCCTTGATGGTGCGCTGCAACGGACTGGCGAGGCGGCTCATGGGGGACGCTTGATCAAGGTCCCGTCGGAGGCGAGATTCGTTTCCAGGAACGGCGACGACGCGCTCGCAGGAGAAGTTCCCGCTGGGCGCGGGCTTGCGCGGAGGTGTCGCGCGGCTGATTCAAGCGCACCAGGCACATCTGCCCCGGGGCGGTCACGTAAGCGACAGGTTTCGCAGGACATTCGGTCACGGAGTAGGCGAAGGGTATCAGCCTCTCGGCAGAGGGAAGCATTTGGCAACCGAACGTTGGTCATTTCGCTCCATCGGCTTCCTTCAAGAACTTTATGAGGCCGGTGAAGAATGTCTGCTGGTCATCGTAAAGCGCCATGTGGCTGCCGTTCGGGCAATAAAGGTAACGACCGCTCGGAAACTGCTCCGACATCCACTTCATGTGATCAGGGTCCATTGTGTCATGGCGTGCGCCGATGACCAGGGTGGGGACGGTGATTTTGGACAAATCGGTGGAGCGATCCCACTTCTCCAGCTTGCACCCTCCGGTGGCCCCCATCTCACTTGGCCCCTGCATGGGCACATAGACTTTGCGGTTGGTCCGGTTGAATGACCGGCTGACCGGCTCAGGCCATTGGTCAAGCGGCATCCGTAGTATGTGATCGACGTAGTAGTTTGCGTTGAGCAGTTCCGCGTAGCGCGGATTCTCGTAATCCTTGGCAGCCTCGATCCGTAGGATCTCCGCGAGCACCTCGGGCTTAATCGCTGGCATCAATGTCTTCTTGGCGTAGGCGTTGTAGGCGGGGACGCTGGACATCATGTTCGCGATGATCAGGCCCTTGAGGTTCCCCGGGTGCTTGAGGGCATACTCGATGCCCAAGATTCCACCCCAAGACTGGCCGAGGAGGTAGAAGTTCTCGCGATTCAGACCGAGTGCCTGACGGACCTGTTCCACTTCTTCAACGAAGCGCGGGACTTCCCACAGGGAAGGATCATCTGGCTGGTCGCTGTAGGCCGAACCGAGCTGGTCGTAGTAATAATACTCGATGCTCGCCGCCGGGAAGAAGCTGTCGCAAGCCTCGAAATATTCGTGCGTGGCGCCGGGTCCACCATGTAGCAGGAGCACTTTGATCCTGGGATTGTTGCCGACGCGTTTGGTCCAGACCTTGAATTTTCCCTTGGGTGTCTGCACTTCGATCATTCGGACCCCGCCGCTCAGCACGTCTGAGCGACCTGTGTTGTCGAAGTATCTGGCCTGGCTCGTCGAATTGATCGGATCGGCTGATTGAGCAGGGACCAGACAGGCGAAGGCTGCCAATAGAATGAGTTTTTTCATGAACAACGGGCTGACTGGAGCGGTTTGGTTCGAGCAAAGTGCGACTTCAAAGGCTGTTAGAAATGGCTTCCTACGGCCGCGTTTCGTCCACATCCCCGGCCGCTTCGGCTTTCGCCACCACCGTCGCTTCCGGTTCGTCCCAGACCTTGATCGGCTCGTAGAAGGTGTCCCGTTGCACCGGCGTGCGGCCGGCTTCGCGGATGGCTTTCACCAGCTCTTTCTCGGTCTGCAGTTGCGGCGTCTTGGCACCGGCCATGTGGAAGATGCGCTCCTCGACGATGGTGCCGTGGATGTCGTCCGCGCCGTAGCTGAGCGCGACCTGCGCCATCTTCAGGCCCATGCCGATCCAGTACGCGGTGATGTGCCCGAAGTTGTCGAGGTAGAGCCGGGCGACGGCGAGCGTGCGCAACTGGTCGAAGCCGGTCGGCGGATGCTCGACCGGGATGCCGTTGTTGTCCGGCTGGTAGGGCAACGGGATGAAGCCCGTGAACCCGCCCGTCTCGTCCTGCAAGGCGCGCAGTTGCCGCATATGGTCCACCCGGTCCGCGACGGTCTCGACGTGCCCGTAGAGCATCGTGCAGGTGCTGCGTCCGCCCAGTTGGTGCCATGTCCGATGGACGTCCAGATACTCGGCCGCGCTCTCCTTGCCCTTGGCGATCGCGCTGCGGACCTCCTTGCGGAAGATCTCCGCGCCACCGCCGGTGAGCGATGCGAGCCCGGCCGCCTTCAGTTCCACGAGCGTGTCGCGGACGGACTTTTTGGCGAGCCAGGCGAGATGAAGCACCTCGATCGCCGTGAAGCACTTCAGTTGCAGCCGCGGGTCGAGCGCCTTCAGCTCGCGCAGGAAACCCGTGTAGTAGCTGAACGGCAGCGACGGGTGCAGCCCGCCCACGATGTGCAGCTCCGTGATGCCGAGCGCCAGCGCCTCGCGGGCCTTGTCGACGATCTGTGCGGAGGAGAGCTGGAAGCCGTCCGCGTCGCGCTTCTTTTTGGAGAAGGCGCAGAACTGGCAGCTCAGGATGCAGTAGTTCGAGTAGTTGATGTAGCGGTTGACGATGTAGCTGGCGCGCCGGCCATTGCGGCGCTGGTTGGCGAGGTCCGCGAGCGCGCCGAGGGCGTTGAGGTCCTTGGTGGCGAAGAGCCGCTCGGCATCGGCCTCCGTCAACCGCTCGCCGGCCTCGACCTTGGCGGCGATATCGGCGAGCCCGCTCTGTCTCACGATGAACTGCACGCGGAGACCTTAGCCGCGATAAGGCTAGAATGCACCCGGATCGACGCCGTCACCCGGCTCGCGTTTCCGATCGCCTCATCCGATCCGGCCTCGGTCCGCCAACGGCACGACCCGCTTACCGGCTTCGCGCAACAATCCCGGGAGCTGGCGCACCGCTTGCCGGTCGTAGTCGGCGATCTTTGGAGGCAACTCGTCGAAGGGCACCAGACACGGCGTCAACCGGCGCTCGACATCTTTCTCCCGGGCCGGGCGCCAGCCCGCCAGCCAGCGGTCCGCGTTCCATCGCGAATGCTCCATGCGAGCCAACAGCTCCACCTGCCCGGAAGCCAGTTCCGGAAGGACGACGCCCTCGGACGCATCCGCCGCGATCTTCAGACCCAAGGCGGCCAGCTTGACCCCGATGTGGTCGGCCTGCTGTCGGCTGCTGTCGCGCAGGTCTTCCGCCAGACGGCTCCAATCCCCGCACGCGGGATCCTTCTCGTCGAAGGTGCCGTCGGCCCTGCGTTGCCGGAGGTACCCCGCATGGACGGCCCGGGCGAGGTCGTCATGGGATTCGTCCAGGATGTGCCCCGGTGAGACCGCTTCCTCCAGTTCCGCGACCGGGTGGATCGCGACGCCGAAAGCTTGGGCTCCGCGTCCCTCCAACAACTCGGCCATCCCGGCCCGGGACCGCACCCGGACGAGGACCCGGACCGCCCGGTCGGAGAGCGCGGCGGCGATGTCGAACGCCGCGCCCAGACCGCGCACCTCGTCGGTCAGGCACACCGCCACCGTCAGCAGCTCGCCTTCGACGGGTGTGCCGAGGAGCGTGGCCCAACGCGCCGGATCCACCGCCTCGACCGGCCCCTCGTGCGATGCCAGGTCCACGACCTCGTCCAGGCCGGGGAACCGGAGCCTCAAGTCGGCGACGGCCGATGCGGCGCGACGGTCGGCCACGGTGACCTTCAGACGGCGTCCGTGCCGGTGGTGCGCGATCCGGGCCGCTTGCAGCAACATGCTCTCGCCGAGTTGTCCGAGCCCGATCACCAAGAGATGCGAACGTTCCGCCGACCACCCGCCGGGGCCGGTCTCCAAAGGATTCCCGGCGAAAGCCAGCCGCGCCGAGATCTCCGCCGGGCTGAAGGCCTTGGCTTCCACACGCGCGTCGGCAGGACCGAAAAGCGCATGTCGCCGGACCAACATCCGGAGACGTCGGTCGTCGACCTCGGCCCGGATGCGACAGGGATCCTTCATCCGGCGATCCGACAGCAGCCCGATGGCCTGGACCGCGGCGCGCACGTTCTCGGCATCGTCCCCGGCCAGCGCGACCAGATCGGCCGCGCGGTCCACGCGCGCCAACGGGAGCAGGTCGGCCAGATCGTCTCCTTCGAGCACGACCAGCCCGGGATCGAACGGACCGTCCCCGTCGCGGTCGGCGGTCCGGCGCGTCCGGCACCAGATCACCCGGCACCGTGCCGCGCGGCGTTGCCGGACATATTCCCGTGCCGCCGCGCCTTCTCCGACCACCACCGAGTGCCCGTGCCAGAACCAGACGCGGAACGGGTCCGCGCGACGCCGGAGCAGGCGCATGAGGGTCAGCGCCGCCGCGTACCCGGTGACCAGCGGGGCCCCGAAGCGGGCCACGTCGAACGTCCAGCCCGGGCTCCGGATGTCGCCGGCGGTGAACGCGAACAGATGGAACGCCATGTACAGGTTGTCCGTCGCGCTGCGCCTCGGATCGTCCGCGGCGAATCCGCGCTGGCCGAGGAGCAGCAGGACCAGCGCGACGGACCCGAGCAGCCAATAGCCGACCTCCCGTCGCCACAGGCGCGGTCTTGTCCTCCGCGGACCGCGAACCGCAAGATTCATTTCATCGGCAAGCATGGCGGACGCTGGCCGCGCGTCCGGCGCTCCCGCAAGCCCAACCTCCGCCCGGATGCGGCCCGAAGCGGCGGTCGGACGTAGCGCAGAATTGCATTCTGCTGTTTCGCCGAGTTGGACTCGGCAAGGCGTGAGGAGAGACCCGTACGCCTGGTCACAGGTGGCGTCTGCGGATTTCAAATCCGCGGAACAGCAGAGTACAACTCTGCGCTACCCGCGGTCCCGTGCCCGCCACTTCGGATCGCACCC
>JBBRQL010000076.1:0-16882 GCA_038226425.1 Verrucomicrobiota bacterium
CCATGAAGGTGACCAGCGTGAATCCAGACAGCACGACCAGATACGGCTGCAGCGGGTGCAGCCGCTCCATCCAGACCAGCGGCGCGAGCAGGATGAGCGTGAGGCTGGGGATGAGATTGAAGTTGAACCACGCGGTGAGGTGGACGAGGTAGCCGAGCTTCTGCCTAGGCGCCAGTCCGGGGCCGAACAGCAGACGGCGCCAGTTCAGCTTCAGGATCTGCGCGTTGCCGAAGGCCCAGCGCCAACGCTGCTTCTTCAGCCCTTCCAGGTCGTGCGGCATCAGGCCGCGGCCGACGACCTCGTTCGCATAGACCGACTGGAATCCCCTCAGGTTGAGACGGAGCCCCAGCTCCGCGTCCTCGGTCACGACCTGCGTGTCGAAACCGTCCACCGCCTCCAGCGCCGCGACCCGGATGAGGCTCAACGTGCCGGTCGAGGGCACGCAACCCAGCCGGTTCGCCATGTTCATGTACCCCGAGAAGAAGTGTTTGAAATCGAGCGCCATGCCGGCGTTCCCGGGGCCGATGTTCCGGTATTCCTGCGGGAACTGCACCAACCCGATGCGCTCGTCGGTGAAATAGCCGACGGCACGGCCCAGGGCCCGCCGCTCGACCACGTAGTCGGCGTCGACCACGAAGATGAACTCCGCCCGCGGGTCCATGAACGGACGCGCCCAGTTCATCGCGCCGGCCTTCGCACCCCTCAGACCTTCGACGTGAAAAAAGCGGAACCGTGGTCCGAGTTCGCGGCAGCAGGCCTCGATCGGTCGCCAGACGGCTTCGTCGGTCGTGTTGTTGTCGATGACGAGCACCTCGTAGTTGCGCCAACTCAGCCGGCTCAGCGCACACAGCGTCTCTTTGAGCACCTCCGGCGGCTCGTTGTGCGCCGGCACATGGATGGAGACGAAAGGTTCGGTTTTGCGCGGCGGATCCCGCGGGACCGACAATCGAGGCAGCCTTGACGTCACCAACTGGAACCCGAGCACGACGAGGTGGACCGCCAAGTTCACCACCGCCACGAGGACGTGGACGAGAGGGAAGAAGATGAGGACCGCGATGCCGGCCACCGCGGCCAGCATCAACAACAACTTGTCTCGCATGTTCATGTTCGTGTCGGATTTTCGCCACACGGCAGCCGGCGGCCGGTGTCCGGCCCGTAGCTGGCTTGCGATCCCGACGTCGGATGGCCACGAAGTGCGGACGGACGCTGGCAAGCATCTGAACATAACCGGCTCGCGTGCCGATTCGCCACCGGTTTCTTCTCACGGTCCCGATTGTTTCCCGGCGCCGGCGAGCGAGAAACCATCGGCGTCGACGGTGCCGCGATCTGAGCATCGCGTGCCATCACCCTTCAGCTCTGCGCAGGCAGCCCCGTCGTCGTGGCCGCATCCGGTCCGTGCGTCGTCGTCTCCGCCGGCAGCAGGAAGAGCGAGGCGACCGTGATGAACAACCCGGTGAACACCAGCCCGCCGGCGAGTCGAGGATCGCCGTCCTTCGCCAGGAGCGCATTGGCGGCCAGCGCGACGATGGTCAGGTTGGGGCAGAGGAGAAGGAACGTCCGCCGGTCACCGCCCGTCTTCAGCCAGCGGCGGTGGATGATCTCCCTGAAACCGAGGAGCAATGCCGCCAGGCCCAGCGCCACGGCGGCGACCGGGGTCAGCAGCAGCCGCAAGTCCAGTCGTAGGCCCAGCGCCACGAAGAACACGGGGATCAGCAACCGCTTGCTGATCGGGGCGATGTATTCCTCCAACTCCAATCCTTTGTGCTGCGTCCGGCTCATGAACAGGCCGAGGAAAAAGGCGGTCTTGGCGGCGGACAGGCCCAGCCGCTCGCCGAGGGCGCAGACGACAAAGACCAGCAGCACGACGAAGTGGACCCGCCAAAGGGTCGTCGTCTCGAGCACGGTCTGCACCAGCCGGTCGAGGCGCGAGGTGGACCGGCTGATCAGGAAGATGACGGTGGCGATGCCGAGCAGTTTCGCGACGATGGCCCAGCCAAGGCCCTCGTCCATCGCGACCGTCTCCACCGAAAGGATGACGATGGCGAGGACCTCCAGCACGACCATGGTCTGAAGGACGAAGGCGCGGGCGTCGCCCGCCAATCCGGCATGGCTCTTCCAGGCGCCATGGGCCATGCCGACCGAGCAGGCGGTGAGGGCGGCGGAGGCGACCAGGGCTCCCGGCCAGTCCACGCCGGCTAGCCTGGCCACACCGAGGGTGAGCGGATATTGCGCGCACACCCAGAACGTCGCGAAGCGGAGCGGCCGCAGCAGTTCCCGGAACCCGGGCAGCTCGATCTCCAGGCCGACCTCGAACAGCAGGAGCAGGAAGCCCACCTTGCCCGCCTGCTCCAGCAGTCCTTCCGTCCCGGTATCCACCAAGGGACCGAGCACCATGCCGAAGAGCACGAAGACCGGATACACGAGCGCCGGCCGCCCCAGCTTCCCGCAGATGTCGGGCACGGCCATGAAGAGGAGGATCAGGCAGATGAAGGCTTCGATGTCGTTCATGACGTGAATGGTCGGGTCGCGGGACGGAAGACCGAAGGACCGGGCAGGACGTGTCAGGCCGGACGAGCGGGCGGGGGAAGAACAAAAGCACCGGACTTGAGATGCAGGTCCCGCTGCGGGAACGGGATCTCGATCTGGTGTTCGCGCAGCTTCTTTTCGATCGCGAAATAGAGCTCGCTGCGGAACCGCCGCGGCGTGAGCGTCATCTCCGAGGTCCAGACCCCCAGCTCGAAATTCAGCGCACTGTCGCCGAAGCCCTCGAAATAGACGGACGACTCAGGCGTCTGGAGCACCTTCGGATGGGCCGCCGCGACCTCGAGCAGCACACGCCGGAGTTTTTCCACGTCCGTCCCATAGGCCACGCCGAGGGGCAAGCGCATCTGCACGCGCGCGTCGCCGTGGTTCCAGTTGGTGACCGGCCGGGTGATGAAATCCGAGTTGGGGACGATGATGGCGATGTTGTCGTTGGTCACCACGAGGGTGCTTCGCAGGCTGATCTTCGTGACCGTGCCAGCCACCGCTCCGACCTCGACCCGGTCGCCGATCGCGACGGGCCGCTCGGCCAAGATGATGAGCCCGCTGACGAAGTTGCTGATGATGTTCTGCAGGCCGAACCCCAACCCGACCCCGATGGCACCCGCGATCACCGCCAGCGAACTGAGGTCCACGCCGTTGACCTCGAGGGCGACGTAGAAGCCTAGGGCGACGAAAAGATAGCCGAGCATCTTGCTCACGGCGTATCGCAGCGGCGGGTCGAAACGCGTATGCTCGAGGGCGCGCTGCACAATGAACCGGCGCAGCAACGAGTTCACCACCACCACAGACGAGAACCAGAACACGATCTTCACCAGGGTGAACAGGTTCAGTTGCTTGTCGCCCAGCCTGACGAGCGGGTGTTCCAGGAGCGCCTGCAACTGACTCATGATCCCGCTGGCGGAGTCGTTCATGGCCCAAGTTTACCGGGGCTGCGACCTTGCGGCGATAGGTATGTCCTCCGGGGCTCCGTCATCGGTGGATCTCCGGCAGCGTGCGGTGACTGCCGGACACCGGAAAGTCCACCGGGTTGCCCCAGCCTTGGCTCCCAAGCTATTCGGCAATGGTGCGGACCATGCGACCGGCCGGCACCGCCCACAACCTGAGCGTGCTGTCCGTGCTGCCACTGAGGAGCCAACGTCCGTCGGACGACCACGCGACGGCGTTCACCGAGTTTGAATGGCCGGTGAGCACCTGCTCGGAACTGCCCGCGGAAACATCCCAGATCAGCACCCGCCCTTTTCGGTCTCCCGACGCCACCCGCCCTCCGTCCGGCGACCAGGCCACGGTGTAGGCGCGACGGGAACCGGTCTCGAGGGAGCGCACCCAGCTCATCCAGGGCGGGCGCATGATCCGTACCGTGCCGTCGTAGCTGGCCGACGCCAGGAATTCTCCGCTCGGCGAGCAGGCCAAGGCCGCCACGGATTGCTTGTGCGCGGCATCGGTCCGGACCTGGTTCCAGTTCGTCGTCGAATAGACGGCGATCCGACCATCGCGACCGCCCACGAACAGATGCTCACCGGAAGGTGCCACGGCCACCGCATACACTTCGGCACCGATGTGCCAGGTCTTCAGCAGCGTGCCGTCGGGGATGCTCCAGATGAACACCCCTTTGTCGTAGCCGCCGGTAGCAAGCCATTTTCCATCTGGCGAAAAGGCCAGGGAGCTCACCCCGTCACGATGACCGATGAGCGTGGCCTGCCGGTTCGTGCTCCGCGCATCCCACAGTTTGACCGTCCGGTCGGTGCCCGCGCTGGCGAGCCAGCGTCCATCGGGTGAGAACCCAAGAGCTGTCACGCCCGGGAACCTGCCGTCCCGATGCGCCGGCATGGAATAGAGGGCCCGGCCATCTTCGACGTCCCAGATCTTCACGCCCCCTCCTTTCCCGCCCGACGCAACCCGGCGGCTGTCCGGCGAGAAGGCGACCGCCCTGATTTCTGTGGCCTGGGAGTCCTTCCCCGGAGCGGCATCCGCCGACACCAACCCGATCTGCAGGCTCGCGATGAGCGCGAGCAGATGGGGGCGCCGCATGAGATCCGTGGATCGGTTCGCCAGCAGCAGGTGATGCCGCATCCGGCAACGCTTCATAAGGACAAGTGCGATCATCGATGATTTGAGCCTGATGAGGCCTCATGTCCGTGGCAACCAAACAAGGCCGGTTGGCGGCCCGGCGAATCCCGTCGTGCGGTCATCGCGGTGATTTGATTGCTGTCTTGCAGAGAGATCAGCAGCACGATCCGTGGATCAAACCGGTGCAGTCCATGCCGACCTCCCAAGTCCGGGTCCAGCCCGCAGCGCGGCGCCGGGAAGTGGACCTGCGTCTCGTCCCGTTGAGTTTCCTGGCCCTCATCACGGTCGGGACGGTCCTCTTGATGATGCCCTGGGCGCAGCGCAGCGGACAGTCCTTGGGCTGGCTCGACGCCCTTTTTCTTTCCACCTCGGCGACGTGCGTCACGGGGCTGACCACGGTGAACGTGGGCGGGACTTTCAACGGCTTCGGGCAGGCGGTCTTGCTGGCTCTCATCCAACTGGGCGGCCTCGGCATTTTCACGGCGAGCATCTCCCTCGTGCTCCTGAGCGGCCAGAAACTCTCGCTCGCCGACGAACAGACCATCCGTGCGACGGTCGGCAGCCTGCGGCAGGTGCGGCCCTTCGATGTCTTCATCTACGCCTGCGTGTTCGTGCTGCTGTTTGAACTGGCGGGAGCGGTCGCCCTGTTCGCGCAGATGACGAAAAACGACTACGGCGATCCCGTCTGGCAGACGCTTTGGGAAGCGGTCTTCCACTCGGTGAGCGCCTTCTGCAACGCGGGCATCTCCATCTATCCCGAGGGCCTGGTGCGCTGGCGGCGACAACCCGGCCTGCTGGCGATCATCGAACTCCTCGTCATCGCGGGCGGCATCGGCCTGATGACGCTGATCAATCTCCGCTACTTCTATTTCTGGCGGCGCGACCGGCACCGCCGCGGCCACCTTACGCTGCAGACCAAACTATCGCTCTCCATGGCGGCGCTGCTGCTGGTGCTCGGGACATTGATGACCCTCGCCTTTGAACATGACCACACATTGGCGCACGCAGGCGCGGGCGAGACCTTGTCCTGGGCGTTCCTCCACTCGACCGTGTCGCGCACGGCGGGCTTCAACGTGGTGGACATCGGCGGGATGAACCCGCCGACGCTGCTCGGCACCACGCTGCTCATGTTCGTGGGCGGCTCGACCGGCTCGATGGCGGGCGGCATCAAGACCATCACCTTTGCCGTGCTGGTGTTGACGGCCTGGGCGGCGCTGCGGCGGAAAGAAAACATCCAGGTGTTCGGCCGGCGGATCTCCCCGGCTCTGTCCAACGTGGCCGTGATGCTCGCACTCCTCGCGGGCGCGGTGCTGCTGCTGGGCGTGGGACTGCTCATGTTCACCGAGCAGCACGGCCCGGCTTCACGGACGCCGTTGCACTGGCTCGGTCTGATCTTCGAGGCGGTGTCGGCATTCTGCACGGTGGGGTTGAGCACGGGCGTCACTCCACTTTTGACCACGTTGGGCAAATTGGTCATCATAGCTCTCATGTTCACCGGACGCGTCGCGCCATTGGTCCTGGCCATCTACCTGGCCCGGCCCAGCTACCCGTGGCATGTCCGCTTGCCCGGCGAGGATGTGGGCCTCGGCTGAAACATCATGGCACAACGGATCATCCTCCTCGGCGCGGGCCGCTTCGGCACGCATCTGGCCGCCCGGCTTTCTGCATTCGGCTGCGAAGTCGCCATCGTGGACCGGGACGCCGGCCGGGTGAAGGAACTCGCCGAGGACGGCTTCCATTCGTTCGAGGCGGACGTGGAGGATGAGGCGGCCCTCAAGGAACTGGGTGTGGCCGAGGCGGACGTGGTGGTCGTTTCCATCGGCGAGAACCTGCAGGGGAGCGTGCTGGCCACGATGGCCCTGAAGGAACTCAAGGTGAAACGGATCATCGCGCGCGCGTTGGATGCCAAGCATGAGAAGGTCCTGGAAAAGGTCGGTGCCGACCTGGTGGTGCTGCCCTCGCGCGACATGGCATACCGGCTTGCCGAGCGCCTTCGCGATGCCTCCGAGAGCGAGCGCCATCCCATCAGCGGCGAATACCAGATGGCCCATGTCCATGCAGGCGCGGTCCTGGCCGGGCGGACGCTGGCCGATCTCGCCCTTCGTGATCGTTTCAAGGTCAATGTGGTCCTCGTCGCTCGTCCAAGCCCGGACGGGACGGCACAGCATCTGGAGCCGGGGCCGGGGCTCCGTTTGGCAGTCCTTGACGTCTGCATCGTGGTTGGCCGGCGCGAGCACATCAACCGGTTCGAGCGCGAATGCGGACTGTCGGCGTGATCTCCGCGGGCCGGGCGGCGGCGCATGGGCTTGGTGGGTGGAGGCCACGCACCTTCCCATGGCGGCCTGAGCCAGCACCGACAGCCCAGCGTTCCCGCGGATCCGCTCAAGGGGAAGAACTGCGTCCGATCAGGCGGTGCCGTAGCAAAACGGAACCTCCATGGTTCTGCCCTCGTCGTCGGTGAGGCCGGAAGCGGCGTTCGAGCGGGTCGCAGATGGGCCGCTTGTCGTCCAATGCCCACCAATCGCACACATCCGTCAGCCTTGGCCTAGGGACCGTTTCGACGCCCTAGACCGACGTAAGGGCCGGGCACGGCAACTCCGCCTTCCCAGATCCGTGCAGGGGCCGTTGGAAATCCCGGACCCTGCCTCGACCGACGTCTGGGTGCCACGGACGGTGGACAGCACGACAGCGATCGCGCCGCCGCCGAAACCGTTGGCCGCTGGATCACAGGTCACGGAAGGAAGCCTTTCTGATCGCGCTCCCGTGCCGAGTCGGCCGCGGGTCCTTTCACTCGAGCGCCTCGCGCATCTTGGCGAACCAATCGCCGCCCGATTCCTTCGCCACGGGTTTGCTGGCGGCGACATCGACGTCTTCCACGCACTCGGGCGGGATCTCTTTCAAGAACGGCGACGGATGGCAGGGCAGCAGCTGCCCGTAGCGCTTGCGGCCGGAGCAGTGCGAGAGCCGGAGCGTCTGGCGCGCGCGGGTGATGGCGACGTAGAAGAGCCGGCGCTCCTCGTCCATCGTGCCCTCGACCTTCGAGCGCGAATGCGGCAACAGGCCGTCCTCCAGCCCGACGAGATGGACGTGCGGGTACTCGAGACCTTTCGCGGCGTGGACGGTGATGAGTGTGACCGCGTCGCCGGCTTCTTTGTCCTCCTCGCGCTCGTGGTCGAGCGTGAGCTCCTCGAGGAACTCGTCGAGGCGCTTCTGCGGATGGCGGCTGATCCGCACGGCGGCCGGCGGCGCGGCAGCGGCAGCGGGACGCTTCACGGTGAGCCCGAGCGCCTCATCCTGGTCGTCGAGCGCGAGATCGGTCGCGACGACGGGCGCGGCGGAGTTCGGCCCGGTCCGGCGCGCGGCGGGGCCTTCGGGATCGTCGAGCGTCTCGATGAGCTCGCGGATGTTCTTGATCCGGTTCTCCGCGGCTTCCGGCGTCTTCTCGACCCGCTGGAGATCGGCGATGTAGCCGGTCTTCTGGAGCCATTCCTCCGCCCAGCGACCGAGCGAGAAGGACTCGTCGGTCAGCAGCGGCGCGCGGGTCTCCTCGATGAAGCGCAGGAACTCGCGCATGGATTCCGCGGTGCGCCCTTGGAAACCCGCCTGCACGTCGGTGTGCCGCATGGTGGCGAAGACGCTGCAGTTGCGCGTGTGGCTGGCCTCGAGCACGCGCTCCATCGTCACATCGCTGAGCCCGCGGGCGGGCGTGTTCGCGATGCGCAGCAGCGCGATGTCGTCGTGCGGGTTGAGGAAGGTCTTGAGGTAGGCCAGGAAATCGCGGACCTCGCGGCGGTCGAAGTAGCTCTGCCCGCCGATGAGGTGGTAGCGGATCTTGGCCTTGCGCAGCGCGGTCTCCAGCGGTCGCGCCTGCTGGTTGGTGCGGAAGAGGATCGCTTGGTCGCCCCATGGCACGCGGCGCGCGAGCCGGTCGTACTCGATGTTCTCGGCGACGACCCGCGCCTCCTCCTCGTCGTGCTCGAAGCACTGCATCAGCAGCTTCTCGCCGTCGCCCTTGGCGGACCACAGGTTCTTCCCGCGGCGCTGGGCGTTGTTCTTGATCACCGCGTTCGCCGAGTTGAGGATGTGGTTCGTCGAGCGGTAGTTCTGCTCCAGCTTGATGACCTTGACCTCGGGGAAGTGCTTCTCGAGGTCGAGGATGTTGGCCACCTCGGCACCGCGCCAGCCGTAGATCGACTGGTCGTCGTCGCCCACGACGCAGAGGTTGCGCGATTCCTTCGTCAACGAATGGACGAGCTCGAACTGGGACGCATTGGTGTCCTGGTACTCGTCCACCATCACGTAGCGGAAGCGTTCGCAGCAGGCCTCCAAGGCGTCCGGATGCTCGCGGAAGAGCCGGAGGGTGAGCAGGATCAGGTCGTCGAAATCCACCGCGTTGCAGGCGTGGAGCGCGGATTCGTAGCGCTTGGCGACATGCTCGGCGAGGGCGCGCACGCCGGGATCCTCGAACGCCCCGCCGCGCGAGCCGCCGTTCTTGAACTTGCTCAGCATCGCCAGGATCGCGCCGGGATCGGTCTTCTCGCCCTTGGCGGAGATGGCCGAGAGGATCTTCTTCATCGCCGCCAGCTGGTCGCCCTGGTCGTAGATCACGAAGCTCCGCTTGTAGCCGATCTTCTCGATGTGCTGGCGAAGGATCCGCACGCACAACGAATGGAAGGTGCAGACCGTCGGGCGCTCCTCGGAGCGGGGAGCGGGGAACGGGGAACGCGGAGCGTCGTCCATGCTGGAGTCGGGTCCGCTCCGCGCTCCGCGTTCCGCCTTCCGCGCTCGAGGCACGAGCTCGTTCACCCGCTCCTGCATCTCGCGCGCGGCCTTGTTGGTGAAGGTGACGGCGAGGATCTGTCCGGACGGGATGCCGCGCTTCACCATGTGCGCGATGCGGTGGGTGATGACGCGCGTCTTGCCGGTGCCGGCGCCCGCGAGGATGAGCACCGGGCCGCGGTGGGTGACCACGGCCTGGCGTTGCTCGGGGTTCAGCGTGTCCAGATCCAGCACAGGGCCGCGGAGGATGCGAGCGGGGGCCGCCGGGTCAAGCGGTCAGGAAGGGGCCGCCCGCTCGACGGCCGGCCGGCCGCCAAGCCATCCGCCACGGACGCCCACGCTAAGCCGGACGAAGCGGATTACTGCCGGACGGTCCTGCGCGCCGTTCACCAAGCGCGCTCGATGCTCCGGCGCTGCCAGAGGAACTCGAACATGTTGCCCTCGTGCGGCTGGTCCCACGAGATCTTCATGGTGGAGACCGGGCCGATGTTCAGCCGCTCGATGTGCGCGTACGCCTCGAGCTGCTCGATGAACGCCGGATCCTTGGTGATCGCCGTGCAGGCCAGCGTGTAGCCGATCTGGCCGAGCATGTCGGCCTGCGCGCAGGTCACGACGCTGGCGTACGGGCAGAGGAACTCCTTGTTGGCCAGCGGATGCGCGAAGGAATCGCAGCGCACGATGGTCGGCCGCATGTAGGTGCCGCCCTCGAAGACGACCTTGCGCGGTCCGGTGCGATGCTTGGCGGTGGCGTCTTCGGCGCCGGGAGTCTTCAGGCCTTCCTCGATCTGGTTGTCGATGAAGTCGGCCATCTTGAGGTTGGCGAAACCGGACAACCGCGCGTTCTCGTCGTCGGGCCGCGTGGGCTCCACCGGGCCGAGCTTCTGCGCGAGCGCATCGGCGATCTCCGCGGCGTAGCGGGGCACGACGATGGCCGAGGCGTTGATGCAAGACCGGCCGCCGTTGTCGCTGATGGCGCTGACCATCACGTCGATGTGCTCGCGCCAATTCTCGATCTGGTCCTCGCCGATGAGGATCTTGCTCCAGCCGGGACCGTGGAGCTGGATGGCCGGGTTGTTCGCGTACTGCGCGGTCGTCGATTTGTCGCCGAAGATCAGGGCGCGTCCGCAATGGCTGAGGATGGTCGCTGCGCCGTCGTGGTCGGTCGCGTAGAACCCGAAGGCCTCCGCCGGCACGCCCGCGGCGATGAACGCTTGGATGAGCCGGTACGGCGTCCACGGCTCTTCTTTGCCCGGCTTGATGACCACCGGCGTCTTGAGCGCGATGGCGGGGATCCAGAGCGAGTTCACCGCGGGCGAATTGCTCGGCATCACGAGACCGAGCGCCGATGCGGTGGGGAAGAAGCTGAGCTTGGTGCCGAATTGTTCGCCGTAACCGCGGTCGAGGATCGAGAGATCAAGGCCGCGCGACAGGCCGTTGAGCACCTCGACGAGGTGGGTCAAGGCGTAGTGCAGCTTGGCCATGTTGCGCCGGACCATCACGTGCGGCAGGCCGGAGGTGCCGCTGAGCGTCTCGACGTACTGCTGCGGGGTCTGCGTGTGGCCGCGGTCGCCGAACGGCAGCGTGCCGTTGAGGAAGAGATCGCCCGCCTTGGCCGACAACTCGATGAGCTGGGCGACGGAGAACTTCTTCAGCGCGGCGCGCGACGACTCGATCTTCGCGAGGTCGCGCTTCACGATGCCGCCGTTGACGGTGGAGACGAGCGCCTTCACCTCGCCCGTGCGGTGGTCCTTGACCTCGATCTTCTCGAGGGATTCGTAGCTGCGGCCGAGGCGGAGGACCGGGAGGTGCGGGATGCTATCGGGTGTGGACATGGCGTCGATTTCGTTGGTGGCGTCAAAGTGGTACGTCTGCGTAGCAATGCCAAATGAAAGTTTCATGGCGGACCGGAGTAGACGCGGGCCGTCTCGCGTCTCCGGGTCGCTGGATAAATTGCCGTTCCCCGCCCCGCCCGGGTCCGTATGGTCGAGCGCATGAAGCGCTACGACCTCTTCGTTGATGGCAAGTCCGTCCCCGCCGCCGACGGCAGGACATTCCGCACCACCGATCCTGCCGACGCCCGCGTGACCGTCGCCGAGTACGCGCTCGGCGGCGCGGCCGATGCGGCGGCAGCGGTCGCCGCGGCGAAGGCGGCCTTCCCCAAGTGGGCCGCCCAGACCTCGGTCGCGCGCGGACGCATCCTCGCCAAGGCCTCGCAGCTCGTGGAGGCGCGCAAGGGCGAGCTCGCCGAGCTGCTCACGCGCGAAGAGGGCAAGACGCTCGCCGAGGCCACCGGCGAGGTGCAACGCGCGGCGGACATCCTGCGCTTCTACGGCGGCCTCGGCTACCAGCTCGGCGGCCAGACCATCCCGCATGACCTGCCGGGCAACCTGATGTTCACGCGCCGGGAACCGCTCGGCGTCGTCGGCCTCATCACCCCGTGGAACTTCCCCATCGCCATCCCGGCCTGGAAGATGGCCCCGGCGCTCGTCTGCGGGAGCACCGTCGTGCTCAAGCCCGCGTCGCAGGCGCCGGCGATGGCGCTCGAGCTCGCCAAGGTCCTCGCCGAGGCGGGCCTTCCCGCCGGGGTGCTCAACGTCGTGACCGGCGACGGACGCCCCTTCGCCGCGGAGCTCGCCGCCAACCCGGCGGTGCAAGGCGTCAGCTTCACCGGTTCCACCGCCGTCGGCAGGAGCATCTACCAATCCCTTGCCCCGAGGATGGTGCGCGCTCAGATGGAGATGGGCGGCAAGAACCCCACGATCGTGCTCGCGGACGCCGACCTCGACCTCGCCGCGTCGCTCGTGGCGCGCGCCGGGTTCGGTCTCACCGGACAAGCCTGCACCGCGACCAGCCGCGTCATCGTCGAGCGCCCCGTGCTCGCCGCTTTCACCGAGAAATTGATCGCGCTGGCGAAGGGCTGGAAGGTCGGCCCCGGCCTCGCCGCCGGCGTGCAGATGGGACCCGCCGTCAGCGAGGCGGAGCTCAAGGGCAACCTCGAATACCTCCAGATCGCCCAAGCCGAGGGCGCGACGCTGCTCTGGGGCGGTGGGCGCCTCACCGAAGGCGACCTCGCGCACGGCTGGTTCATGCAGCCGGCCGTGGTCGGCGACGTGACACCGTCGATGCGGATCGCCCGCGAGGAGGTCTTCGGCCCGGTCGTCGCGGTGATCGCGGTCGATTCCTTCGACGAAGCCCTCGCGGTCGCGAACAGCGTGGACGTCGGCCTGAGCGCGAGCCTGGTGACGCGCGATTTCAAGAAGGCGATGCTCTACGCCGAGCGTATCGAGGCGGGCGTGGTGAAGGTGAACCAGATCAGCACCGGCCTCGCGTTGCAGGCGCCCTTCGGCGGCATGAAGAGCAGCAGCACCGACTCCTTCCGCGAGCAGGGCGTCGCCGCCCTCGATTTCTACACCCGCAGCAAGACGGTGTATCTCGACTACTCGGCGTGACGCCGGGACTGGCGAACGAGGAAGCAAGGCGTGCCGGCCCCGTCGACTTGGCCGGATCCGGATCCTCCTCGCCCAAGCTTCCGCAAGTCCCGCCTTGCTTCGCGCTTCGCGCGCCGGGCAAGGTCCCCACCGATTTTCAAACGGAAAGAACCTATGGCTGAACTCATCGGCAACCTGCTCGTCGCCCAATCCGGCGGCCCCACCGCGGTCATCAACGCCTCCGTCGCCGGCGTCATCACCGAGGCCGGGCGCCACGATTTCATCGAGAACATCTACGGCGGGCTCAACGGCATCTACGGCATCCTCAACGAGGACCTCGTCGACCTGAACGACGAGAAGGCCAAGTCGATCGAAGGCCTGCGGCACACGCCGGCCGCGGCGCTCGGCACCTGCCGCTACAAGATAGATTTCAAGAAGAAGGCCGCCAAGGCCGCGCAGGACATGGACCGCCTGTTCGAGGTCTTCGCCGCGCACAACATCCGCTACTTCTTCTACGCCGGCGGCAACGATTCGCAGGACACCGCGCACAAGATCCACGAGGAGGCCGTCAAACGCGGTTATGACATGCGCGTGAACGGCGTGCCCAAGACGATCGACAACGACCTGCCCCACACCGACCACTGCCCGGGCTACGGCTCGGTCGTCAAATACAACTGCGCCACCGTCATGGAGGTCGGCCTCGATGTCGGCTCCATGGCCACGGACGACGGCTCCTGCTGCATCATCGAGGTGATGGGCCGCGCCGCCGGTTGGATCGCCGCCGGCACCGTCCTCGCCAAGCAGGGCAACCCGGCGAACCCGCCCCACATCATCCTCCTGCCCGAGATCGCCCTCGACGAGGTGGCGTTTCTCGACAAGGTCAAGGCGACCGTCGCCGAGCAGAAGTACTGCATCGTCGTCGTCGGCGAAGGCCTCAAGAACGCGGCCGGCGAAGAGATCGGCGCGGACAAGTCCCGCCTCGACGCCTTCGGCCACGCGGTGCTCTCCGGCGCGGCCGACGCGCTCGCGACCATCGTCCAGGGCAAGCTCAACCTGAAGACCCGCACCGTGAAGCTCGGCTATGCACAGCGCGCCGCCGCCCACTTCGCGAGCCAGACCGATGCCGACGAGGCCTACGCCTGCGGCCAGGCCGCCGTGCGCGCCGCGGTGGACGGCAAGTCCGGCTTCATGCCGAAGATCGTCCGCCTCAGCAGCAGCCCGTACAAGTGGACGATCGGCCTCCACCCGCTCTCCGAGGTGGCGAACGTCGAGCATTTCATCCCGCGCGACTGGATCAGCGAGGACGGCATGATGCCGAACGAGAAGTTCGTCGAGTACGCCGCTCCGCTCATCGTCGGCGAGGTCAAGGTGCCGACGGTGAACGGCCTGCCCCACTACATCGTGCTCGAGAAGAGCCGCGTGGACAAGGTGCTCGCGCCCCGCGCCTGAACGACGGCCTGTTCCATTTTCTGGCGCCGGACGATCCTTCGTCCGGCGCTTTTTCTTTTGGACCAGACCCGGCGCCCGTCCCCGCTCTTAGCCGGGACGATGCAGTCAAAGACTTGGGGGAACGGGCCACCGGCCCGTTGGGGCGGGCTACCAGCCCGCCGCGTTGGGTTCGCCGGGCATGCACCCTCCGGTCGGTGCGTCCTCGTGCCGCAGCTCGGCGGCAAGTTGCCGCCGAGAACGGCCAGGTTGGCCGTTCTCCCGGAACCAACAGCATCGTCCCGGCTAAGTTCCACGACCCAGCGCCCCCGCCATTGGCAATCCGCCGCCACCCGTCTAGCCTCCGCGGCCATGGATTGGCTCACCGACCCCGATGTCTGGATCAGTCTCCTCACGCTCACGCTGCTGGAGATCGTGCTCGGCATCGACAACCTGATCTTCATCTCGATCCTCAGCGGCAAGCTGCCGCCGGACCAGCAGGCCAAGGCGCGCAAGGTCGGCCTCGCTCTCGCGCTGGTCACGCGCATCCTGCTGCTCTGCTCGCTCGCGTGGGTCATGAAGCTGGACAAGCCGTTCTGGCAGTCCGCGCTCTTCGGACATGCGGTCTCCTTGTCGGGCAAGGACATGATCCTCCTGCTCGGAGGCCTGTTCCTCGTCTTCAAGAGCACCCGCGAGATCCACGAGAAGATCGAGGGCGGGCACGAGGAGCAC
This sequence comes from Verrucomicrobiota bacterium, assembly GCA_038226425.1. Classification (GTDB taxonomy): domain Bacteria; phylum Verrucomicrobiota; class Verrucomicrobiia; order Limisphaerales; family UBA9464; genus CAIVQB01. The sequence goes on from JBBRQL010000076.1 coordinate 14,976, forward strand.
GTGATGAAGAAGGTGCCGAGCTTCAACGCCGCCATCGTGCAGATCCTCCTGCTCGACATCGTCTTCTCGCTCGATTCGGTCATCACGGCCGTCGGCATGGCCAACCGCATCGGCGTCATGATCGCCGCGGTCGTGCTCGCGATGGTGGTGATGCTCCTGTTCGTCGAGCACATCAGCACCTTCGTCGACCGCCATCCGTCGATCAAGATGCTGGCGCTCTCGTTCCTCATCCTCATCGGCACCATGCTGATCGCCGAGGGTTGCCATCAGCACGTGCCCAAGGGCTACATCTACTTCGCCATGGCCTTCTCCGCGGTCGTCGAGATGCTCAACATCAAGACCCGGACAAAGGCGGCGGTGAAGCGATGACCGCTCGGCGGAGAAGTCGTTCGTCCCTGCCGGCGGTTTGCTCTAGCGTCGCCGCCCATGACGATCGCTGAACTGCACGCCGACGAGGACCTCCGCCGCCACGAGTTCCCCGTCGTCGTCGCCAAGACCTTCCTCGGCCACGCCGCCGTCGCCCCGTTGCCGCGCCGCGTGGCCGACGCCGTGAAGGCCCGTGCCGAGGCCGCCGTCACCGCGGACCAGGAAGCGTCGCTCCCGCCCAACTACGTCGCCGATACCCGCCGTCTCGTCGCCGACGTGCTGCAAGCGCAGCCGGACGAGATCGCCTTCGTCGGTCCCACGTCGCTCGCCCTCAGCTACGTGGCCGCCGGCATGCCCTGGAAGCGCGGCCACAACGTGCTCATCTACCACGACGACTACCCGTCGAACGTCTATCCGTGGATGGCCTTGGCCGATCGCGGCGTCGAAGTGCGCCTGATGAACATCCGCGAGCTGGGCAAGATCCGCATGGTCGACGTGCAGGGCCAGGTCGACGAGAACACCAAGCTCGTCGCTCTCGCGAGCTGCCACTTCGTCACCGGTTGGCGCGTCAACGTCGACGCGCTCGGCAAGTGGCTCCAACAGCGCGGGATCCTCTTCTGTCTCGACGCCATCCAGACGCTCGGCGCGTTCCCCACCTCGGTGGAGCACGTCGATTTCCTCGCGGCCGACACGCACAAGTGGATGCTCGGTCCTTGCGCCGCCGGCGTGCTCTACGTCCGCAAGGCCGTCCAGGCCCGGCTCGCACCTATCGTCCACGGATGGCACAACGTCCGTTCGCCGGGATTCCTCTCGCAGGAATCCATCGACTTCCGCGGCGATGCCCGTCGCTACGAGGTCGGCTCGCACAACCTGCTCGGGCTCGCCGGGCTCCGCGCCGCGTTCGCGCTGCTGGAGGAGGTCGGCATCCGGAACATCGCCGCGGAGCTCATCCGCAAGCGCGAGTGGCTGGTGCCCGCGCTCCAGGCGAAGGGCTGCGAGGTGCTCCAGCCGCAGATGCCCCCGGAGAACGCCGGCGGGATCACCAGCTTCGCCGTTCCCGGCGCCGACATGGCCGCGCTGCACCGCCGGCTCGCCGACGCGGACATCGTCACCTCGCTCCGCGGCACGCGGGACGGACGTCACTGGATCCGCCTCAGCCCGCACTACTACAACACCGACGCCGAGCTGCACCGCGTCCTGGAGCTCCTCGGCTGAACGGGCGCGGCCGGTCGGTGATCCGTAAACGCTCTTCCGCGGCGGCGGTCTGCCCGTTAAGGTGCCCGGACGTATGCAGCCAACGAACGACCTTCGCGTCGTCAGCAACCGCCGCCTGACGGCGCCCGCCGTGCTCAAGAACGAGCTTCCGATGGGCGAGCAGGCCAACGCCACCGTGGTCGGCGGCCGTGCCACCGTGCAGCGCATCTTGCGCCGCGAGGACCCGCGCCTGCTCGTGGTGATCGGGCCGTGCTCGATCCACGACCCAAAGAGCGCGATGGAGTACGCCGAGCGCCTGCTGGCGCTACGGTCCGAGGTGGAGGACC
>JBBRQL010000077.1:0-16846 GCA_038226425.1 Verrucomicrobiota bacterium
GCGCTGTGGAAAATTCTGAGCCCGCTGATTGGATCGTTTCGGGAAAGGATGACCACTTCGACGAGCTGCTTTCCAGCATCGTTGAAGCTTAGAAGTTTCTGGCAAAGGTCGAAACCGACGCCCTTATTGGCTGCTTGGTCAAGGCGCTTAAATTGGAGGTCCATGTAGGCTGCCTCGAGTCCTGAATCGAAGACTTTGTTTTCCTCCTCGAGGTCGAAAAGAGCACGAGAAGATATTGCTACGACAAGCATCTCGTTTAGAGATTTAGCCATTGGGGAAGGCTATGGCTTCCAACGAGCGTGTCCAAGATATCTTCGGTCGCGCGGCGCCGTTACCTTCGCGTTCCGCGCGGTCCGGGCGACGCTTGCCAAGCGGTCCGACCATCCTAGCCTGCGCGCGCCAGGCAAGAGCCCGAGTTTCCGTCCGAGCCGCCTCCCCCGTCCGTCCCGCCTCGCATCGCGCTGCCGCCGCGCCTCTCCGCTCGGCCGGATCCCCGCGGCGGTTCCGGTTGGCGATGGGTCGCGGTGGTGCTGGGGCTCGTCCTGGCCGCGAGTCTCGGCGCCAATCTGCTGCTCTCCGCCGGCAAGCTCGCCCATGCGGCCGGGAAGGGCAGCCACGGCCGCCATGGCGACGCCGCGTTGCAGGAGGTCGTGATCGAGGACAACGGCTCCAAGGACAAGGTCGTGGTGGTCGATATCGACGGCATCATCTCCAGCGAGGCGGAGCGCGGGGGCGGGCCCGGCATGGTGGACTCGATCCGCGACCAGCTCGACCGTGCGGCCGACGACGACAAGGTGAAGGCCGTGGTGCTCCGGGTGGATTCACCGGGCGGCGAGGTGCTCGCGAGCGACGAGATCTACCGGGCGATCGCGGCGTTCCAGACCAACTACGACATCCCCGTCATCGCCAGCATGGGCTCGGTGGCCGCGTCCGGCGGCTACTACGTGAGCGCCCCGTGCCGCTGGATCGTGGCCAACGAGCTGACCATCACCGGCAGCATCGGCGTGATCTTCCACACCTACAACTACCGCGGGCTGATGGACAAGATCGGGGTCGTCCCGAGCGTCGTGAAGAGCGGGAAGCTCAAGGACATGCTCAGCCCGGACAAACGTCCCGAGGACGAGCTGCCGGAGGAACGCGCGATCCTCAAGGACATGATCGACGAGAGCTACGCGAAGTTCCGCTCGATCATCGTCGCCGGAAGGAGCTGGGCCGCCCGGCAGAACGCCGAGGACAAGATCGAGGACGGTCGCAAGCTCCAGCCCGGCTGGACCGAGCACGCGGACGGCCGGATCCTGTCGGGCACGAAGGCGCTGGAACTCGGGCTGGTCGACGAGCTCGGCGATTTCGACACCGCGGTGGACCGGGCGATGAGCCTCGCGGGGCTGGAGAAGGCCAACCTGGTCTCGTACCAGGCGCCCATCCGCTTCAGCGACCTCTTCCGGTTGTTCGGCAAGACCGACGCGAGGGCGCAGGACATCCGCGTCGACCTCGGCGGCTTCGGGCTCCAGCCTCGGCTCCCGCAGGGCCGGCTGTACTTCATCTCGCCGATCCATCTGCACTGAGGCGTGCGGCTGCGGGCCGGGCCCGGCCGGGCCGCGTCCGCGTCCCCGCGCTTTTGGAATCCGGTCGCGTCCGGTCCATTTGCCCGGCCGAAGTTTGTCGGTTAGACCTATGGCCCGGGAACGGAGTGACCGCTCCCGGTAAACTGCTTTATCATGCTCTCTTTCTTCTTGATGCCCTACTGGTGGATCGTCCTTCCCGGCGCGGCGCTGGCGATGTGGGCCCAGTACCGGTTGCAGTCCACCTATGCCAAGTACTCGAAGGTCGGCACCGACCGCGGGATCACCGGTGCCCAGGCCGCCCGCGAGATCCTCGACCGGAACGGCCTCCAGAACGTGGAGATCTTCGAGGTCGAGGGCCAGCTGACCGACCACTACGACCCGGCGAAGCGCTCGGTGTTCCTCTCGTCGGACAACTGCCACGGCACCAGCGTCGCCGCGGTCGGGGTGGCCGCCCACGAGGTCGGCCACGCGCTCCAGCACAAGGAAGCCTACGGCCCGCTCGGCCTGCGGATGGCGTTGGTGCCGATCACCGGGTTCGCGAGCCAAGCTTCCGCGCTGATCATCATGCTCGGGTTCTTCATGGGTTCCATGAAGGCGCTGGCCGGGATGGGCAGCTGGATCATGTGGGGAGGCATCGGGCTGTTCTCGCTGGTGGTGTTCTTCCAGCTCGTCACGCTGCCGGTGGAATACGATGCCAGCTATCGCGCGAAGCAGCAGCTCGGCCGGCTCGGTCTGGTCACGCAGCGCGAACAGGGCGATGTCGGGCGCGTGCTCAATGCCGCGGCCCTGACCTATGTCGCGGCGATGGCGACGGCGGTGCTCCAACTGCTCCAGTGGGTCCTCGCCGCGCGCAGCCGCGACGACCGCTGAACGCGCGGCGTCCGCCGTTTCCGGCTTGTTCCGGCCGACGGACGCCAGTGAAGCTCGGCCGATGCGAATCGTCCACGCCACGAGCGAGCTGCACCCGTTCAGCAAGACGGGCGGGCTCGCGGACATGGTCGGCGCGCTCTGCGGCGCGCTCGCCCGGGCCGGGCACACCGTGGATGTCGTCACGCCGCTCTACCGCGGGATCCGCGCGAGGCATCCGCAGATGCGCCGGGCGGATTGGCGGTTCGACGTCCCGCTCGGGAGCGGCCTCGCGCACGGCGAGTTCTGGCGGCTCGATCCGGAGCCGGGCCTGACGCTCTGGTTCGTGGACCAACCGGCATTCTTCGACCGCGCCGGCATCTACAACGAGCGCAACGTCGACTATCCCGACAACGCCGTCCGCTTCGCCTTCTTCGCCAAGGCCGTGGTGCTGCTCGCGCGCCATCTGCCGAACCCGCCGCAGCTGCTCCATTGCCACGATTGGCAGACCGGGCTCGTGCCGTTGCTCGCGAGCCATGCGCAGGTCGCCGGCGGTTGGACGCGGGCGCCGAGGACGTTGATGACCGTCCACAACCTCGCCTACCAAGGCTGGTTCCCCGCGACGGCCTTCGGCCTCGCGAACGTCCCCCCGGATTGGTTCCATCCGAACAGCGCCGAGGGATACGGCCAGGTCAACTTCCTCAAGGCCGGGCTCAACTTGGCCGATGCGCTGACGACGGTCAGCCCGCGCTACTCGCGGGAGATCTGCACGGAGGAGTTCGGCTGCGGGCTCGACGGCCTGCTGCGCCGCCGCGAGTACGAGCTCACGGGAATCCTCAACGGCGTGGACTACGCCGAGTGGAACACCACCGCCAACCCCGCGCTGAAGCACGCCTACGACGCGGGACATCTCGCGGGCAAGGCCGCGGGCAAAGCAGACCTCCAGAAGGAGCTTGGTCTGCCCGTGCGCGCGGACGTCCCGCTCTTCGCCAACATCACCCGGCTCACCGACCAGAAGGGGGCCGACCTGTTGCACGAGGCGCTCGGCACACTGCTCAGCGAGGGCGCCGTCCTCCAGTTCGCGCTGCTCGGCAGCGGTGATCCGTTGCTCGAGGCGGCGTATCGTTCGCTCGCGGCGCTCCACCCCGGCCAGGTCGCGGCGCGCATCGGGTTCGATCCGGGCCTCGCCCAACGGCTGGAGGCCGGCGCGGATTTCTACGTCATGCCGTCACGGTTCGAACCGTGCGGGTTGAACCAGCTCTATTCCCTCCGCTACGGCACGGTCCCGGTCGTGCGCGCCACCGGCGGGCTCGACGATTCGGTCGTGGACATCCGGGAGAGCCCGGAGCGCGCGACCGGCATCAAGTTCCACGACGCTTCCGCGACCGCGCTGGCCCACGGCATCCGCAAGGCGCTCGCCTTGGCCGCGTCGCCGACGCTGCTCGCGCACTACCGCCACAACGGCATGACCGCGGACTTCTCGTGGGAGAAGCAGTCGAAGGAGTACGTCGAGCTCTACGAGCACGTCCTCAACGGCGTCTGAACGCCCGGGATGCGATGGCGGTCGAGGTCCAGGGCAACGGATCCTTTGTCCACGTCGCCGGGCGGAACCGGTAGGCTCGCGGGCACCATGCTGATCGTGCACGTCCAAATCCATGTCCGGCTCGAATGCGTCGCCGCCTTCATCGAAGCCACCACCGAGAACGCCCGAGCCTCGTTGCAGGAGCCTGGCATCGTCCGCTTCGACTTCGTGGAGCAGTCGGACGACCCGACGCGCTTCGTTCTGGTCGAAGTCTACCGCGATGCCGACGCACCGGCCCGGCACAAGGAGACGATCCATTACCGAAGCTGGCGCGATGCGGTAGCGCCGATGATGGCCTCGCCGAGGACGAGCGTGCGCTTCCTGAACCGTTTTCCGGCGGATGCCGGATGGTGCGCCGGAGACGGCCGTTCATCGGGATGATCCCGACCGCGTCGTCGCGGCCTGCCCGAGGTCAGGCGAGCTTCGCCGGAAGGTCTTTTTCCTCGTGCCATGTCTGCCACCACGCCGCGGCGACGACAGCGCAGGCGATCGCTCCGGACCAACGAACCGGTCCCGTGGGGAAGACGACGGCTCCGTTGAACCACATGAACAGGAAGAATCCCCGCACCGACCGACGCCATGTCCTCGACCGGTCGTGCAGCCTCGGGGCGGCCCAGCAGAAACCGGCATCGACGATCCACAGCAGGATCATCGCGTAGTTGAACCACACGCCTTCGCCCCAGTTCATCCCGAACTTCGCCTCCGTCTGCCGCGCGGTCTCGGCGACGGCCGCGGCGTGGCTCCATCCATGCCGGAATTCCATCGCCGCCGCCAGATGCGCCGCGAGCGACAGCGCGCCGATCGTCCACAGGATGCGTGCGACATCGTGGTGGACGAGGCCGGGCCGTCCGTGGACTGCCGTCGTCGCGGCCGCTTCGTCATCGCGCGGGCGTCGCGGCCCGAGAGCGCGGCAGACCTCCGCGGCGGCCCACGCCGTCATCGCCGCCCACACGGTGCCGTGCAGCAGGACGTCGCGTGCGGTCATCGTCGTCGGGACGCCTGCCACGTCCGGCCCGCGGTCAGCACGCTCAGCGCGACGCAAGCCCAGCCGAACACGTCGCCGAACTCGTGGTAGAAGGTCGGCGCCCGAGCCGCGTCACCGGCGGCGCGGACCGGGATGTTCGCCAGCAGGAAGCCCGGCGCGTGGACGTCGCCTTGGCCTTCGCCGAGGAAGTCGCGCAAGCGTCCCGAGCTGTCGATCCAGCAGGTGACGCCGTTGTTGGCGCAGCGCACGAGAGGCACGCCGTTCTCCACCGCGCGGAACGAGGCGTTGGCGCAGTGCTGCCATTGGGCGCCGCTCTCGCCGAACCATCCGTCGTTCGTGAGCTCCAGCAGCAGATCGGTCTCCAGCGCGACGTGCCCGCGCGTGTGGTGCGGGAAGATGTCCTCGAAGCAGATGACCGGCGACGCGACCGCCGGACGGTCGGGTCCTCCCAAGCGGAAGGCTGCCGGCTTGTCACCGGCCGTGAACCCTTCGCCGATCGGGGTGATCCACCGGAGGAACGGGAGGTACCATGCGAGCGGCACGTATTCGCCGAAGATGACCAGGCGACGCTTGCGGTAGACGCCATCGAAATGCCCGTCCTGCCCGGCCACGACCGCGGCGTTGTAGAAGCGTGGTTTGCCGTCCATCCCGACGTCGCGGTCGTCGGCGCCGAAGACCCAGCGCGCCTCGGCGCTCCGGATGAGATTGGTCATCGCTGCCAGCTGGTCGGGCTCGAAGCCGGGCAGGAAACCTTCCGGCCAGACGAGAACGTCGGGCTTCGTCGCGATGGCCTGGCGCGACAGGTCGAAGGCCTTTTGGAAGCGCGCCGGGCTGGCCGAATCGTCCCAGATGAGCTGTTGCGGGATGCTCGGCTGGACCAACGCGAGGCTGACCGTGGACGTCGGCCGGGCACCGTCGCGCGGAGGCAGCATCCGGTTGAAGCCGATGCCGACGATGATGAGCAAGGTGATCAACGGCAGCCGGCCTTCCGCGATCCAGGCGAAGCGGCCGACCGGCCGGGTGACGACGAGCAGCAACGCGCCGCCGAGCGCCACCGAGCACCAGCAGACGATGAAGGACACGCCGTAGACGCCGGTGACGCTGGCGATCTGGATGAGCGGACCGTTCTTCCAGAACGCCACCCCGAGGAAGTTCCAAGGGAATCCTGTGAACAGACGCGCCTGGACCATCTCCAGCGCCACCCACAGCACCGAGACGCTCATGCCGAGCATCGCGCGCCGGAACCACGGCAGCGCGGCGAACCCGCCGATCGCCGACCGCCACGGGCCTTCCGCCGCGGCCGGCACGACGGCCGACGCCTCGTCATCCATGCGGTTCCGCGCCGTTGCCCGAGGTCTTGTGACGGTGGCCGCCTCACGTCGCCAAGCTTCGGAGGCCTGGGCGACGAAACGTGTCGCCAGCCAGACCCACGTCCCGGTGAAGAGCGCGAGGTAGCCTGACAACGCAAGCCAACCGGCGACCGCGCCGGCGGGGAAGGGGATGTTCAGAAGCCAACGCATCGAGACCAACCAGCTCACCAGACCGGCGGAGTAGCCCAGTCGGAACGCGGCCGGCCCGGGCAACCCGATGGCGCTGAACAAGAGCGCGCCGGGCACGAGCCAAGCGAGGCCGGCCCAACCGGGCGTCGGGAACGCGAGCCCGAGCAGAAGGCCCGCGAGCAGGGCGAGCGCGAGGCGCGGACGGAGTCCCGTGATGGCGGAGGACAGCTTCAACGCGGGGACGTTGGCGGGATCGATGGAACCGGACGAGCGACAAACCATCCGCCGTCGCTGCGCGAAGGCGGATGGTTTGTCGCCACGGTGAGGGCCTCAGCGACGGCGGCTTCCGCCGAGCAGGCCGCGCATGATCTCTCGCCCGAGCGTCCCCACGATTGCGGTGGTCGCGGTCCGCATCGCCGTCTTGGTGACCATCGTCCCGAGGCTGTCCGGTTGTCTTCCACCGCCGCGGGGCCTTGATGCCACGGTGGGCAAAGGGGGAGCGGTCGGCGCGGCGGCAGCGTCGTCGCCGACTCCGAAGAGCGAGGCGAAGAAGCCTTTCTTCGCGGGCTCCGCCGCGGGTCGGCCGGCGGCCGGACTGCTTCCGTCCGCGACCGGAGCCAGTGTGCCGGTGATGCGTTCGTAGGCAGATTCGCGGTCCACCGTCTTCTCGTAGACACCGGCGACGAGCGACGCGGCCATGACCGCCTTCCGTTGCTCCGGCGTGATCGGTCCGATCCGCGACCGGGGCGGCACCACGAAGGCGCGCTCCACCATGGTCGGCTCGCCGCGTTCGTCCAACAGGCTCACCAAGGCCTCGCCGACGCCCAGCTCGGTGAGCACCGATGCCGTCCTGAGGGCAGGATTGGCGCGGAAGGTCTCCGCCGCGGCGCGGACGGCCTTCTGGTCGGCCGGCGTGAAGGCGCGCAGCGCGTGCTGCACGCGGTTGCCGAGCTGGCCGAGCACCTTGTCCGGGATGTCGCGCGGATTCTGCGAGACGAAGTACACGCCGACGCCCTTGGAGCGGATCAACCGCGCGACCTGCTCGACCTTGAGGAGCAGCGCGTCCGGGATGTCGTCGAAGAGCAGATGGGCCTCGTCGAAGAAGAACACGAGCTTCGGCTTCGGCAGGTCGCCGGCCTCGGGCAGCCGCTCGAACAGCTCGCTCAGCATCCACAGCAGCGCCGTGGCATAGACCTTCGGCGAGCCCATCAGGCGGTCCGCGGCGAGGATGTTCACGACGCCGCGGCCTTCCGCGTCGGTCTGCATCAGGTCGTCCAGGTCGAGCGCCGGTTCGCCGAAGAACTTGTCGCCGCCCTGCGATCCCAGCGCGAGCAGGTTGCGCTGGATGGCCCCGATGCTGGCGGCGGAGATGTTGCCGTACTCGCTCCGGAAGGCCGCGGCGTTGTCGCCGACATGGCGCAGCACCGCGCGCAGGTCCTTGAGGTCGAGCAGCAGCAGCCCGTGCTCGTCGGCGACGCGGAAGACCAGGTCGAGCACGCCTTCCTGCACCTCGTTCAACCCGAGCAACCGCGCCAACAACAGCGGCCCCATCTCCGTCACCGTGGCCCGCACCGGATGGCCCTGCTCGCCGAAGATGTCCCAGAAGGTGACCGGGCAGGCGAAGGGCCGGTAGTCCGCGAGACCGAGCTGCTGCGCCCGTTCGAGGACCTTCGGCGATTGACCACCAGCCATGCAAAGTCCGGCGAGGTCGCCTTTCACGTCGGCCAGGAACACCGGGACGCCCTGCGCGCTGAAGCTCTCGGCGAGGCCTTGGAGCGTGATGGTCTTGCCGGTGCCGGTGGCGCCGGCGATGAGGCCGTGCCGGTTGGCCATCGCGGGCAGCAGGCAAAGGTCGGCGGTCTTGTTCTTGGCGACGAGGATGGGAGAAGGCATGGCGTGGGTCGGGGCGTTCTGCGGTGCGGCAGGACAAGTGCCGAGAAGGCCGATGAAATGCAAACCGGGGTTCGGGCGGAGGGCAAACACCGAACATCCAACGCTCAACGTCGAACGTCGGATCCGGAAATCTGGTGCTCGGATTTTTAGCCGGAACCATGCGTCAAAGGGTGGGGGGAACGGGCCACCGGCCCGTTGGGGCGGGCTACCAGCCCGCCGCGTTGGGTGCGCCGGGAACGCATCCTCCAATGGGTGCGTCCTCGTGCCGAAGCTCGGCGGCAAGTTGCCGCCGAGAACGGCCAGGTTGGCCGTTCCACCCTGATCCATCTGCATGGTCCCGGTTGAGGCCCTCCGGCCGAGGCCGTTGGCCGTTCATGTCTGTGAACTTTCTCCGAAACCAACCGCGTCGACCGGTGTCTTCTTGAGCATCGGCCGGCTTGCTGGCCGCCTCGCAGAAGCCCGCCCCAGGCGGAGGACGACCGCAACCTCAAGCGTCCGCTGCCGTTGATTCTGATACTCCCGGTGCCGCCGCGCGGTGCGGCACCGGATCTTTTCACGGTCACCTTCTGGCACCCGAGAGCATCCGGTCCAGTGCGCTCTGCCGGGAGGGCAGGGCCGACGCATCAAAATCCTAATAATTGTGCGAGGTAGTGAGGGTCGATGGCTGCGAGGAGCTATTTTCTGTGGATGCCGCGGTTGAGGGAGGCGTCCTTTTTGAGGAGGTTGAGGGCGAGCCTGCGGAGGAGGCCGAGGTTGGCGGAGGCGTGGCCTGAGCGGGCGCGGGACTGGTCCTCTTGGAAGACGACGTCGAGGACCCAGTGGCATTGGTTCTCGATTGCCCAGTGGCCGCGGACGGCCTTGGCGAAGAGGGCGGCATCGAGCGGGAGGCTGCTGAGGAAGTAGCGCCTTTCGGTGGAGACCTTGTCGCCGATCTCCCGCGTGGCCTCCACGACGCCGACGCTGCGGAGACCGGTCCAGCCGGCCCGGTCGGCGAACCAGGCGATGTCGTCGCTTTGCCAATAGGTGCGGGCCTCGATGCGGCCGTGGCCTTTCTCCACGGTGCCGTGGGTCGCCAATCCGCGCGCCTTGCGGAGGATGGCGTCGTCCAGGAAAGCCCGGACCTCGTCGTGGGCGGTGCCTTGGTTGCCCTTGAGGGCGAGCACGTAGTCGGCGTCGGCCTCGATGATCTCCCGGGCGATGGATCTCTGGCAGTGCAGGGCGTCGGCGGTGACGATGCAGCCGGCCAGCTCCAGCTGGCGCAGCAGCGCCGGCACGGCCGTGATCTCGTTGCTCTTCTCCTCGACCTGCAGCTGGCCCAGCACCAACCCGCTCTCCACGGCCCAGGCGCTGACCAGATGGCGCGGGTTCTGGCCCGCGTCCACGGCCCGGCGGGCGGCCTTGCCGTCCAGCGCCACGACCTCCCTGCCCAACCGCTCGCCCAGCCCTTGGGTCCACATCGCGAAGGCCTCGGCGAAGGCCACCGGGTCCAGCGCCTGGAAGACCCGCGTGAACGTGTCGTGGCCCGGGCAGGTCCCTTGCAGGCCCAGCGACCGCAGCCACTCCACCCGCGCCTCCCCGAAATCCGCCATGTCGTACGCCCCCTCCCCGCCCACCAGCTCCGTGCACACCGCCACCAACAGGATCTCCCCGAGGTCGTGCAGCCGCCCTCGCTCCATCCGTGGGTCCGGCACCCCTTCGAACAGCTCCACAAGACTCTTCATCGGCCTCTTCGTCCCAGTCATAGGCCTCCGGCCTATCACCCCACACCAACAGGATCCACCCCTTTCTCTCCCATCACTCCTTTTTTTGGTGCGTCGGCCCTGGCCGGGAGGGCGGACTTCCTAGTCCGACCCGCGCCACCCGTTTCCCGGCGGGCGGCATCAGCTCGTGCCCTGCCAAGATGGACTCGGCGGCACAGCGGATTGAAAACCAGCGCAGATGTCCGCCGCTCCTGATCGCGCCCCATCCCGTCTCCCAGGAACAAAAAAGGCCGCCGCGGTGAAGCGGCGGCCTTGTGAGGATCTTCAGCGGATCACTTGCGCAACCGGTAGAAGCCCGCACCGGAGCCCGCGGTGAGGGTCGCCGAGTTCCCGGTCACGCCGGGGACGGCCACCCAGGTCGGGCTGCCGATGACGGCGGAGGATTCCAGCGTGTAACCGGCGGCGTCTGCGGGCCAAGCGATGGTGAAGCCGGTCGCAGTGCGGGTGATGGTCAGCGCCGGGGCCGGCACTTCGGCGACGACGCCGGTGATCACGAGCGGGATGCCGTCGGCGGAAGGCCCGCCGAGCGCGACCATCTCGGGGTCGGTGAGCTTGCCGGCGCGGATCTGCACCGAGCTCACGTACATGACGCGGCGCTCGTCCTGGTCGCCGTCGCCGAAGAGGAGGGCGGTGGGCTGGAGGGCACGACGCGCGGCGTCGAGGCCTTGGTTGGCGGTCCAATCGTCCTGCTTGATGCCGTCGACGAACTTGGTGACGACCGGCGGCGTGGCCGCTTCGTCGTACGCCGCGATGACGCGGTGCCATTCGCCCGCGGTGAAGGCGCCGGTGCCTTTGTAGCCGTCGCCGCCCTGGCCGAAGTTGTTGCCCTGCCAGAACAGGTCGCCGTCATCGGTGTTGCTCAGCGAGCTGGTCTGGAGCAGCGAGGCCGCGCCGGGCCCGGCCGTGTCGACCAGGATGTCCCAGACCAACGTGTACTGGTTGACCTTGGTGCCGCCGCCGTTGGGCTTGATGCCGTGATCCATCACGTAGGCGATGCGGCGGTCCAGCGTGCCGGGGACCTTCATGATCTTCGTCGGCTTGCCGCCGATGTCGGCGACCCCGAGCTCGGTGGTGGTGCCGAAGGTGGTCTTGTCGTCCGCCGTGCCGGTCGGGCCGTCGAACTTCGGATCGAAGTAGGCCAAGGCCTTGCCGACCGTCGCGCCGAGGTCGGCGAACTCGAAGTCCCATTGGCCGGTGACCGTGCTCTTCGCGATGACCGCCGGGATGCCGTCGGCGGAAGGTCCGCCGAGCAGCACCGCTTCCGCGTCCGTGATCTTGCCGGCGCGGACCTGCACCGAGTTCACGTACATGATGCGGCGCTCGTCCTGGTCGCCGTCGCCGAAGAGGAGGGCGGTGGGCTGCATGGCGCGACGCGCGGCGTCGAGGCCTTGGTTGGCGGTCCAATCGTCCTGCTTGATGCCGTCGACGAACTTGGTGACGACGGGCGGGTTCGCGGCTTCGTCGTAGGCCGCGACGACGCGGTGCCAAGCGCCCGCGATGAAGGTGCCGCGGCCTTTGTAGCCGTCGCCGCCCTGGCCGAAGTTGCTGCCCTGCCAGAACAGGTCGCCGTCATCCGTGTTGCTCAGCGAGCTGGTCTGCAGCAGGGACGCCGCGCCGGGCCCGGCCGTGTCCACGAACAGGTCGAAGATCAAGGTGTACTGGTTGACCTTGGTGCCGCCGCCGTTCGGCTTGATGCCGTGGTCCATCACGTAGGCGATGCGACGGTCCAGCGTGCCGGGGACCTTCATGACCTTGGCGGGCTGTCCGCCGATGTCGGCGATCCCGAACTCGGTCGTGGTCCCGAAGGTGGTCTTGTCGTCCGCCGTGCCGATCGGCCCGTCGAACGTCGGGTCGAAGTAGGCCAAGGGCTTGCCGATGCTCGGGAGCAGGTCGGCGTAATCGAAGTCCCATTGGCCGGTCGCCGTGCTCGCGGGGATCGTCTGGGGGATGCCGGCGGCCGAAGGTCCGCCGAGGGCGGCGGCTTCGGCGTCGGTGATCTTGCCGGCGCGGATCTGGATGGAGTTCACCCACATCTTGCGGCGCTCGTCCTGGTCGCCGTCGCCGAAGAGGATGGCGGTGGGCTGGAGGGCGCGGCGCGCGGCGTCGAGACCTTGGTTGGCGGTCCAGTCGTCCTGCTTGATGCCGTCGACGAACTTGGTGACGACCGGCGGGTTGGCCGCCTCGTCGTACGCTGCGACGACGCGGTGCCAAGCGCCCGCGGTGAAGGTGCCGCGGCCTTTGTAGCCGTCGCCGCCCTGGCCGAAGTTGTTGCCCTGCCAGAACAGGTCGCCGTCATCCGTGTTGCTCAGCGAGCTGGTCTGCAACAGCGACGCCGCGCCGGGCCCGGCCGTGTCCACGAACAGGTCGAAGATCAACGTGTACTGGTTGACGCGCGTCCCGCCGCCGTTGGGCTTGATGCCGTGGTCCATCACGTAGCCGATCTTGCGGTCGAGGTCGCCCGGGACCTCCATGACCTTCGCGGGCTTGCCGCCGATGTCGGGCACCCCGAGAGCGGTGGTGGTCCCGAAGCGGGTGTTCTGCTGGGCGACCGGATCGAAGTAGGCCAGCGCCTTGCCGACCGTCGCCGAGAGGTCGCCGTTCTCGAAGTCCCACTGCCCGGCCACCTGGGAACCAGCCGCGCCGCTCACGACGATGCCGAAGTTCCAGGTGTTGGTGCGGCTGACACCGGCGGAATCCTTGAGCTCGAGGCGGACCGCGTTGTCCTTCTCGGACCGCGTCGTGTTGGGCGAGAAGCTCAGCGCGATCTTGCTGCCGGTCTTGGAGAGCGTCTGCGGCACGACCTTGGTGCCGTTGAGGTAGAGCGCGACGCCGGCCGTCGCGACGGTGGTGTCACCATCGATGACGACGGCCTCGACCGGCGCGGAGGAGCTGTTGCCGTCCGATCCCGGTGCCGGACCGGCCTCGGCGACGTACGGCCCTTTCGACGCGGCGACGCTGGTCGCGCGGTAGGACTTCACGGCGGCGGCCTCGGTCGGGCTGTTGACCAAGGTGCGGGCGCCGTCGGCGGCGATCGAATAGAAGTTCAGGTTGGCGCCGTGACCGGTCTGCCAGTGGAGGATGCGGAACGGGTAGAGGCCCGCCGCAGGGGCGTCGACCGACCAGACCGTCTCGTTGTGTTGGTTGGCGGTGAACGGCTTGATCGCCGCGCCCCGGTCGTACGTGGCGACCTTCGCGCCGAAGAAGTCGCGCGGGTTGGCCGAGACGAACACCTGGAACCCGTCGTCGTCGTTCACATCGGTGCGGTCGGCGCCGGAGCTGATGCCGAAGGTCGTGACGCCCTTGGGCAGCTCGAGGAAGCCCACGACTTCGGTCGCGAAGTTCAAGGTGTCCGCGCCGCTTCCCGGGATGCCGGGGAACGCCTCGGGAGCGAAGCTGGCGGTGATGTTGCCGTCGACGTCGAGCAGGTCGAACGCGGCGGCGTCCTTCTCGAAATTGACCGTGTCCACCGCGTAGCTGCCGTCCGGGTTCGGGCCGGCGACCGCTTCGTTGGGGACGGCCGCGCCGGCGGTGGTGGTCAACGTGCCGTTGATCTGCTTCAGGGCGCGGATCAGGTTGTTGGCGACGGTGGAGTCCTGCGGCGCCTGTGCCGTGCGGACGATGAAGCCGCGCGCGGCGCCGGTGCCCAAGGGCAAGGCGGCGGATGCGGGCAACGAGTTTGTCGCAGCGTTCACGGTCGTGAATGCGGCGCACGCCAACAGCGTGATTGCTGATAGTTTGCTTGGTTTCATGTTCAATTGCTTGGTTTCGCGTCCAGTTGGGACCGGTGCCGGGAACGTCTCCGCTCTCGTGCCGGGAGCATCAGGCTGCCCGTGGGCTAAGTCCTAGTCCATCCGCGAGACAGGGCAAGTGCCTACGTGCAGGGGGCACCGACCCGGGCGCAGGTCGCCACGGCGGCTGTCGTCGAGCGACAGGCCGGCGGATCTTGCCACCGCCCCCTCTGAGGCCAGGGCGAGGGACGCACCCGATGCACTTCCCGCTTCGCACTTGGCTCCGGCTGCCCCACAGTCCTGCCACAACGTCGCTATGAATCGCCGCCTTTTCGCCCTGCTCGCGCTGTTCGCCTTCGCCTTCGCCTTCGGCTGCCGCACCAAGGAGCTGCCGCACATCAAGGTGACCGATTTCCAGGACAAGCGCCGCACCGGCAACCCGATCATCAAGATCGCCTGTGTCGGCGACAGCATCACCTACGGATCGGGCGTCGAAGGACGCGAGACCAACAGCTATCCGGCCCAGCTCGGCGAGTACCTCGGCGCGGGCTTCGAGGTGCGCAACTTCGGCCGCAGCGGCGCGACCCTGCAGAAGGCCGGCGACCTGCCGTACTGGACCACCGATGAGGCGAAGGCCGCGGAGGCGTTCCAGCCGGACGTCGTGATCCTCAAGCTCGGCACCAACGACACCAAGCCGCAGAACTGGAAGGGCAAGGCGGCGTTCATCGCCGATTACCGCGCCATGATCGACCATCTCCGCGGGATCAAGTCGCGTCCGAAGCTCTGGGTCTGCCTGCCGGTCCCGGTCTATGGCGACCATTGGGGCATCAACGCCGCCACGCTCGACGAAGTCATCGAGGCGACGCAGGAAGCCTGCGACAAGTCGAAGATCCCGGTCATCGACCTCAACGACGCGCTCAGCGGCCATCCCGAGATGTTCCCCGACCAGGTCCATCCCGATGCCAAGGGCGCGGTGCTGATGGCCAAGACGGTCTATCAGGCCATCCGGCCCTGAGCCCGTCGCGGCGCTGCGCTCTCGGCGTCATCATCCCGGACTTCCCGTCGGCGGAGCCGGGGCGCCCAAGCAGACGGCATGGCGGAAACCGCTCGCTTCGACGGGCTCGGCCGACATGCTGTCGACCTATCCCATGAGAACGGAATCGTCAGCCGTCATCCCGGCAACGGCACAGGGCGGACGTCTTCAGTCCCTCGACGCTTTCCGGGGCTTGATCATGTTCACGCTCCTTTGCGGGGGCATCTTCCAATCGTTGAAAGGGCTGCCCGGTTGGAACCTGCTGGCGCGGCAGAACGAGCATGTCGAGTGGGCAGGTTGCACCTACTGGGACCTGATCCAACCGTCCTTCACCTTCATGGTCGGCGTGGCCATGCCCTTCGCGTACGCGCGCCGCGAGGCTCTCGGCGACACGTGGGCGCAACGTCTGCGGCACGCGCTACTGCGGGCTTTCAACCTGATGCTCATCGGGGTCCTGCTCGACCACTTCGGCGCTGAGAAGGTCCAGATCGGGTTCATCCGCGTGCTCCAGCAGATCGCGATCAGCTACGTCCTCGCCTTCTTCTTCGTCGGCCGAGGGCTGCGGGCTCCGGCGGTCTCGGCCGCGGTCCTGTTGGTCGGTTACCAGATGGTTTGGATGCACAACCCTTGGAACGGCGTCGGCGGACCGTGGGCGATGGGCAACGAGAACATCGGCAGCGCCTTCGACCGCTGGTTGCTCGGCCGCAACTACTCGGGTTTCTACGTCGGGATGAACGCCATACCAGCCACGGCCACGATGCTCTTCGGAGTGATGGCCGGTGCCTTGGTCCAGCGGACCGTCGGAGCCGAAGGCGAGGACGCGGCGGGTCGCGGTGCCGCGAAACGAAAGACGTGCGCCGTGCTCTTGGTCGCGGGCCTTGCCGGGATCGCCGCCGGTCTTGCGATGAGCCCTTGGTTCCCGTTGATCAAGCGCATCTGGACGCCGAGCTTCGTGCTCTATGCCGGTGGTTGGACGACCCTGATGCTGTTGGCGTTCTACTGGAGCATCGAGGTGATGGGCTGGAGGCGGTGGTCGTTTCCCTTGGTCGTCGTGGGCACGAACTCCATCGCTTCCTATGTGCTGGGCAACTCTTTCGGCGGCTGGTTCCGAAGCGCGAGCAACGCGTGGATCGGCGGGCTCAAGACACCGCTCGGAGAAGCGTGGTGGCCCGTCGCCCAGCGCGGTCTCTTCGCGCTCGCCGCTTGGTGCGTCCTCTACTGGCTCTGGCGGCGGAAGATTTTTTTCAAGGCCTGACGTCTCCGCACAGTTTCAGTCGATGCCGGCGCGACGCTTCACCTCATCCACGATCCGGCGATCGTCGCCGCCCTGGTCGCGGACCAAAGCGAGGAAGCTCGGAAGGTCTATGCGCATCCGGCGGAGGAATGGACGATCGCCCGCGCAGCCGTACATCAGATCGGGCGGCATCTCGCCACGGAGCTTCAAGCGGGCCTTGGCGATGAGGCGCGGGAGCCACGGGATGCCATCCACCGAGTCGGTCTTCGCGGGCAGGTCGGACATCGATGCGATGCGACCCGTGGGCTTGCCTCCCAGCGCACCGAGGAAGTGGTCGCGCTGGATCTCGGTGACGGCGAGCACCGTCGCGAGGTCCGGTTCGCCGTAGCGGAGGAGATCATCCACGAAGTCGAAGAACTCTTGGGTCGTGCCGCCGAGGCTCGCGAGGAATGCCTCGTCCTCGGGCCCGAACATCGTCCGCGGCGACCGCCGTCCGTTTTCCCACGCGGCCACGCCGCGTTGGAAGACCTGCCCGAACCGTTCCTGCCAAGTTGGATCGCTCATCTGCGTCGAGGTTAGCCTGTCGGGCTCCCGCCGCCAACCGGTGACGTCTTTTCCGAGGCGCGCGGTTGCTTCGCGTCCGAGCGCTCCTAAGCTCGTCCCGCCGCTGCCGCGGCACCGCATGAAAAAGCGATTGGCCTACGCCGTCTTCGTCCTCGCA
>JBBRQL010000078.1:0-16803 GCA_038226425.1 Verrucomicrobiota bacterium
AGATCGCCGCTGCCCGCGCCGCGGATCTCGACAACTTGGCGCAGGCGGATCCGGGCGGGTACGTCCACTTCGCGCGGATCTATCCGGGCCTCGGCCATTGGATGAAGAAACAGGACGCCGAGGCGCTGCCGTGGATGGCGAAGTTCCACCGCGACCCGTGGCCGAAGAAGGTCGTGTGGCAACAGGACGACGTCGTCCACCGCCGTTTCTACTGGCTGCAGATCCCCAGCGAGATCCCGATCAAGGACCGTCAGAAGATCGTCGCCAGTGTCGACGACCACACCATCACGCTCGAAGGCGAGGTGCCGTCGGGGATGGTCCTGCGGCTCTCCGACCGGTTGCTCGACCTCGACCGCCCGCTCGTGGTCCGCGCGAACGGTCACGAAGTCTTCAACGGCAAGGCGGTGCGCCGTGCCGCGGACATCGCGGCCTCGCTGGAGGAACGGGCCGACCCGTCGTCCGCCGCGACGGCGCTCGTGCGCCTCGACTGAATGTCCGGCCAGCACGCCCTCCGAGGGCCAAGGGCTCGCCGAGCCGGCTGAGCGGGCGCCGGGCGCCGGATCCATCTTCCGGGCCGGAAGCAAAAAGCCGCGCCCGTGGCGGGCGCGGCTGGGTCGTTGACGGGCTCCTCAGTTCTGGTTCTTGGCCAGCTCCTGGTTGTTCATGGCGTTGAAGATCGCCCACTGCTCGTTGCCGTAGGACGGCTCGGGCCGGAAGCTGAGCTTCGCGAAGAACTTCTTCTCGAGCTCGATGAGCAGCTTCTCGTCCTGCGTGCGCAGGCGGTCGAGCACCTCCTGGTTGCAGTGGACGCGCAGCTGGAAGTCGTCCTCGCTGCGCACGCGGGCCTTCATGATGCTGGTGAGCTTGCGCTGGATCTCCACGCTCATGCTCTCCGGGCTCTTCACCACGCCGCGGCCCTTGCAGTGCGGGCAATCCACGTACATCGCCGCGGCGATCGACTCGGTGTGGCGCTGGCGCGTCATCTCCATCAGGCCGAGCTGGGAGAGCGGCAGGACGTGGGTCTTGGCCTTGTCGCGCTTCAGGTTCTCCTTCATGCGCTGGTAGAGGTTCTGCTGGTCCTTGCGCGACTTCATGTCGATGAAGTCGAGCACGATGATGCCGCCCATGTTGCGGAGGCGGAGCTGGCGGGCGATCTCGTCGGCGGCCTCGAGGTTGACCTTGAGCAGGTTCAGGTCGTGGTCCTTGGTGCCCTTGTGCTTGCCGGTGTTGACGTCGATCGCCACGAGCGCCTCGGTCTCGTCGATGATGAGGTAGCCGCCGCTCTTGAGCGTGACCTGGCGTCCGAAGGCGGCCTCGAGCTGCTTGCTGACGTTGTAGCGGTCGAAGAGCGGCTGGGCCTCGTTGTAGAAGTGGACCTTCTTCGAGGAACGCGCGCTGATCTTGGCGATGCTGTCGCGGATGGCCTCGAACTTCTTCGGGTCGTCCACGACGATGCGGGTGACGTCCTCGGTGAGGAAGTCGCGCACGGTGCGCTCGATGAGGTCGGGCTCCTGGAAGACGCAGGTCGCGAGCGGCTGGGTCTTGATGCGCTCCTGGATCTGCTTCCATTCCTCGAGCAGCATCGCCACGTCGCGGATGAAGTAGCGCTTGAGCTTGCCCTCGCCGGCGGTGCGGACGATCACGCCCATGCCCTCGGGCAAGGTGAGCTCGCGGACGATCTTCTTGAGGCGCTGGCGCTCTTCGGTGTCCTCGATCTTCCGGCTGACGCCGGACTGGTCGGAGTTCGGCAGGAGCACGAGGTAGCGGCCGGGGAGCGAGAGGTTGGTGGTGACGCGCGGGCCCTTGGTGCCGATGGGGCCCTTGGTCACCTGGACGATGATCTCGGAGCCGACCGGGAAGAGCTTCGGCACGTCCTTCTGGGTGATCTTGGGCTTGGCGTCGCGTTTCTTGCCCTTGCCGCCGTCGCGCTCCACGACCTCGACGCTGGAGTCGAAGCTGTTGGGGATGATGTCCCAGTAGTGGAGGAAGGCGTTCTTCTCGAAGCCGATGTTGACGAAGGCCGCCTTGAGGCCGTCCTCGAGGTTCCTGACCTTGCCCTTGTAGATGCTGCCGACGAGGCGCTCGGTGTTGGTGCGCTCGACGGTGAAGTCCTCGAGCTTGTTCTCGATCAGCACGGCGACGCGCGTCTCGAGCGGCTCGGTGTTGATGATGACCTCGAGGTTCTGCTTCGGCTCGGGCTTGATGAGCTGCTTGACCTTCTTGACGACGTGCTTCACCGCCGCCCGGGCCTTCTCCATCAGTGTCCGCGGCTCGCGTTCCTTGGGCGTGCCGGGGGCGGATTCGGAGGCCTCGTCCGCCTCGGTGATCTCGGGCGACTTGGAGAGGTCGGGCCGGCGGAAGCGCTGGTCGCGGCCGGTCTTGCTGCGTTGCGTCTCGTCGGGCGCGTCGGCGGCGTCCTCGGGAAGGCCGGCGGCAAGGTTCTCGGCGCGGCGGATCTCGGACTCGTGTCGGCGGCGGTCGAAGAGGGGGTCCTCGGCGGTCTTGTCGCCGATGACGCCGGCGCGGGCGGTGGCGGCCCCGCGGTTGGGCTGGGGCGTGCCGAGCCCGCGCGTCGGTTTGAAGCGCATCGGGCCGCGGCCTTTCTTGAATGTCTGTCGGCTCATGGGATGGGAGAAGTCGCGTCAGTGATGACGCCGGTAGAGATGGATGTTCTGGAGGATGCCGATGGCGACCAGGGAGCAGAGCACTGAGGTTCCGCCTGCGCTGAGCAGGGGCAGCGGTATGCCCGTCACCGGCACCAGCCGGATGTTCATGCCGATGTTCACGAAGATGTGCGTGGACAGCAGCGTCACGACTCCGGTGGCGAGGATGCGGCCGAGCCGGTCGCGGGCTTGGCCGGCGGTCCTGATGCCCGTGAAGAGCACCACGCCGTAGAGGGCGAGGACCGTCATGCTGCCGAGGAAACCCTTTTCCTCGGCGATCACGGAGAAGATGAAATCGTTGTGCGCGCCCAGCCGCGGCAGGAAGCCGAGCGAGTGCTGGGTGCCTTCGCGCCAGCCTTTGCCGACGATGCCGCCGGAGCCGATGGAGATCAGCGCCTGGTCGACGTTCATGGCGGTGTCGCGCTGGAGCATCCGCGCCTGTCGCGCCTGCTCCGGCGTCGCGCCGCGCGGGGTGAGATCGAGGTCGAAGTACACCTGGAGCCGGCGGCTCTGGTAGCCCTCGAGCTTCACGAACTTCCAGCCGGGAGGCGCGAAGAGCACGTCGACGAGGACCAGCGCCGCCAGCAGCGCCCCGCCCGCGACGAACTTGCCGAGCATCGCCCGCGGCACTCCGGCGACGAACATCATCACCATCGCCGTAGGCATGAGCACGATCGCGGAACCGAGGTCGGGCTCCTTGAGGATGATGACGAACGGCAGCAGCGCCATGCCGAGCGCCTTGAGGAAGTTGCCCGGCAGCCGGAGCTCGTCGGCCGGGCGGGAGAGGAAGTTCGCCAGGGCGAAGAGGAACGCGAGCTTGGCGAACTCGCTCGGCTGGAACTGCACCGGTCCGAGGTCCAGCCACCGTTTCGCGCCGTTGCGCGACGCGCCGAAGAAGAAGACGCAGACGAGCAGCGCGATGCTCGCCCAATAGGCCACGAGCGACCAGCGCGCCAGCCGGCCGTACTCCACGAGGCAAAGGGCGAAGACCACCGCGATGCCGGCAGCGGAAGCAAGGACGTGGCCGAACGCCCGGTAGCGCCACCACGGCAGGTTGGCCGCCGCGTCCGAGTCGCCGGTCGCCGAGAAGATGAACGCCGTGCCGATGAGCATCAGCCCGAGGACGGCGCTCCACATCGCCCATTCGATGCGCGGTTCGCGGCGGTTGAGGGAAGGGGCGAACATATCAGTTCCTCGCCAGCCCTTTCACCGTCCCCTGCTCGCGCCCTTGCAGGTACTGGTAGATCTGCTTGGCCACCGGCGCGCAGGTGCCGCCGCCGGACCCGCCGCTCTCGACCATCACGATGACGACGTAGCGCGGCGCCTCGTACGGCGCGAAGCTGGCGAACCAGGTCACCTTGTCCTTGCGTCCGTTGCCCTTGATCTCCGCGGTGCCGGTCTTGCCGCACACCGCGAAACCATCCAGCCGGGACGCCTTGCCGGAACCTTCGTTGTCGGCGACGTCGTCCCGCATCGCGGCGCGCACGAGGTCCCACACGCGCTGCGGCAGCTCGATGCGGTCGCGCAGCTGACCGGGCTTCACGTTGACCGTCGGCTCCTCGGAGAGGACGTCGGCCGGTTCGAGGCGGTCCACGACCCGCGGCCAGAAGACCTTGCCGCCGTTCGCCACGGCGCTGAGCACGACGGCCATCTGCACCGGCGTCACGGTGATCTCCTGGCCGATGGAGATGTTGGCGAGCTTGCCCGGGCCCCAGCCTTCCTTGCGCGCCTTCTCCGCCGTCGGAAAATCACCGTCCTGCTCCTCGCCGATGCGGATGCCCGAGGTCTCGCCGAGCCTGAACCGGTGCCCCATCGCCAGCAGTTTTTCCCAGCCGAGCTTGAGCCCGTGGTCGATGAAGTAGCTGTTGCTCGACCGGATGAAGGCGCGCCGAAAATCGTACTCGCCGGGCGACGCGGTGTCCTCGATCGAGCGGTTTCCCAGCATATAGCGGCCTTTGCCGGGACGCCGCGGATCGCCGACGACGTTGAAGACCTCCCTCGGGTCCAGACCGTCCTCGAGCAGGGCGAGCGCGTTGATGATCTTGAAGATCGAGCCGGGCGCGTATTCGCCGTAGGTCGCCCGGTTGAACATCGGCCGCCACGGCTCGGCCATGAAGAAGTTGGTCCAGCGGACCGACGTGACGCCGTCGATGAACTCGACGGGGTTGAACACCGGCGCTGAGGCCATCGCGAGCACGTCGCCGTTGCGCGGGTCCATGACCACGACGGCTCCCCGCTCGTCGCCGGCCTTCACCGAGTTCAACGCTTTCTCGACCTCTTTCTGGAGGTCGCGGTCCAGGGTGGTCACGAGGTTCTGGCCGGGCTGCGCGGGCGTGAGGATCTCCTCGGCCTGGCGCGCGCGGTAGCCGGCGCTGTTGACGAGGATGCTCTTCGCACCGGCCACGCCCCGGAGCTCGCGGTCGAACGATTTCTCGAGGCCGATGCCGCCGATGTAGTCGGGCAGCCGGTAGTCGAACGCCCCTTCTTCTTCCTCGTCGCCGTCGTAGCGCTTGAGGTGCCCGAGGAGATGCACCGCGAGCGAGCCGTGCGGATAGTTCCGCAACGCCACCTGCTCCAGCGCGACGCCCGGGATGCTCCACCCCTGCTCGGTGACGAACGCGACCTGCGCCGGCGTGCAGTTGGCCAGCACGGAGAGCGGCAGGAACCGGCGTTGGAGATAGTGCCTCTGGAGCGCCTCCTCGTTCAGCGGCAGCACCAGGCCCATGCGGGCGCCGACCGCCGCGACGGTGTTGCTGACGACGAGGAAGCGCGCGCGCCGTTCCATCGCCGCGACCTCTTCGCTGGTGAACCGCGCGGCGTTCTTGTGCTTGCGGAACTTCGAGAAGATGTGCGCGAAGAAGTTCTCCTCCGGCGCCGCAACGCCGCCCGCTGCACCCCGCTTGGCGGTCAACGCCTGCTGCTTGATCTGCTGGTACTCCGCCTTGAACTGCGGGCGCAGCTCGTCGAGGTAAAGGTGCAGCCGGTACCGCGGCGCGTTGCCGACCAGCTCGTGGCGGTGGCGGTCGAGGATCTTGCCGCGGAGCGCGGGCATGTGGACGGTCTTGAAGCTCTGGGTCAGCTGCGTCGCGCGGTAGCGGTCCGCCGAGAAGACCTGGAGCCGCCAGAGCTGCGCGGCGAGCACGAGCAACCCGGCCAGCATCGCCCATGCGACGATGCGCAGGTTGCGGTCTCCTTTGTTGAGCTGGTCGAAGACGAGCACGTCAGGAACGGATGGCGGAGGACAAAATCGCGCCGAGTGGATTTGCGCGGGACGCGCCGATGGACAACGGGAGCCCGGGGCCGTTCAAACACGGCCGGGCCGGCGCCCCGTTCGGTAACGATGTCATGACGAGGACGTTCATGACCTTCCTCGCTTGATCTGGCGGTCCGGCCGGAAACTGGATTCCGGGACCGGTCGGTACTCGAACGCGTCGCGCAGGCGACCGAACAGCACGAAGCAGAGCGGGCACATCGCGCCGTTCAGCGCGGCCCCGAAGACCAGGTGCCAGAGCGTCGGCCATCCGCTGATCGGCTCCGGGCGGACCATCGAGAGCAGCGTCTGCGTGCCCAGCGGCACCGCCCAGCCGGCGCCGATCCCGAGCCAGACCTGCGCGTAGATCTGGTCGCGCAGGATGAGATGCTGCCGGGCGTGGACCAGGAGCCCGACGACGAAGAGCGGGGGCAGGCTCACGCCGAGCCGGTTCGCGGAGAGCGAATCGAGCGCCAGCCCGGCGAACAGCACCAGCCCGGTCATCACGGCGATGTTGCTGGTCAGGGCGGCATACACGACCAGCGCCGGCACGATGCACAGCGGCGCGCCGAGCAGGCCCGCGACCGGCGCGAACTGCGTCTGCGCGAACACGGCCAACCAAGCGGCGAAGAACAGGAGGGTGTTCGGTAGCCAGTTCATGCGGGAAGCGGTGACGGGTGACGGGTGACGGGTGGCAAGAGGCGGCCGAGCTGTGCGTGGGCGCAGATTTTTCCTGCCACCTGCCACCCGTCACTGATCTCGTTCACACTCATGGCGTGAGGACCCAGACTTCTTCCAGGCGGTTGAGATTCGCCGCGAGTTTGACGCGGGCCTCGGTGTAGAGACCGCCGTCGACCGACCGGGTATCGACGATGCGTCCGACCGGGATGTCGCGCGGGAAGACGCCGCCGAGACCGCTGGTGAGCACCATATGGCCGGCCAGGATGTCCGGGCTGTTCTGGAGCGTTCGCAGCGCGACGTAACCGTCGCCGACCGCGGCCGAGCGGGCCTCCTGGATCACCGCGTTGTCGCGCGTCTCGGCGATGATGACCGACACACCGCAATCCGGGTCGCCGATGAGCGCGACCTGGCTCTGCGTCGGGCCGACCTCCCGGATGCGCCCCACGAGGCCCTCTCCGGTGAGCACCGCTTGGTTGACCTGCATCCCGTCGCGCGCGCCGACGTCGATGGTGATGTTGCGCCAGAAGGTCGTGGGCTCGCGTCCGACGACCCGGGCGGCATGGCGCTTCCACGGCGCCTTGGGCGTCCAGCCGAGCGAGGCCCGCAGACGGGCGTTCTCGGCGAGGGCGCCCTGGGCCTGGAGCGCCGCGAGGCGGAGGTCGGCGTTCTCCTTCCTCAGGCGCTCGACCTCGGAGATGAGCGTGGAACGGGTGAGCAGCGCGTAGCTGGCGCGATCGACGAAGGACTGGCCGCTGCCGGTGACACCGAAAAGGGGCAGGAACAGGCCGGCGAAAGCCAGCTTGACCCGGCCCGCCGTCGCCGGGGGCAGGTTCAAGACGACCAACGTCAGCACCGCCACGGTGCCGATCGCCAGATGATGTGCGCGTTTGGACAAAGTTCGCTCCGATCCGATCGGGGCGAACGCGGGGCCGAAGAGATCAGGACGTCGAGCTCGAGGCGACGCGCTTCAGGAAGCTGAGCTCCTGCAACACCCTCCCTGTGCCCGTGCAGACCGCGGTCAACGGATCGTCGGCGATGTGGACGGGAAGTCCCGTCTCCTTCGCGATCATCCGGTCGATGTTGCGGAGCAGGGCGCCACCACCCGCCATCATGATGCCTCGGTCGACCAGGTCGGCCGAGAGCTCGGGCGGGCAGCGTTCCAGGGTGATGCGGACGGACTCAAGGATGCTGGAAAGCGGTTCCTGGAGGGCTTCGCGGATCTCTTCCGAGCGGACGATGACCGTCTTGGGGAGACCGGCCGCGAGATCGCGGCCTTTCACCTCCATGGTCAGTTCCTGCTCGAGCGGGGCCGCGGAGCCGATACGGATCTTGATCTCCTCGGCGGTGCGTTCGCCGATCATCAAATTATGTGCACGTTTCAGGTGCGCGACGATCGTGTCGTCGAATTCATCGCCGCCCACCCGGACGCTCCGGCTGAACACGATGCCGGCGAGCGATATGACCGCGATCTCGCAGGTGCCGCCGCCGATGTCCACGATCATGTTGCCGGCCGGTTCGTGGACCGGGAGGCCGACGCCGATGGCCGATGCCATGGGCTGCTCGATGAGGTAGACCTCGCGGGCCCCGGCGTGCGTGGCCGAGTCCTTCACCGCGCGCTTCTCGACCTCGGTGATGCCGCTGGGCACCGCCACCACGACGCGCGGGGCGATCAGCTTCCGGTGGTGGACCTTCTGGATGAAGTGCCGGAGCATCGCCTCGGTGATCTCGAAGTCGGCGATCACGCCGTCCTTCATCGGACGGATGGCGACGATGTTGCCCGGGGTGCGCCCGAGCATGCGCTTGGCCTCTTCGCCGACCGCGAGAACATTGGTCGTGCCCGCCTGGATGGCGACCACGGAAGGCTCGCGGAGCACGATGCCCTGGTCGCGCACGTAGACGAGCGAGTTCGCCGTGCCGAGGTCGATCCCGATGTCGTTAGAGAAGAGACCTTTGAGTTGCGCAAACATGGAGCGTGCCCAAAAGCACAGCGCGGACGATGGCGGCGCGGAGGAAATCGGGTCAAGGCAAAGCCTGAACAACTTGGGGATAACCTGGGCTGGTCTTTGTCCGGGGGCGTGACAAGCGACGATCCCGGCATGGGTGACCCGCGGTCACTCCTCCTTCGCCGGAAGGGCCCAAGGGCTCGATCTCGAAGACCAGCGTGGTATCCGGAGGAAGGCGTCCGCATGGCGGCGGCTTCGTGTCCAGGGGGCGCGCCGCCGGACCTCGGTGCGGACGGCTTTGGCCGCGAGGTTCTGGGCGGTGCGATGCAACCCGCCGGCGATCACCGCGCGGTCTTTCAAGGAATCCGCCTGCCGGGCGAGCGCGACGAAGACGCCTTGGGCGACGTCCTCAGCCAAGTGCCGGTCGACGACCATGCGCACGGCCGCCGAATGCACAGGGTCCAGGTGGCGGCGAACGATCTCGCGGAACGCCTCTTGGGGATCCGTCCGGGCGTATTCCGCAAGAAGCTGCTGGTCCGTGCTGTCGTTCACCGTGCTTGGTCACCCGGCGACGGCGGAAACGGACAGATGAACTGCGCAGCGATCCGGTCTGCCCAGCCGGGACGGATGCCGTTCCACAGAGCGCGGACGGCATCGTCTGAACCATCAAGTCCGGGCGGACACCGGGCGAGAGGCCGGCGTGTGGATAGAGGATGGCGACAGAGGAAGAGACCCCGTCGAATAGGAGGGCAGGCTTCCAGCCTGCGGACCATCGGTCGACAAGCGGCGCTTGGGAAGCCCTTCGCGGCGTGTTCGGTACTTCGCTGCCCTGTCCGTGACCAGCCTCGGACACCCTGCCCGTCATGGCGCGCACGAAACCGTACCTTTTCGCCCGCGCTGGTCCGTCGTCCGTGGTGTCCGGCCAAAGCGCTTTGGCCCGTCTGTGACGCCTGCACTGCGGCAAAAAAACGGCGGGCCGGTGAAGGCCCGCCGTCTCATGAAAATCCTGACAGGACCGATCAGTCCTGCGTCGCCGGGGTCTCCGTGGCCGGAGCCTCAGAAGCCGGGGCCGGAGCCGCTGCAGCGGCGCCGCCGTTCTCCTGCTGTTCCTGCTGTTCGCGCTCTTCCATCGCGGCCTTGCGGCTGAGGCGGACGCGGTTCTTCTCGTCGACACCGAGGCACTTGACGGTGATCTCGTCGCCGAGCTGGACGATGTCCTCGACCTTCTTCACACGGAAGTTGGCGAGTTCGCTGACGTGCACGAGGCCCTCGCAACCGGGCAAGAACTCGACGAACGCGCCGAAATCCTTGATCGAGACGACCTTCGCACGATACACCTTGCCGGGCTCCGCCTTGGACGCGGCCGCGGCCTTGTCTTCGGGGCTGCCTTCGCGCTTCGGACCGCTGCGGTCGCCGCCGCGCTCGCCACCGCGACCACCCCGGTCGCCGCCGCGTTCGCTGCCGCGCTCACCACTGCGTTCACGACCGCCACGCTCGCCGCCGCCGCTGCGCTCGCCACCGCTGCTGCGCTCGCCACCGCTGCGCTCGCCGCCACGACCACCCCGGTCGCCGCCGCGCTCGCTACGTTCAGGACGGCCCTCGCCGCCGCCTTCGCGACGGGCTTCGCCGCCCTCGGCCGGGGCCGCATCGCCACCGGCGACGATCTCGCCGCGCTCTTCCATCGCCGCCTTGCGGGACAGCTTGACGCGGCCCTTCTCGTCGACGCCGAGGCATTTGACCCAGATCTCGTCACCCATCTTGATGACGTCCTCGACCCGGTCCACGCGCTTGTTGGAGAGCTCGCTGACATGCACCAAGCCGTCCTGGCCGGGCAGCACTTCGACGAACGCGCCGAACTCCTTGATCGTGACGACGCGGCCCTTGTAGATCTTGCCGATCTCGATCTCGGCACCGAGACCTTCGATCGCCTGGCGGGCGATCTCCATGCCTTCGGCGGAGACGGAGAAGATCTTGACGGTGCCGTCGTCCTCGATGTTGATCTCGCAGCCGGACTCGTCGACCAGGCGCTTGATGTTCTTGCCGCCGGGCCCGATGAGGGCGCCGATCTTCTCGGGGTTGATCTTGATCACCACGATGCGCGGGGCGTACTTGCTCAGCTCGGTGCGCGGCGCGGGCAGCGTCACGGCCATGTGCTTGAGGATCTCGAGGCGGGCGAGGCGCGCCTTCTCGATGGTCTCGATCATGATCGCGAGCGGGAGGCCCTTGAGCTTGAGGTCGAGCTGGAAGCCGGTGATGCCTTCGGTCGTGCCGGCGATCTTGCAGTCCATGTCGCAGAACGCGTCCTCCCAGCCGATGATGTCGGTGAGCAGGCTGTAGCGGGCGATGGAGTGGTCGGCGGCGTACTCGGTGCAGATGCCGATGCTGATGCCGGCGACCGGGCGGGTCATCGGGACGCCGGCGTCCATGAGCGCGAGGGTCGCGCCGCAGACGGAGGCCATCGACGAGGAGCCGTTGGACTCGAGGATCTCGGACGTGACGCGCAGGGCGTACGGGTAGTCCTTGAGCGGGATCATCGGGCGGACGCTGCGCTCGGCGAGCGCGCCGTGGCCGATCTCGCGACGGCCGGGCCCCATGATGCGGCCGGTCTCTCCGACGGAGAAGTTCGGGAACGTGTAGTGCAGGATGAACTGCTTCTTCGTCTCGCCGCCGGTGTAGGAATCGAAGTTCTGGATGTCGTCGCTCGTGCCGAGGGTCGCGAGGCAGACCGCCTGCGTCTCGCCGCGCTGGAACATCGAGCTGCCGTGGGCCCGCGGCAGGATGCCGACGGTGCTCTCCAGCGGCCGGATGGCGTCGGCGCTGCGGCCGTCGAGGCGCTTGCCGTGGTCGAGGATAAGACCGCGGACGGATTCCTTCTGGATGTAGTACTGGGCGTCCTTGAGGACGAAGTCGGTGACCTTGTCGGCACCGAACTTGGCGACCAGCTTGACGCCGACGTCGTCGAACACCGCCTTGACCGCGGCCTCCCGCGCCACTTTCTGGTGCGTGAGGAGAGCGGGCACGATGCGGTCGCCGGCGAGCGCCTTGGCCTCGGTGAGGATCTCTTCCGGCACCACGGTGACGGTGACGGTGCGCTTGGGCTTGCCGGCCTTGGCCTGGAGCTCCTTCTGCGCGGCGATCATCGGCTGGCACTGCTCGTGAGCGAACTTGAGCGCGGCGATGAAGTCGGCCTCGGTGATCTCGTTGGCCGAGCCCTCGTACATCACGACGTCCTGCTCGTTGCCGACGTAGATGAGGTCGAGGTCGGACTCGGCCTGCTGCTCATGGGTCGGGTTGGCGACGAACTCGCCCTTCACGCGGGCGACACGGAGCGCGCCCAGAGGGCCGGCCCACGGGATGTCGGACACGGTGAGCGCGGCGCTGGCGCCGAGGATCGAGAGGATGTCGGCGTCGTTCGAGCCGTCCGCGGACATCAGGATCGATTGGACCTGGACCTCGCAGTAGTAGCCCTTCGGGAACAACGGGCGGATAGGCCGGTCGGTGAGACGGCAGGTCAGGATCTCCTTCTCGGAAGGGCGGCCTTCGCGCTTGAAGTATCCACCGGGATAACGGCCCGCAGCGGCGGCGCGCTCGCGGTAGTCGACCGTCAGCGGGAAGAACTCCTGCCCGGGCTTGGCCTTGGAGGCGGCGCAGGCGGCGGTGAGGATGATGGTCTCGCCGAGCTGGACGGTCACGGAACCGTCGGCTTGCTTGGCGTAGCGGCCGGTCTCGATGATGAGATCCTGACCGCCGATGGGGATGATGATTTTCTCGGGCATATACGGACTTTGCCCGTCGGCCCAGAGGAACTTCAGTCAGCCGCCGCCCGCTGTCCTTCGGTGCGGACGTGGCGGTAGCTCAATGAAATTTCCCGGGCCTGTCCGGGCGATTGTTTACTTGGCGACGCAGCTTGGGGTTTTTGGAAGGCCGGAGATGGACGCCGCGTGCGTCCCGAACGGAATCCCGGTCCCGTCGTGGGACCGTACCGGCCAAAAGGCGAAGCCGGGCACAGAGCCCGGCTTCAGAAAGTTCATTTACGGAGCTTCAGCTTGACGGTGATGGCCTTGTAACGGGCCTCGTCCGTCTTCTGGAGATAGTTCAACAACCGGCGGCGTTGACTCACCATCATGAGGAGGCCGCGGCGCGAGCTGTTGTCCTTGTTGTTCTTCTGGAGATGTTCGGAGAGCGAGTTGATGCGGTGCGTGAGCAGTGCGACTTGGACATCGGTCGAACCGGTGTCTTTGTCGTGCGTCTTGAACTCGCCGATGGTCTTGGACTTTTCTTGCATAGTGATCCGGTGTCGGGCAGCTCGTGCCGCCCCGTAATGTGTTCCGTTAATCGAGATGCCGAAGTTAAGAAACGGCGGGGGGGGTGTCGAGCCTTGTTTTCCCGTCGTCCGGTTGCCTGTTTCCCCTAAACGTCCGACACCGCGGGTAGCGGGCTTGGTGCGACCGGATCAAGGCGTCGCCCCGATGGGAAGACACCGGCCACGGAAAAGGACACCATCGGGCTGGAAAGCGGCCGAGGAGTTTTCGCCGCGACCGAGGCGGCGGCATCGGAGAGGCTCGCCGCGCGTTTCCCTTTCCTGCAGACGATCCCGTCAAGCGACAGAGATCGACGTTCCGGTGACAGGATTGTGCTTGTCACCTCAGGGTTTCGGCGTTCTATAGCAACGAATCTCCGGCCGATCTAACCACTGCCGGAAAAGCAGACGCCAACAAATGAACTACCACACCAACCAACTGGGACGCGTAGAACTCTTCCGTCGCGCGCTCGTCGTGGGCCTAGGTGCCCAACTCATCACCATGCCGGCGCTCTTCGCGCAGGCGACTCCGGGCGCCGCCCCGACGGAGATGAAGAAACAGGTCGTCACGGGATCCCTGATCCCGACCGCCGAGACGGTCACCGCCGCGCCGGTCGACATCATCACCCCGGAACTCATCCAGCGTAGCGGCGCCCGGACCATCGACGAGGTCCTCCGCAAGACGCCCACGGCGATCGGCGGCGGCAACTATGGCCTATCGCAAGGCAACGGCGGCGACGGGACTTCGGCGATCGCGTTGCGCGGCATCCCGGGCGGCACCTTGGTGCTCGTCAACGGGCGGCGCACGGCGAACCAGGATCTCAACGCCATACCGTTCGGGGCGGTCGAGCGGATCGAGATCCTCAAGGACGGCGGCTCGTCGCTCTACGGCGCCGACGCTGTGGCCGGCGTGGTGAACATCATCCTGAAGAAGGATTTCAACGGTGCCGAGTTCAACGCGTCCTACGGCAACACGACTTCGACCGATGCCGCGGAGCAGCGTTACAGCTTCATCCTCGGTTCCTCGACCGAGAAGACCTCCGTGCTCATCGGCGGCACGTACTACCGCGCCAATTCGCTGTACAGCCGCGACCGAGACCGTTCGCTGCCGGACCTCGCGGACCCGAACAACACCTCGGGCACCAGCAACCCGGGCCGCGTCCGCACCTCGGCCGCGTCCGACCCTGCCGACATCATCCCGGCAGGCGGCTTGGTCTATCGCGGGGCTCCCGGCACCACGCCCAAGAGCCTCGCGGATTACACCGCCTACAAGGGCACGACCGACCGGTTCCCCTTCCCGCTCTACACGCCGGCCATCCGCGATTCCGAACGCTACAGCATCTTCGGCAACGCCGAGCATGCCCTGTTCGGCGAGCACCTGAAGTTCTTCACCGACGCGTTCTACACGAAGTCCTACAGCTACAACCAGCTGGCCCCTACGCCGATCGTGTTCGCGAACCAGTCGACCATCACGAGCCCGAACGGCATCGTGATCCCCGCGAACAACCCCTTCAACCCGTTCGGCATCCCCATCACCACGATGGCGTACCGGCCGGTCGAGCTCGGGCCTCGCGTCGATTCCAACGACTACGACATCTTCCGCTTCACCGGCGGCTTCAAGGGCCAGATCGGCGACAGCAGCTGGGGATGGGAGACCGCGGCCCTCTACACGACGCAGAACGGCGTGAACCTCCAGGGCAACGACATCAGCCGCAACGGTCTCGAGACGGCGATCAACTCCACCAACCCGGCCACGGCCTTCAACCCGTTCGGCAACCGCGCGAACAGCCAGGCGGTCCTCGACTCGATCCGGCTCGACCACTACACGTTCGCCAAGGACCGGTTGTTCTCGATCGACGGCAAGGTCTTCGGCGAACTGTTCGACCTGCCGGGCGGCCCGGTGCAGCTCGTGGTCGGCGCCGAGCACCGCGAAGAGTCCCGCGATTACCGGCCGGACTCCTCGCTCATCAGCGGCAACGTCGTCGGTTTCAACTCCGCGCAGCCCTACATCGGCTCGCGCGAGGTCAACGGAGTGTTCTACGAGATCAAGATCCCGATCTTGGGCAACGACTTCAACTTCCCGGGCGGGAACTACTTCGAGCTGAACCACTCGGGCCGTTACGAGGACTATTCGGACTTCGGGACGCGGTACACCCCGAAGGTCGGTTTCCTTTGGCAGCCGTTGTCGGACAAGTCCGTGGCCCTGCGCGGTTCCTACTCGGAATCGTTCACGGCACCGGCGTTCGGCGATCTTTACACGCCGTCGGCCGAGGGCTTTCCAGAGCTCATCAACCCGGTCCGTCGCGACCTGATCAAGAAGGGCGTGATCACCGAGAACGACTATCCGGTGCTCGAGCAGATCGACACGTTCTACACGGGCAACCCGAACCTGAAACCGGCCACGGCAAAGAACCTCACGGCGAGCATCGTCTACACGCCGCCGGCGCTCAAGACGTTGACCCTCGGTGTGGACTGGTTCCGCTTGGAGCAGTCCAACGTCGCCGGTTCCGTCGACCAGTTCATCATCGACGAGAACTACCGCACGGGCGGACCCACCAACCCGGGAGCACTCTATTCGAGCTTGATCAACTACGATCCGGCGACCTACACGTACAACACCCTGACGGCTCCGACGCTCAACCTGTCGAAGCGCATCGTCGAAGGGTTCGACGGCAGCATCACCTATGTGCTGGCGACGGACACCGCCGGGACTTTCACGTCCACCACGGTGTTCTCGTATTTCTACCGCTTCGATCAGGAGAACATCCCGGGCAGTGGCATCCGCGACCGGCTCGGCGACTTCTCGCAGCCCGAAGCCGGGTTCGGTCTCGGCTCGTTGCCGCGCATCAAGGGCAACACGAGCTTGTTCTGGGCGTACCGCAACTTCGAGGCCGGCCCGACCCTCAACTACATCGGCGCCTATCTCGACGACGTGGTCGCGGGCTTCGACCGCGAGGTCAAGGCCCAGGTCACGCTCGACTTCCAGACGAGCTACAAGTTCACCTCGGGTTGGCTCGACAAGACCAAGCTGACCGCGGGCATCCTGAACGCCACCGATGAGCGCCCGCCACTCGTCGAAGGCTCCTTCGCTGACAAGTACGACCGCGACACGCACGACTTGCGCGGCCGCTTCTGGTACGTCCAGGCGAGCAAGAAGTTCTAGGCCGACACGGCACGACAGGCCGGCTCCGTCACCGGAGCCGGCCTTTTTCGTGCCCCCTTTCTATGAGATCCCCTTTCCGTCCGTTCCTCCTCGCCATCCTTTTGGGCGGGAGCGTCGCCGTCGCGGAGACGGTCGCCGTCGAGAAATCGCGCTTGGCCGAACTGGAGCATCAAGCGGCCAAGGTGCCCGGCCTAGAGCGCGATCTGGCCGCCGTTCGCGCGGAACTGGCCCGGTCCCGCATCGCCGCGCCGGAGCGTCCCACCGCCTGGGTGCCGCCCGCCGTCGAGCAGGCCGTCGCCAAAGCGCCGCCGACCCCGGCCGTGGGCACGTTGCCGGTGCTGGCCCCGGGCGCCGAGGTCTCCGCCATCGACCTGCTCAACCATTACGAGTCCGACCCTGTCGCGGCGGAAGCCCGTTATGCCGGGCGCAAGTTCCACGTCCGAGGTGTCATCGCACAGCTCGACAAAGCCATGTTCACCTCGCCGTATCTGGTCATCTTCCGGTTGCCCGGAAAATCTGTGGCGCTCGAGTGCGCGGTCTCGCCCGACGACAGCTTCGGCAAGGTCTATGTCACAGGCGACCGCACCCGGGTCGTCGGCGAACGCGGCAACCAGCGCGTCACGTTCGCCAGCGTCGGCACCGAGGTCGTGGTCGAAGGCAAGTGCACCGGCGGCAAGGCCGGGCTCATCCGCTTCGTCCAGGCCAGGACCGTCCCCTCGCCGTGACGCGGCGATTGACTCGCCCGGCGGACGCTCTCTAGGTTCCGCCAGTAAATACCGGCTTCCGCTGCCCCGAGTTTACCT
>JBBRQL010000079.1:0-16656 GCA_038226425.1 Verrucomicrobiota bacterium
CGACCGGGAGCACGACCCGGACCTTCAACATCGCCGTCGACGAGGTGAACAACCCGCCCGTCGTCGCGCAGCTCGGCCCGCAGGAGGTCGACGAGGGCCAGCTGATCACGATCCAGGTCCAGGCGACCGATCCCGAAGGCGGACCGCTCCTTTACAGCCTCGGCGGCAATCCGCCCGCCGGCATCGCCATCAATCCGGAAACCGGTGTCATCCGTTGGACACCGACCGAAGCACAGGGTCCCGGGACCTATCCGATCCTCGTCCGCGCCACCGAGAAGAGCAGCGGCGGCCTGCAAGGGCAGATGACCTTCGGCATCACCGTGCGCGAGGTGGACCAGCCGCCGGCGCTCGCGCCCATCGCCGATGTCGTGGTCGAGGAAGGGTCCGTCGTCGTGCTCGACGCGGTCGCGACCGATGCCGACATCCCGGCGCAGCAGCTCGCCTATTCGCTCGTGGCGCCCGCGCCGGCCGGCGCCGAGATCGACCCGGTCAGCGGACGCTTCACATGGGCGACGCCCGACGACACCGGCGCCACGACCAACCGCGTCACGGTCCACGTCACCGACGGCGTCGCCGGCGATCCGGGCGGCACGCGTTCGTTCACAATTGTGACTATCCCGAAGTTCCGAGCGGTGATCAACGAGGTCATGTACCAGCCGCGCGTCGCGGATGCCGCCTACGTCGAGCTGCACAACCCGTCGGCCATCACCACGCAGGACCTCTCCGGGATGCACCTCTCGGCGTCGCCCTTGGACTACCAGTTCCCTGTCGGGACGCTGCTCGCGCCGGGCAAGTTCCTCGTCGTCGCCCAGGATCGCGTCGCCTTCGCCGTCGCCTATGGCGCCGCCATCCCGGTGCTCGGGACATGGACTGGCCGGCTCGATCGCGCGGGTTCCGTGCTCGGGATCTTCTCCGGGACTCCCGGAGCCCTGGTGCCGAGGACTCGCGTCGATTTCCGGGCCACACTCCCGTGGCCCGCGGAGGCCGACGGCTCCGGCAGCGCGCTCCAGCTCATCGATGCCCGGCGCAACCCGACGCGCGTCGCCAACTGGGCGGCAGCCGGGACCGATGCGACGCCGCGGTGGCAGCACGTCGTCCAGCAAGGCACGGCCAGCAGCTCCGCGCTCTACCTCTATCTTGAGACCGTCGGCGCAGTGCACCTCGACGACTTGAAGATTGTCGCCGGGACGGATCCGGATGCCGGCGCGAACCTCATCGCCGGCGGCGATTTCGAATCGGCCTTCCCCGGTTCGTTCGTCGTCTCGCCCAACATGGACAAGACGGCGACCACGACGACCGTCGCGCACTCTGGCCGGTCGAGCCTGCACCTTGTCGCCACCAGCCCGGGCAGCACCCGCGGATCGTCCGTCTATCAGGACCTCGTCACGCCGCTCGTCCAAGGCGCGCCGTACACGCTTAGCTATTGGTACCTGCCCGAAGCGACCGGCGGGACGCTCACGCTCCGGCTCTCCGGCAGCGGCATCCGCAGCACCATCGACATCGCGCCCGCGCCGGTGAAGCTCTCGCCGGCGACACCGGGCACGACGAACAGCGTCGCCGCCGCGCTGCCCGAGTTCCCGCCGGTCTGGATCAACGAGGTGCTGCCCGACAACGCCACCGGCATCGTCGACTCCAACGGAGCCCACGAACCGTGGATCGAGCTCGTGAACCGCGGCAACACGCCGGTCAGCCTCGACGGATGGTCGTTGGCCGCGAATTACACGAACACCGGCGCGTGGGCGTTCCCCGCCGGCACCATCATCGAACCCGGCGGGTTCTTGGTCGTCTTCGCGGACGCGCAACCCGGCGACACGACGCCGACCGAGTTGCACGCCGGCTTCCGTCTCGACCGCGCCAACGGCTCCGTAGCCCTCAGCCGCACGCAGCTCGGCAAGTCCGCGGTCGTCGATTATCTCGACTACACTTCGGTCGCCACCGACCGATCGGCCGGACGCGCGCCCGAGGATTTCCCGGTCGCCATCCGTGTCTTCGCCAACCCGACCCCGGGCGCGGAGAACGTCAGCGGCCCACCGAACCGGCCGCCGACCCTCGCCGCGATCGCCGACGCGACCGTGAAGGAAGGGACCGCCTTGGCTTTGACAGCGGTGGCGAGCGATCCGGACGCGGGCCAAGGACTGCGTTTCTCGCTCGTCGCCCCGCCCGCGGGCGCGACGATCACCGCGGCCGGAGCGTTCGCCTGGACGCCTTCCGAATCGCAAGGTCCGGGCAGCTACACGGTCACGTTGCGCGTGACCGACGACGGCTTCCCTGCCCTGAGCGCCGACCGTGTCTTCACCGTGGCGGTCACCGAGGTGAACCAGCCGCCGGTCGTCGGGACCGTGCCCGACCTGACGTGGACCGAAGGGCTGCGAGGTTCCTTCCTCATCGCCGTCACCGATCCCGACCTGCCGAAGCAGAAGTTCAGCTTCCTGTTGCGGCGAGCCGACGGCGCCGCGGCCACCGGGCCACTGATCGATTCCGATTCGGGCCTGATCTCTTGGACACCAGGAGAAGAAGACGGTCCTGGCACCAACCGCTACGTGGTCGTGGTGACCGACTCCGGCGTGCTACCGGCGACCGCGGAATCGGCGCCGTTCCGCATCATCGTGCTCGAATCGAACCTGCCGCCGGTGATCGCGCCGATCGCGGACCGGAAGGCGGTCGTCGGGGACAAGGTCACGTTCCCGGTCGTCGCGACGGACCCGGACCGACCGGCGCAGACGCTTTCGTTCGCGCTCGATGTCGCACCGGCCGGAGCCTCGATCGATGCCCGGTCCGGCGTCCTCGCGTGGACTCCTGCCGTCGGCCAAGCGGGCATCCAACGCTTCGTGGTCCGTGTCTCCGACGACGGCTCGCCGTCAAGGGACGCCACCACGGAGTTCCGCATCGACGTCGCGGTCTCCGTCACGCCGGCGTTGGCCGCGTCGGTCGCGGCCGACGGGGCGGTGACGCTCGTCTGGCCGTCCGCATCCGGCGTCCGCTATCGCGTGGAGTCCCGCGACCTGCTGGCCGTGCCGTGGCAGACGCTGGCGGACTTCACCGGCACCGGCACCGCGATGAGCACGACCGACGCTTCCGCAGGCCGACGCGAGCGGTACTATCGGTTGACTCTACCGTGACGGGTTGGCTCACGAGATGACGGAACTCTGTTGCCGGGCAGACACGAGACCCGCCGCACAGCGGCCGTAGCATGGACGAGAGTCCACTGGCGGGCGGCCCCATGGCGGGACTTCGGCCAGCGCTCCGCACGGCAGCGCTCTAGGAGACACCGGGTTCCATCCGACGCGCTGCTCCTGGGAGGGCGGACTTTCCCTTCCGCCCCGGCGGAGCGGGCAAGCAATGGCCCGGTGGATGGCGGCGCCCCCCGGCACCGACAAGTTTGCCGGAGCGACCCAGAAAATCATCCTCAAAGCCCCGGTCCAGGTCTCCGGGGGATGCGTCCGCCGTCGTTGATCGGATCCACGTGCTGTCGTGAAGGTTGCCCGGAGACCGTTCTCCGGGCCATGCTCCGGCGTCAGTCCCGTCGATACGCATGCGCCATCGCCATCACCATCCGGTCTTCTCAGCGAGCCGGGCCGTCCGGGCCGCCATCACAGCGGTGGCGGCGGTGGCATTGATACTGGCCGTTGCCACGCAATGCGCCGCCGCGGACGCGACCAACGAACCGCCCACGGTGGCCGCCCCGGTGGATTGGAAGAAGGAACGGGAGTTCTGGTCGTTCCAGCGGCCGGTCGCGCCGCCGCGGCCGGTCGTGCGCGACGCGGCATGGTGCCGGACGTCGGTGGACGGGTTCGTCCTCGCGCGTCTGGAAGAGCACGGGCTGCGGCCGTCGCCCGAAGCCGACCGGCGCTCGCTCATCCGCCGCGCCACGTTCGACATCACCGGCCTTCCGCCGACGCCGGAAGAGGTCGCCGATTTCCTCGCGGACCCGCGCGACGACGCCTATCCGAAGCTCGTGGAGCGGTTGCTGGCCTCGGCCAGCTTCGGTGAACATCTCGCCAGTCTATGGCTGCCGCTCGCGCGCTTCGCCGAGGACCAGGCGCACCAGGTCGGCGACGACACGACCTACTTCTACGGCAACGCCTGGAAGTACCGCGACTGGGTGATCCGCGCCTTCAACCGCGACCTGCCCTACGACCGCTTCCTCAGCTTCCAGCTCGCCGCCGACCGGCTGTCGGCCGCGGACGACGATGACCTCCCGGCGCTCGGGTTCCTCGGGCTCGGACCGAAGTACTACGACCGCGGCCGTCTCGCCGTGCAGGCCGACGAGTGGGAGGACCGCGTGGACACCGTGTGCCGCGCGATGCTCGGGCTCACGGTCGCCTGCGCGCGCTGCCACGACCACAAGTTCGACCCGATCCCCACGCGCGACTACTACGCGCTGGCCGGCGTCTTCGCGAGCAGCCGCATGGCGAACCGCGGTCCCGACGGCCGCGAGGAGAAGAACAACGTGCCGATGGCCCGGATGCAAACGGACACGATGCACATCGTCACCGAGGACGCGCCGCGGGACCTGAACGTCTTCATCCGCGGCAACGTGGACCGCAAGGGGCCGGTGGCGGAACGCCATTTCCTCACCGTGCTCTCCGACGGCGAACCGGCGCGCTTCACCTCGGGCAGCGGACGCCAAGAACTCGCCGCGGCGATCGCCAGCCGCGACAACCCGCTCACGGCGCGCGTCATGGTCAACCGGGTCTGGACGCAGCTCGTCGGCCGGCCGCTGGTGCCGACGCCGAGCAACTTCGGCCGGTCCGGCATGGCGCCCACGCAACCGCGGCTGCTCGACCACCTCGCGGTGCGGTTCATGGACGAAGGATGGTCCGTGAAATCGCTGATGCGCGGGATCCTGCTCTCGGCGACCTATCGCCAGACGTCGACCGGCGGCAAGGCGGACCCCGAGAACGCTCTGCTCTCGCGCATGCCCCGCCGACGCCTCTCGATCGAACAATGGCGCGACACGCTGCTCTTCCTCACCGGCGAGCTCGACCCATCGGGCGGCAAGTCGGCCGATCTATCGGATCCCGCGAACCACCGCCGCACCGTCTTCGCGCGCGTGAGCCGGTTGAAGCTCGACGACCTGCTCACGCAGTTCGATTACCCGGACGCCAACGTCCACGCCGAGAAGCGCAGCGCCACCACGACGGCGATCCAGAAGCTCTTCGTGCTGAACAGCCCCTTCATGGGCGAGCGTGCCAAGAAGCTCGCCTCTCGCGTCGCGGCCGAAGCCGCAGGATCCGATGCCGCGCGCGTCGGGCTCGTCCACCGCCTGCTGTTCAACCGCGAGCCCGATGCCGAGGAGCTCCGGCTCGCGACAGATTTCTTGGCGCGGCCCGCCGCCGGCGAGCTGCCGCGATGGGAACAATACGCCCAGCTGATGCTCGCCTCGAACGAACTGCTCTATGTCGACTGACCCGGCCCGGCCCTTCCGCGGTTCCCTGCTCGACCGCCGCCAGATGCTCGGCCGCATGGCCTCGGGGTTCGGCATGCTCGGGCTCGCGGGCCTTCTTGGGCCTTCCGCGTTCGCGTCGGACGCCGTCCGGCCGTCGCACTTCAAGCCGCGGGCCAAGCGGGTGATCTTCCTCTTCATGAACGGCGGTCCGTCGCACGTGGACACGTTCGACCCGAAGCCCGGCCTGTTGAAGCACCAGGGCGAGCAGCCGGGCGGCAGCTTGTTCAAGAAGAGCAACGGCGCCGGCTATCTCCCGTCTCCATTGCGCTTCGACCGCTG
Source organism: Verrucomicrobiota bacterium (assembly GCA_038226425.1). GTDB lineage: Bacteria > Verrucomicrobiota > Verrucomicrobiia > Limisphaerales > UBA9464 > CAIVQB01. The sequence goes on from JBBRQL010000079.1 coordinate 5,729, forward strand.
CGGCCGGAGCGGCATCGAGGTCAGCGAGACGCTCCCGCACATCGGCAAGGTGATCGACGACTGCTGCGTCATCCGCTCGATGCACACCGACGTGCCGAACCACGAGCCGGCGCTGCTCCTGATGCACTCGGGCCACATGCAGCCCGTGAGGCCGTCGATGGGATCGTGGATGCTCTACGGCCTCGGCAGCGAGAACCAGAACCTCCCCGGCTACGTCGTCCTCCGGCCCACGCCGAACATCGTCGTCGGCCCGGCGTTGTGGTCGAACAGCTTCCTGCCAGCGGAATACCAGGCCACGAGCGTCATCACGGCCGACATGAAGGTCGAGAAGCTCATCGCCAACATCCGCAACGACCGCCTGCCCGCGTCCGAACAGCGCGAACAGCTCGACCTACTCGCGACGTTGAACCGCCGGCATCTCGCGCAGCGCGACGGCGACCCCGAGCTGGACGGCCAGATCAAGGCGATGGAGACGGCCTTCCGCATGCAGAGCGAGGCGATGGAGACCTTCGACATCAGCCGCGAGCCGGAGCACGTGCGCAAGGCGTACGGCGACTCGCCGTTCGCGAGGTCCTGCCTGCTCGCGCGCCGGCTCGTGGAATCGGGCGTCCGCGTCGTCTCGGTCTACTACGTGAACGGCAGCAACCAGCCTTGGGACACCCACACCAACCACGACGACGGCCACAAGAAGCTCTGCCAGGACGCCGACCAGCCGACCGCCGCGCTCATCGCCGATCTCAAGCAACGCGGCCTGCTCGACGACACCTTGGTCGTCTGGGGAGGCGAGTTCGGGCGGACTCCCTACTCGCAGAACGAGAAGGACCAGAAGGCCGGCCGCGACCACCATCACACCGCGTTCTCGATGATGCTCGCGGGCGGCGGCATCCGCGGCGGCATGACCTACGGTGCGTCGGACGAGTTCGGCCTCCACGCGGTCGAGGACCGCGTGCACGTCCACGACCTCCACGCGACGATCCTGCACCTGATGGGCATCGACCACGAGCGTCTCACCTACCGCTACGCCGGCCGCGATTTCCGCCTCACCGACGTCTCCGGCGAAGTGGTGAAGAAGATCATCGCCTGAGACCGTCGGCCGGGCTGCCGCGGAGAGACACCAAAGACGCGGAGACACGAAGCGGACGGGACAGGCAAACTGGACACACCCCTACGATGCGGGCAAAGGCGACGTATCGCGCGAGACCTGCGTGATCATTTCCCAAGCCCATCGCCATCCACCATCTCTTGCCTGCACTGCCCTGTTTGCGCCTTCGCGCCTTCGTTGTCGCCACCGCTTGAGTCAGCCGCCCCGCCCACCCCACACGAGCCATAAGAAAAGACCTGCACGTCCGCAACTTCCGGTCATTGCTCTCGTCTGTGGTCGGTCCTGTCTTCTCCGGGAAGAAACCACTGCTGCGCTCCCCTCAATCCCACCGACCCGTCAGCGTGAAGGCGGCCCAGAAGTAGGGGCTGGAGAATTCCTTCGAGCGGAGCAGCGAAAGCTGCGCCTCGCGCAGCGCCTCCGCCCGCGGTTTGCCCGCGCGCCAATGGCGCATGAACTCCGCCATCAGCCGGCCCGTGGCCTCGTCGCTCACCTCCCAGTGGCTCGCCAGCACGCTCTCGGCCCCGGCGATCATGAAGGCCCGCCGCAGCGACATCACGCCCTCGCCGATCCGCACGTCGCCCGCGCCGGTCTGGCACGCGCTCAGGATGACCAGCTCCGTCCCTTGCCGGTTCCCAAGAACGCACTTCAGTCCAGTCAACAAGCTGCACTACCCGTCGGGTGGCATCAAATCTTCAACGAGGAGAATCTTTTGGCCTTCACGTTACCGTTTGCCTTGCAACCAAACGAGGAGGCGGGTGAAGCTCCTAGAGAAGCCTCGTGAATGGGTATAAGCTGATTAATGTCCGAGAGTCGTGACGCTAAAACATCGATATGGAACAAACACCGTTTGACCCAAGCAAAATCGGCTTTGCCGACAACCCCGAGCCACGTTGCGCTTCGCTTCTAATCCTCGATGTTTCCGGATCGATGGGAGGACAGCCGATCAAAGAATTGCAGTCTGGCCTCACGTTGTACCGAGACGAACTTGCCGCGGACACCCTCGCGAGGAAACGCGTCGAGGTTGCCGTCGTGACGTTTGGCGGTTCAGTGGACGTGGTACAGCACTTCGCAACGGCGGAAAGCCTTACGCCACCCGCGCTAGAGGCGAAGGGAGACACGCCGATGGGAGAAGCGATGGTGACTTCGTTGAAACTCCTAGAGGACCGGAAGGCAGAGTATCGCCAAAATGGGATTCAGTTCTATCGGCCGTGGGTTTTCCTTATCACAGACGGCGGCCCGACCGACGCTAACACTCAGTTCTGGACCGATGCGAAGGAGAAGATCCGTCAAGGCGAAGAGCAGAAGAAATTCTCTTTTTTTGCCGTCGGAGTCGAAGGCGCAGATATGGACAGACTAGCGGAGTTGTCGCCAAGCCGCACGCCGTTGAAATTGAAGGGGCTTCGCTTTCGTGACCTTTTCCAGTGGTTGTCGAATTCGCAACAGTCTGTTTCGAAATCAAATCCAGGCGAAGCCGTTCCGCTCTCAAATCCAGTAGCGCCAGATGGTTGGGCGCAGGTTTAAGAAAGCCCATGTGGAAAGTCGTTCTCGCCAGTGTAACCGGGACGTCACACGAGCGAACAGGCACTCCATGCCAGGACTCTTGCGATTTCTTGCGGCTCAAGACCGACGAGGAGGAACTCCTTCTTGTTGCAGTGGCAGACGGGGCCGGCAGCGCGATTCTTTCCCACGTCGGGTCTGGCGAAGCTGTGCGTCAAATTCTAGCTGTGATTCGTCGCGCGCAAATCGACTTCAGCACGGTTACTTATGAGCAAGCGCGCGGCTGGATGCAGGAAGTTTTGAATCATCTTGTAGCAGTGGCAGAACGTGAGAACACGTCCGTGAGTCAACTAGCCTGCACGTTGCTGCTTGGGATTATTGCGAAAAATGGGGCTGTTTTTACTCAAATTGGAGATGGTGGATGGGTGGTGGAGAAGGATGGAGAACTCGTTCCCGGAACTTGGCCGCAGAATGGTGAATACGCGAACATCACAACCTTTATTACCACAGAATCCGCCTTGAACACGATGCAATTTGTCCGGGTTGATGGAAAAGTCTCAGCGGTTGCAGCATTCACAGATGGACTGCAAGCCCTCGCGCTAAATTTTGCCGCGAAGCAGACGCACGCACCATTCTTCATGCCGATGTTTGATTCTGTCCGAGCTTGCGGCGATGAAACCGACCTTATCGCGCCGCTTAGAGGGTTTTTGGCTTCGGAGTCTGTGACTTCGCGTACCGATGACGACAAGACGCTCGTGCTAGCGTGCTGGCGTGAGCCAGAAGGTACTTCCCATGATGCTGGTCAATGAGCGGGGCGATGCTGTTCGACTCGGAGCTCAATTGGCGGGCGGCGAGGGCGGTGAAGGTGCCGTTTATGAAGTAGCATCGGCACCGTCATTGGTTGCTAAAATTTACAAGACACCGAACTCGCAGAAGACTGCCAAACTAAAGAGTTTACGACTCGTTCAGAGCACTCAATTACAAGCAATTGCATCGCTACCAAAGGAGATTCTCTTTTCAGGTAACGACAGACGAACGGCTCGAGGCTTTTTGATGCCCCGTGTTCTTGGGAAAGAAATTCATCGGCTTTATGGGCCGCGTGATCGTCAGTTGGAGTTTCCCTCTGCGGCATGGGATTTTCTGATTCACGTTGCAAGAAACTGTGCCGTTGCATTCGAGACGCTGCACGAAAATGGTATTCTGATGGCGGATGTGAACGAGAAGAACCTGCTCGTCACTGACAACGGTCTAGTGCGATTGATTGACTGTGACTCCTACCAAGTCCGCAGCGGGAACGGTCATCTCCTTTGTGACGTCGGTGTGCCCCTTTGGACTCCACCAGAATTGCAGGGACACGACTTCCGCGGCCTGGTCCGCACACCTAACCATGATCGCTTCGGTTTGGCTGTTTTGATTTTTGAACTCCTGTTCATGGGGCGACATCCGTTTGCAGGAGTCCCTGATAGCCAGCATCACTACGAGATTCACGAGGCAATTCAACGATTCCTGTTCGCGTTCAGCAAGCAGACGTGGCAACGCGGTCTCAAGGCACCACCACACACCCTGTCACTAAGCGCACTTCCAGCAAAAATCGGCCTCCTTTTTGAACGAACGTTCCTTTCGGGTTCGGAACGGCCGAACGCTCGACCTTCGGGTCGAGAGTGGGCGCACGAATTGGACGCGCTACACTCCTCGCTGAAGACCTGTAACTACGACCCAGGCCACAAGTATTGGAACGGGCTGGTGAGTTGCCCGTGGTGCCAAATTGCGGCGAGTGGTGGCCCTAATTTCTTCATCTCTGTTGCTATCCATCTCGGCGCGGCCGGGACTGTTGCGGATGTGTCAGCTTTCTGGACTACGATTCAACGAATTGTGATGGGCGACTTGGTGCGGAAAAGCGTCGGCCCCATTCACCTCCCAGTCGTAACTGCACGACCGATGCCGCTCGCTCGGCCGACCGCGCCCCGCCTCAGCAAACCGCAACCGCCGTCGCCTCTCGTTTTGCCGCCGTTGCCAACGTTGCCTTCGCCGGTTTACCCGCCCCGGCCAGAGCTTTCGTCTCCCTCTCTGATTCGACGGCTGCCACGTGGCCGTTACGAACGTGATGAACTTGCTAGTGCTTTTGGAATCCTAATCTGCGCTCTCCTCTGCGCCGTTTCTATCGGACTTGGACTGCTCGCAGGTGCCTTCTTTGCTGGATCTGGATCGATCGTCTTCCTGCTGGTTTGGGCGATGAAATCCGACACTGCAATTGAGGAACACCGACTGAGGCTTGAGGTCGAACAGCAAGCGCGTGAGGAAGAGCAAAAGAGGAATCAAAAAGAATTTTCCACCCGGCTCACTGAGCACGACGCGGATGTTAATCTGAAACGAGAGCAACATACTAGAGCAGTAGCGTTTGCTGAACTTGAGCATGCACGCGAGTGTTCTAACCTCGAAGTTGAGCACCGCATGAAGTCCAGTGCTTATTGCGCACAGTTGAACCTTTTTGAGAAGCTGTGGGCACGGTTTGAAAGCGAGAAACGTCAGTGGGAAATCGAAAGCAATTCGCGCGCGGAATCCGTTGAGCAGACTCGTCGCGAGATGACCGATGCATCGGAACGGCTTCGAGCCGCACTCGCTGACTACCAAGTCAAAGTCCGTGCTTTCAGCGTGAACCTAGAGGCGGTACATCAGCGGTTCCAGAAGGCGAGCGCAGATGAATTAACCGGGATAAAAGCGTTGGACGCAAAGAAGCGCGAAACCCAGTTGCACCAGTATCTCGACTCCAGACTGATAATGCGCGAAACGTATATCGGTATTGGTGATACGCGAAAGGCAACGTTGGTAGGCTACGGAATAGAATCTGCCTTGGATATTCGTTCCGACCTAAAAGTGCCCGGCTTTGGACCGGTATTGATAGATCGATTGATTGATTGGCGAAGGAGCTGTGAGGCCGCATTTCGCTACAATCCTAACACACCATTGCCTCAAGCAGAAGTTCAAGCTGTGAAATTGAAATTCGCCCAAGCGAGGCAATCCGCATTGGTCGAACTTCGCGGAGGCGCGGGAAGTATGTCGGCTTTAGAAACGGAAACACAACGAACGATCAACAGCCTTGAAGCAAAGATTCTTTTGTTGGCCCGTACTCACGCTCAGGCAATTGCTGATCATCACGAATGTTCGTGACCTGAGTTGGTTCGCTTTCTGTTGTATTTTTGGCGATTAATCTACCGCTTGCGCTCACCAGGCGGCGGGGCTTGTTAAAAGATTTCTTCAGAGCATCGCCGGCGCTTCCTTAGAGCTTGCAGACGGTGGACGCGGCGGCGCTAAAAGTGTCCACAATCCCGGGAAATTGGTTAAAACATGAAAGAGGGATGTATAAGCCCGCCCGCTGGGTAGCCTTTCAGGCATGACACCTACAGTGCGCCGCGAAGAGCGGCATGCCCTGAAATCTGCCGCCGTAGCGTTCCCCACGAAACTCCACGTGAACGCCCCCTTCTCGTTCCGCCTGAGTGGAGGTCTTGCGGAACGCGACGGTGCATGTTGGTCGTGGACAAGCACGCCTTCGCGCCTTCGCGCATTTGTTGTCACCCGCCAGCAGGTCAACCCACCAGTTCCCGCATCGGTTGCCAGCCGTCGACGAGGTACTGCGGACGGCCGGTGAGGTCCGGGATCGTGACCCGCGCGGTGTCGAGCCCGAGCTGGTTGTACAGCGTGGCGAAGACCTCGCCGAAGTGGACGCCCCGTTCCGCGATCTCGCCACCGAGACGGTCGGTCGCACCGATCACCTGCCCCGTGCGCATCCCGCCGCCGGCGAGCAGCGCGCAACCGAGCTGGGGCCAGTGGTCGCGTCCGCCGTCGGCGTTGATCTGCGGCGTGCGACCGAACTCGCCCCAGGCCACCACCGCGACGTCCTTGTCCAGGCCGCGTTCATGCAGGTCCTCGACCAGCGCGCTCATGGCTTGGTCGAACAGCGGCAGATGCGTGAGGAGTTCGCTGTGGTTGTTGCTGTGGAAATCCCAGCGGCCGAAATTCAGCGTCACGCAGCGCGCACCGGTCTCGACGAGGCGGCGGGCGACGAGGAACTGCTCGCAGTTGCGCGGCGCGCCGTCGCCGTAGTTCGCCGGGTCGCCCTTGCCGTAGCGTTCGCGGACCTTCGCGGGTTCGCGCCCCACGTCGAGCGCCTCCATCAGCTTGCTCGAGGTGAGGATCCCGAAGGCCTGCTGGTTGAAGGCATCGAGCCCTTCGACCACACCGCTGTTGTCCAGCTCGCGACGGAACCGGTCGAAGCCCGTCAGCAGCGCGCGCCGATCGGACAACCGGTCGAGCGTCACGCCGTTGAGCTGGAGGTCCTCCATGCCGGGGCCGTTGGGACGGAACGCCGAGTGCGCCGGCCCGAGGAATCCCGGATGGCCCGGCGAGCCGTAGGGCGGATGCCCGGCCTTGGGGGCGAGCCCGACGAACGCCGGGATCCCCGGATCGGTCTGGCCCTGGAGCTTGGAGAGCGTCGATCCGAGCGAAGGCCATCCGCCGGGCGGCTGCTTGGGTACCGGACGCCCCGTGTAGCAGATGAAGGAATCGTGGTCACCGCTGGGCGAGCCGTACATCGTGCGGATCGGGACCAGCTTGTCCATGATCCGCGCGCACCGGGGCATGTGCTCGGAGATCTCGATGCCCGGGACGTTCGTGCGCATCGGCCGGTGCGGTCCGCGGATCTCCAAGGGCGCGTCGGTCTTCAGGTCGAACATGTCCTGGTGCGGCGGCGCGCCGACCAGATAGATCATGATGACGGCCTTGTGCGACTTGCGGATGCCCGCGAGCTGCTCGGCCTGGAGCAGCTGGGGCAAGGCCAGCCCGCCCATCGCGAGGCCGCCGATGCGGAGGAAATCCCGGCGGGAATGTCCGTCGCAGAACGGCCGATGAGCACTGCCAGGGATCGTCAGCATCGCAAGAGGATTTTGTTCATCCGACGAGTTCCTTCATCGGCTGGCAGCCGTCGGGCACGAGGAACTGAGGACGTCCGGTGAGGTCGGGGAGGGTCGCCTTGGCCACGTCGATGCCGAGGTTCTGGTAGAGCGTGGCGAAGACATCGCCGAACGGCACCGGCCGTTCGCTCGGCTCGCCGCCGAGACGATCGGTCGCGCCGATGACCTGGCCTACCTTCATTCCCCCGCCGGCCAGCAAGGCGCAGCTCGCGCGCGGCCAGTGGTCGCGGCCGCCGTCCTTGTTGATGGTCGGCGACCGGCCGAACTCGCCCCAGACGACCACGCTCACGTCCTTGTCGAGGCCGCGCTGCTTGAGGTCCTCGATCAGCGCGCTCACCCCTTGGTCGAGCAGCGGCAGGTCGTTGCGGGCGTTGCCGAAGTTGTTGCCGTGGTAATCCCAGAAACCGTAGGCGACGGTGACGAACCGGGCGCCGGCCTCGACCAGGCGGCGCGCGACGAGGAACTGCTCGTTGAGCATCGGGGCGGCGTCGCCGTGGACCTTGGCATCGCCCTTGCCGTAGCGCTCGCGCGTCGCCGCCGTTTCCTTCTCGACGTTCAGCGCCTCCAGCAACCGGCTGGAGGTCAGCATGCCGAACGCGAGCTGGTTGAACCCGTCGAGCCCCGACATGAGGCCGCTGGAATCGACGTCGCGCCGGTACCGGTCGAACGAGGCGAGCAGCGCGCGGCGGTCCGACAAGCGCTCGGTCGTGATGCCGTTGAGCACCATGTCGGACTTCGCGTCGGCCGCGGGCCGGAAGGCGTCGTGCGACACGCCCGCGTAGCCGGCGGTGGCGGCGTTGTAGGGACGATGCTGCATCCGCGGTTCGAGCCCGACGAAGGCCGGGACCGCAGGATCCGCCGGCCCGAGCACGCGCGACACGGTGGCACCGAGCGTCGGCCAGCCGCCGGGCGGCTGGCTGTTCTTGCGGCGGCCGGTCTGGCACATGAAATCCGAATGGTCGTCCACCGCGTCCGAGATGGAGCGGATGATGGCGTACTGGTCGGCGATGCGCGCCAACCGCGGCAGATGCTCGCAGATCTGGGTGCCGGGGACGTTGGTGGAGATGGGCCGGAACTCGCCGCGGATCTCCGCCGGAGCATCGAGCTTGAGGTCGAAGGTGTCCTGGTGCGGCGGACCGCCCGGCAGATAGACCATGATCACGGCCTTCTGGCCGGAACGGAGACCGGACGCCGCCTCGGCGCGGAGCAGCTGCGGCAGCGCGAGCCCGCCCATGCCGAGAGCGCCGATGCGGAGGAAGTTCCGCCGCGAGAGCCCGTCGCAGAACCGGTTCGATTGGCCGGGGATGATGAGCATGAGAGCGGACAACGAAGACGCGAAGGCGCTAAGAAGAACTCAAGGCAAGGTTGAGGACACGATGGATGCCGTCCTTGATCAGCACCTCGTTGAAGTTGATGAGCATGCCGAGAGGAAGACCGAGGACTTTCAGATAAGTGATCGTCTGCGCCTTGTGGAGCGGGACGAGTTGTTCGACCGCTTTCAGCTCGACCAACAACCGGTCGTCGAGCAACACATCCGCGCGGAAACCGAGTTCGAGCAGACTTCCCTTGTAGGTCACCGGGACCGGAACCTGCCGCCGATAACGGATGCCCCTCATCCCGAGTTCGTGCACGAACGCCGCCTCATACGCGCTTTCGAGCAATCCCGGACCAAGCTCCTTGTGGACGTCGAATGCTGCATTCACCGCAGCCGTCGCCAGCACTTCGACTTGCGGTGGGATACTCACCTTCGTCATCGGCCGCTCTGGAAACGTCAGCGCCATCCTTCAGTGCGTCCTTCGGGTCTTCGCGCCTTTGTTGTTCATCCTTGTGTTCATCCCACAAGCTCCCGCATCGGCTGGTAGCCGTTGTCCACGAGGAACTGAGGGCGGCCGTTGAAGTCGGGCAGCGTGACCTTGTTCACGTCGATGCCGAGGTTCTGGTAGAGCGTCGCGAAGACCTCGCCGAACTGCACCGGCCTCTCGACCGCCTCGCCGCCGAGCCGGTCGGTCGCGCCGATGATCTGGCCGTGCTTCATGCCGCCGCCGGCGAGCAAGGCGCAGCTCACGCGCGGCCAATGGTCGCGCCCGCCGTCCTTGTTGATGGTCGGCGTGCGGCCGAACTCGCCCCACACCACCACGCTCACGTCCTTGTCGAGGCCGCGCTCGTGCAGGTCGCGGATCAGCGCGCTCAGCCCTTGGTCGAGCAACGGAAGATCCTGCCGCAGCGCGCCGAAGTTGTCGCCGTGGTGGTCCCAACGGCTGAAGGCCAGCGTGACGCAGCGGGCGCCGGCCTCGACCAAGCGGCGGGCGGCGAGGAAGTGCTCCATCAGCTTCGGACCGCCGTCGTCCCGGTTGCGCGCATCGCCCTTGCCGTAGCGCTCGACGATCCGCGGGTCCTCTTTCTTGAGGTCGAGCGCGTCGGCGAGCTTGCTGGAGGTGAGGATGCCGAAGGCCTGCTGGTTGAAGGCGTCAAGGCCGTCCATCATGCCCGTCGAATCGGCCTCGCGCCGGAAGGTGTCGATGCTCGTCAGCAGCGAGCGCCGGTCGGCGAGGCGGTCGAGCGTCAGGCCTTTGAGCACCATGTCCTCGGATCCACCGCCCTTGTTCGGCTGGAACGGTGCGTGGCCGACGCCGAGGAAGCCGGGGCGTCCGTTCTCCGACCATTCCTCGTGACCCATCTTGGGGGCGAGCCCGACGAAGGGCGGGATGGACGGGTCGACCGCGCCGTTGAGCTTCGAGAGCACGGACCCGAGCGCCGGCCAACCGCCCGACGGCATGTTCTTGTGGTCGCGGCCGGTGACACATTGGACGGCGTAGTGGTCGCCGTTGCAGCCGACGATCGACCTGACGATCGAGTATTTGTCGGCCAGCTGGGCCAACCGCGGCATGTGCTCGCAGATCTGGATGCCGGCGACGTTGGTCGGGATCGGCTTGAACTCGCCGCGGACCTCGGCCGGCGCGTCCATCTTCAGGTCGAACATGTCCTGGTGGGACGGCCCTCCCGGCAGGAAGACCATGATGACCGCCTTGTGCTGGTTCCCCGCGGAGCGGATGCCGGCGGCGGCCTCGGCCTGGAGCAATTGCGGCAGGGCGAGCCCGCCAAATCCGAGCGCGCCGATGCGTAGGAAATCGCGACGCGACACACCGTCGCAGAACCCGCTATCCGGGGGCCGGGGGCCAAAGATCGTCAGCATACGTTTTTCCAGGACGGTTTCAGGGGGAACTCTTCGGCACATTGTTAAGCCTCGGAGGCGAGATGTGGCAAGTGTCCCGACCCGAAGAATCGGGTTTTTTTCGGGACACCCGGACCAGTCGCGATCCACGCCGCGCAGCCCTGCGTTGGCCGGCTCTCGTCGCCTCGCA
>JBBRQL010000080.1:0-16631 GCA_038226425.1 Verrucomicrobiota bacterium
CTTCCAACGGTGCGCCTTCTCCACTGCCGAGCTCCACACGGCGAGGTTGGCCGCTCTTCTGCTTGCGGGCGAACCCGAAAAGAAAACCAGAAAAGCCGTCGCCTCTAGGACGCGCCACGGCCGCCCGTCCATGCCGGACCACGATCGGCTTCCGCCGCGGCGCGATGGATGGCACCGGGGACGCTCTCGGACCCGCAGGTGAGCACGCTCGCCGCACGGGCGAGCCGCCCGCGCCTCTTCCAGGTTGACGGACAAGGAGGACCAGCGAGGCCCGACCCGAGCCTCCGAGGGACGTGCGCGATCAGGGCCTGCGCCCCGACGGCCCCGCGGCACCGATGCGAGGAAGGACCTGTTGACCATGGTTCATCGCGACCATGCGGGCCTCGCGTGCTTCGAACGTCGCTGGACCGTCGCAGAACCGCTTCAGGTCCCAGAGATCCGCGAAGACCCGGCCGTCGGGAGGCCGGAAGAGGAACGCGGCGTCCACGACCTCCTCGAACAAAGTGAGCGTGGGCGGCGTGAACAGGCCGGCCCCTGCCAACCGGTCGAGCGCGCCGTTGCCCGGCCGCGTCGGGATGAGCGACACCACATCGGCGCCGCTCGCGAAGGCGAACTCCACCGACCGGGCTGCCTGGTCCGACGCCGCTGCGTCGTCGACAAACGGGGGTTTCACCAGCAGGAAGGCGCGGACGCCGATTCCATTCTCGCGGAGAAACCCCGCGGCCCGGGCAAAATCATCGGGCGTCATCCGCTTGTTGAGGCGGGCGAGCATGTCCGGGTCCGCGGTCTCCAGTCCGAGGGCGACCTCCAGTCGCCCTCCGTCGAGACGATCGCGGAATGCTGGCACCTTGGGACCGATGAGCGTCGGATGGCATTCCACGACGACGTTCCGGAACCCGCGGCACCGTTGGGCGATCGCCTCATGGTCTTTCGGCGGGATGGCCCGCGGATCGAAGAAGCTGCCGGCGTTGTAGAGTTTGATCTGGCCGAACTGGCCGGAGACGGATGCGGTCGCGACATCGATCTGCCGCGGGATGGCCCCGATTGGAACGGTCTCCAAAGTCGTGTGCTGCCACAGGTCGCACATGAGGCAGCGCCAGGGGCACTCGCGGTTGGTGAGGAAGACCGTCAGCGTGCGGATCTGCCTGCCTCCGGCGTCGGGCTCCTGCTCGATCAACAGGCCGCCGGGCCGATCGACGGGCAATGCCGTGCGTTGGCGGTCGAGATTCGGACGATGCGCGACGATCCAGGCGTCGCGTCCGGCCTGGGTCTCCGGATACAGTTGGGATGGGTTCGGACCGCGCACGGCCGCGAGGTTAGGGACCGCCGGCAGCCGCTCCCATGCGGAAAATGAAAAAGGCGCGTGGACGATGCCCACGCGCCTGTCGGACCGGTTGGACGGTCGGGATCCTGCTCAGATGAGCGAGATCTTGTCGCCTTCCTTGAGGGTGACCACGGCCTTCTTCCAGTCGCTGGTCCAGCCGACAGCCTTGGTGTTCTGGCGGCGGAGCTTGCCGCGCATGTTGGCGGTGTTGACCTTGACGACCTTCACCTTGAAGAGCTCTTGGACGGCCAGCTTGACCTCAGGAGCGGTCGCGCGGGGGTCGACGGCCATGGTGTACTTGTTCTGCTTCTCCGTGAGGAGGGCAGCCTTCTCCGTCACGCGGACGGTCTTGATGATGTCGAAGGAGGTGAGCTTTTTCATGGCTAGAAGGACTTCTTGGCGAGCCGGGCCTCGATCTGCTCGAAACCGGTCTTGGTGAACACGAGCTTGTCGTACTTCAACAGGTCGTAGGTGATGACCGACGCGCCGGTGGACAAAGCGACACCCGGGATGTTGCGCGAAGCGAGGGAGGCGTTGAGGTTCGTCTCGCCGACGAGGAAGAGCGAGGTCTTGTCCGAAAGGTCGAGCTGGCGGAGCAAGGCCACGAAGTCCTTGGTCTTGGGGCTCGACAGCTTGAGGTCGTCGACGACGAGGACGTCACCGGCCTTGAGGCGCTCGCTGAGAGCGCGGCGCAAGGCGAGTTTCTTGACCTTGATGTTGACCTTCTTGCTGAAGTCGCGGGGCTGGGGACCGTGGGTCACGCCACCGCCGCGCCACAAGGGGCTGGCGAAGGAACCGGCGCGTGCGCGGCCGGTGCCCTTCTGGCGCCACGGCTTCTTGCCGGAGCCGGCGACGTCGCCCATGGTCTTGGTCGAGGCGGTGCCGCGGCGGATGCCGGCGCGGTAAGCGACCACCGTGTCGTGGACGGCCTGTTGGCCCTTGTTGTCTTGGATGACCTCGAATTTGACTTCGAGTTCGCCGGCGGCTACGCCGGACTGGGTCTGGACAGAAAGTTTCATCGATCAGTTCCTCACTTCTTCTTTGCGGCCGCCCTCTTCTCGTCCTTCTTGGCGGCACCGCCGGCCAGAGCGTCCTTCGCCTTCTTGCGGGCGTCGAGGATGGTCTGGAAACGCTTCGACCCGATAGCAATTTTCTTCGCCTCGCGGATGATGCAATAGTCGCCTTCGCTGCCGGGGAACGAGCCGCGGATCAGGAGGACGTTGTCGTCTTTGCGGACTTGGACGATCTCCAGGTTCTGGCCGGTGCGACGCACTTGGCCCATGTGACCGGGCATCTTCATGCCGCGCATGACGGTGCCGGGGAAGAGGCGTTGGCCGATGGCGCCGCCCCGGCGATGCCAGCCCTTCGCACCGTGCGTCCGGTCGCCGCCGCGGAAACCGTGGCGCTTGACGACGCCCTCGAAGCCGCGGCCCTTGGTCGTGCCGATGGCATCGACGAACTGGCCCGCCTCGAAGAGGTCGGCGCCGATCACGTCGCCGGGCTTCACCTCCTTGGTGAAATCACGGAACTCGCGGATGCGCTTCACCGCCGCGCCGTTGTGCTTCTTGATGTGGCCGAGCAACGGTTTGGTGAGACGGTGTTCCTTCTGGTCGTCGAAGCCGAGCTGCACGGCGCTGTAGCCGTCCTTGCTCTCCTTCGATTTCACCTGGAGCACGCGGTTCGGGCCGACGAGCACGACCGTCACTGGGGTCATGACACCGTGGGCGTCATAGACGCGTGTGTTGCCGATTTTCTTGCCGATAAGTCCGAGAGGCATGGTCTGGTCGGTTAGATCTTGATGGTGATGTCCACGCCCGCGGGGAGGTTGAGCTTCTTGAGCTCGTCCACGGTCTTGGCGGTGGGGTCGAGGATGTCGAGGAGCCGCTTGTGCGTGCGCTGCTCGAAGCTCTCCATCGACTTCTTGTCCACGTGGGGCGACCGGTGCACGGTGACGCGCTCGATCTTGGTGGGAAGAGGGATCGGGCCCGCGACGCGGGCACCGGAACGTTTCACGGTCTCGACGATCTCACTCGCCGAGGCATCGATGACCCTATGGTCATATGCCTTCAATCGGATTCGGATGCGTTGTCCAGCCATACAAAGAACAGGTTATAATTTATGGTGTGACGGAAAATCAGCTGCGGGCAGCGGGCTTCTTCTTCGCGGCGTCGAGCACGGTGGTGAGCACGCTGTTCGGGACCTGCTCGAAGTTCATCGGCTCCATGCTGTAGGAAGCACGGCCCTTGGACAAGGAGCGGATCGCGGTCGCGTAGCCGAACATCTCGGCCAGCGGGACGGTCGCGTTGAGGACGGTCTGGCCGTTCTTCGCATCGACGCCTTGGATGACGCCGCGGCGGCGGTTGATGTCGCCGAGCAGGTCGCCCTGGTACTCGTCGGGCGTGGTGACCTCGACCTTCATGATCGGCTCCAAGATGATGGGACCGGCCTTCTCGAAGGCGTCCTTCAGACCGAAGATGCCCGCCATCTTGAACGCCAACTCGTTGGAGTCGACCTCGTGGAAGGAACCGTCGGTGATCGCCACCTTGATGTCGATGACCTGGTAACCGGCGTAGACGCCGGACTTGATGGCCTCGCGGATGCCGTTCTCGACCGCGGGGACATACTCGCGGGGGATCGCGCCGCCGACGATCTCGTTGATGACCTCGACGCCCTTGCCCGTCTCGTTGGGCTCGACGCGCACGCAGGCATGGCCGTATTGACCACGACCACCCGACTGGCGGATGAACTTGCCCTCGCCCTCGGCCGACTTGGTGATCGTCTCGCGATATGCGATCTGGGGCGCACCGGAATCGGCCTCGACCTTGAACTCGCGCTTCAGACGGTCGCGGATGATCTCCAAGTGGAGTTCGCCCATGCCGGCGATGATGAGCTGGCTGGTCTCTTCGTTCGTGAAGACGTGGAAGGTCGGATCTTCTTCGGCGAGACGCTGCAGGCCTTCGGACATCTTGTCGCGGTCCGCCTTGGTCTTCGGCTCGATGGCCATGCTGATGACCGGCTCGGGGAAGGTCGGCGGCTCGAGGGTGATGTCGAAGTCCTCGTTGCAGAGGGTGTCACCGGTCGTGATGTTCCGCAGGCCGACCAGCGCGGCGATGTCGCCGGAATAGACGGCGTCGATATCTTTGCGCTCGCTACCTTGGATGACCATGAGGCGGCTGACGCGCTCGCGCCTGCGGGTGCGGGGGTTGTAGATCGTGTCGCCCTTCTTCAGCTGGCCGGAATAGACACGGAAGAACACGAGCTTGCCGGCGTACGCATCTGTCCAGAGCTTGAACGCCAACGAGCAGAACTTGCCGTTATCGTTCGTCGGCACTTCCAGCATGTTCTCGGAATCCAGCTCATGGCCGGACGCGGGCGGGATGTCGATCGGGGACGGCAGATAATCGATGACGGCGTCGACCAAGACCTGCACGCCCTTCTTCTTGAAGGCGGAACCGCACAGCACCGGGATCATCTCGATCTTGCAGGTGAGGCGGCGGATGCCGGCCTTGAGCACCTCGGCGCTGATGGGCTTCTCCTCGAGCACCAGCTCGGCGATGACGTCGTCCTTGTTGGAGACGGCCTCGATAAGTTCTTCGAGGGCCTGCTTGGCTCCCTCCTTCATGGCTTCCGGGATCTCTTGGATCTCGTACTTGAGCCCTTCGTTCTCGATGTCGCCCGTGCCCCAGACGATGGCCTTCTGGTTCACCACGTCGATGACGCCGGCGAACTGGTCCTCGGCGCCGATGGGCAAGAAGATAGCGAACGCATACGCGTTCAGCTTCTTGCGCATGTCGTTGAGCGCGTTGTCGAAGTTGGCGCCCGTCCGGTCCATCTTGTTGACGAACGCGATGCGGGGGACCTTGTACTTCGTGGCTTGGCGCCAGACGGTCTCGGACTGGGGTTGGACACCGGCGACACCGCAGAAAACAGCGACCGCTCCGTCCAACACGCGCATCGAACGCTCGACCTCGGCCGTGAAATCCACGTGGCCCGGGGTATCGATGATGTTGACCCGGTGAGGAATCGCTTCACGGGCTTTGTACAGACCTTCTTCTTTCTTCTGGGTCCAGAAGCAGGTGACAGCCGCCGACGTGATGGTGATGCCGCGCTCCTTCTCCTGCTCCATCCAATCGGTGACGGTGTTGCCATCATCGACATCGCCGATCTTGTGGATCAGGCCGGTGTAGAACAGGATGCGCTCGGTCGTCGTGGTCTTGCCGGCATCGATATGCGCGGCGATGCCGATGTTGCGCGTCCGTTCCAGTGGATACTGGCGGTTCGGCGCATTAAGTGCGGCGTTGATCGCGATGGCCTCGCTCATGATGTCCTCAGCAGAATCGTCGGTTGTAGGGAAGAAAAATGCCCCGGGGTCACCCCTGGGGCGGAGATATGCCGGTCGCGGATGCTACCAGCGGAAGTGCGCGAACGCCTTGTTGGCCTGCGCCATCTTGTGCACGTCGTCCCGCTTGCGGATGGCACCGCCCTGTCCTTGATAGGCTTCCATCAGCTCGGTGGCCAACGCCTGCTGCATCGGCACGCCTTTGCGGGCATCGGCGAAATCCACGATCCAACGCATCGCGAGCGCGGTCTGGCGCTCGCCGGGGATCTCGAGGGGCACCTGGTAGGTGGCGCCGCCGACGCGACGCGGCTTGGTCTCGATCCGAGGCTTGGCGTTCTCGATAGAGCGCTGGAGGATCTCGAGCGAGTTCACGCCCGGGTTCTTCTCAGCGAGCGTGTCCAGCGCACCGTAGACGATGCGTTGGGCGACGTTCTTGTTGCCACCACGCATGATGGTGTTGACGAGACGACCGACCAGGACGCTGTTGAACTTGGCGTCCGGGGTGACGGAACGTTTGACCGCTTGGCGACGACGAGACATACAAAGAACGGATTGAGCGGGAAAAGATTACTTCTTGGCCGCGACCTTCGCAGCCTTCGGGCGCTTGACGCCGTACTTGGAACGGCTCACGCGACGCTTCTCGACACCGGCGGCGTCCAGAGTACCACGGACGATGTGGTAGCGGACACCGGGGAGATCTTTGACGCGGCCGCCACGGACGAGGACGATTGAGTGCTCCTGGAGGTTGTGACCTTCGTCCGGGATGTACGCGATGATCTCGTAGCCGTTGGTCAGGCGCACCTTGGCGACCTTCCGCATGGCGGAGTTGGGCTTCTTCGGCGTGCGGGTCATGACCTGCAGGCAGACGCCTCGGCGGAAGGGGGCGTTCTCCAACGCCGGAGCCTTGCTCTTGAACTTGAGCTTCGTACGGCCCTTGCGGACCAGCTGGTTAATCGTTGGCATTGCGGCCTAAATGTTGACGTGCGGCCTTCCACAAAGGGAAGGCAACGGGAGCGCAGAAAGTATCAACCGACTTTTTGCGTGCAATACGTTTTTTAGATTTTTTCAGGAGGCGATCGACGGAGGCCAGTTCCGGAGCCTCGGCAAGGACCGTCCCAACCCGGTGCGGAAGACGCTCAAAGGCCCGTCCTGCGGGCCTAGGACCGAGGGATCGGCCCTCGGTCCGTTAACGCCCGCCGGCCCAAATGGAGGACCCGTTCGACGCCTCCGGCCGCGTCGCGATCCACGCATCGCAGCCACCCCGATGGCCCTTGGTTCAGGCCAAGATGCGTTTCTCGACTTCGCCGGCGACGTCGGTGAGGCGGAAATCACGGCCTTCGAAGCGATAGGTCATCCGCTTGTGGTCGATGCCGAGCAGGTGCAGCAGCGTGGCGTGGAAATCGTGCACGTGCAGCGGATCGCGCGTGACGTTGTAGGCGTAGTCATCGGTCTCGCCGTGGACATAGCCCGCGCGCACCCCACCGCCGGCCATCCAGAGCGAGAAGCAGCGCGGATGATGGTCGCGGCCGAAGCTGTCCTTCGTGATCTCGCCCTGGCTGTAGCTGGTGCGACCGAACTCGCCGCCCCAGATGACCAGAGGGTCGTCGAGCAAGCCGCGTTGCCGCAGGTCGGCCACCAAGGCGCCGCTCGCGCGGTCGGTGAGCCCGGCCTGGCGCTTGATCTCGCCGGGCAGGCTGCCGTGGTGGTCCCAATCGCGATGGATGAGCTGGATGAACCGCACGTCGCGCTCGGCGAGGCGTCGCGCCAGCAGACAGTTGTTGGCGAACGACGCTTTGCCGGGCTCTGCGCCGTAGGCCTCGAGCACGGCCTTCGGCTCCTTCGCGATGTCCATCAGCTCCGGCACGCTGGTCTGCATGCGGTAGGCCATCTCGTAGGCATCGATGCGCGTCTGGATCTCCGGGTCGCCGATGCGGCCGAGCGATTGCTTGTTGAACGCCTGCACGCCGTCGAGCAGCTGCCGGCGGATCGCGCCGTCCATGCCGGGAGGATTCGACACGTAGAGCACCGGGT
Source organism: Verrucomicrobiota bacterium (assembly GCA_038226425.1). Taxonomy (GTDB): domain Bacteria; phylum Verrucomicrobiota; class Verrucomicrobiia; order Limisphaerales; family UBA9464; genus CAIVQB01. Next base: position 7,695 of record JBBRQL010000080.1, read on the forward strand.
CCCCTGCCCCGCGGAACTGCACGCCCTGGTGCTGGCCCGGCAGGAAACCGTTGCCCCAATAGCGCGCCTGCAACGGCTGTCCTCCGCCGCCGCTGAGCAGCACGACGTAGGCGGGAAGGTTCGCGTTCTCGCTGCCCAGGCCGTAGCTCGTCCACGAACCCATCGTCGGACGACCGGGTTGCTGGTTGCCGGTCGCGAAGAACGTCACCGCCGGGTCGTGGTTGATCGGATCGGTGGTCATCGACCGGATGAGGCAGAGCTCGTCGGCCACCGCCCCGATGCCGGGCAGGATCTCGCTCATCTCCGTCCCGCACTTGCCGTAGCGCTTGAACGGATAGGCCGATCCGACGCACAGGAACTGCTTCTGTCCGCTGGTCATGCCGGTGATGCGCTGGCCCATCCTGATGCTCGCCGGCAGCTCGGTCCCGGAGACCTTCCGCAGATGCGGCTTCGGGTCGAACAGGTCCATGTGCGACGGCGCGCCGGACTGGAAAAGGTAGATGACGCGCTTGGCCTTGGGCGCCCAGTGCAACGTCTTGAGCATCCCGGGCACGGCGAGACCCGAGGGCACGACGGCGGCCAGGTCCTTGCCCAGCAGCGAGGCGAGCGCGGCCATGCCGATGCCCGTGGTCGAGCGCGACAGGAACGTCCGGCGGTTGTGGATCTTGGCGAACTCGGATTCAGCGAACATAAGATTTTCCTCGGATCAGAGCGGCTCGTCAGACACGGCTCCAGACGAACTTGGCAGCAAGCTGGGTCGCGTCCTTCAGGCCGAGCGGTCCACCGGGCAACGAGACCCCGATGACCAACGACACCACGACCCACGGCGGTTGGGACATCATCCAGGTGAACGGCACGTCCACGAAATCTTCCCGGGTCAGCTCGCAGCGAAACAACCCCGTGACGGTCGTCGGCCAAGCCAGGAACGCGATACCCAGCCACCCGACAAAGAACAACGCCGACTGGCCGAAGCAGAACCAACGCGTCGCACGCGTCCGGCAGCGCTCCTCCGATCCCAGCCGCCAGGCCGCGACCCCCATCATCGCCAGCAGGATCCAATCGTAGAAATAGCGCGGCTGCAGGATCTGCCAGGGACGGATGTTGCCCAGGGCGATCCGGTAGTGCTCGGCCGAGAACTGGTCGTTGAACTGCATCGTTCGCCCTTGGCTGTCCGCGGTCTCCCACGGCGTCGCGGTCACTCCGGCGTCCAAAGCCACGACCGCCAACGCGAACACGAAGCACAGCCCCACGAGGGCCAGGAAGCAGGTGTTCAGCAGGACACGCATGGTCGTGGATCCTCGGGGTTCATCCCTTCGTCACCACCTCGTCGAGGTTCAGCAGGATATTCCCGATGGCGGTCCAGGCAGCGAGCACGCCGGGTTCGATGTCGGCCGGCCGCGGGCTCTCGCCGACGGAGACGAGCCGTTCCGCGGCCTCGCGGTTGGCCGAGTAGTTCGCGAGCTGTTGACGATAAAGCCGCTCCAGAAGCTCCAGTTCCTCGGCCCGCGGCGGGCGCGCCAAGGTGATGCGGAAGGCGTGCTCCAACTGCGAACGGAGGTCGCCCTTCGCCTCGCGCAGGACGCGCTGCGCGAGACCGCGCGCGGCCTCGACGTACTGCGGGTCGTTGAGCAGCACGAGCGCTCGGAGCGGCGTGCTGGTGCGCGGACGCGACACGGTGCAGACCTCGCGGTTGGGCGCGTCGAAGGTGGTCATGGCCGGATGCGGCAGCGAGCGCTTCCAATACACGTAGAGCCCCCGCCGGTAGAGGTCCTTGCCCTTGCTCGTCTCGTAGCTCTGCGAGCTGAAACCGGAACCGAAGCCGATGGCTTCCCACAGGCCGGCCGGTTGGTACGGCTTCACGCTCGGCCCGCCGACGCGGCGGTCGAGCAGCCCGCCGACCGCGAGCGCCTGGTCGCGCAAGAACTCGGCGTCGAGCCGGAACCTCGGCCCGCGCGCGAGCAGGCGGTTGTAGGGGTCCTTCTCCAGCTTCGCGGGTGCCACCACGCTGCTCTGGCGATAGGCCGAGGACGTCACCAGCAGGCGCATCATCGCCTTCACGTCCCACGGTCTGCCACGCGTGCCGTCCGGTGCCGGGAGACCGTGGCTGAAGCCGTGGGCCATCCAATCGAGCAGCTCCGGATGGCTCGGCAGGTCGCCTTGGTTGCCGAGATCGTTGGCCGTCTTGACGATGCCGGTGCCGAAGACGAGCTGCCAGAAACGGTTCACCATCACCCGCGCCATCAGCGGATGCTCCGGATCGGTGAACCACTTCGCCAGATCGAGCCGGGTGGCGCGCGCCGGATCGGCCGTCTTCAGCGTCGGCAGCGACTTCGGCGTGCCGGGCATGACCTTGTCGCCCTTGTGCTGCCAATCGCCGCGGATCAGCTGGAAGGTATCGCGGGGCTTCTCCATCTCGGCCATCACCATCGTCTCCGGCACCGCCTTCTCGGCCTTGTCGAGCAGGCCCTTCGCGTCGGCGAGCCGCTTGGCCGAGGCCTTGGCGTCCGGCGAACGGTCCGCGATGAAGAACCGTGTCAGCGCCGTCCGGTCTTCCGGCATCGCCTTGTCTTCGGGACGCGACAGCGCTTCTTGCAGAGGGACCGACAACGCTCCGAGCTCCGCGAGCGCCGGTGCGCTGCTCACGGAGAGCCGGAAATGCCCGGGCGCGTGGCCGGCGAACTTCGATTCGGACCGCAGCTTCACCCGGAGGCGCGTCCCGGTCGCGAAACCGAACGGCTGCTTGGCCACCAGCACGACCTGGTGCTCGACGCGGTTCTCCGCCTTGTCGCCCGCGATGGACCAACCGGTGTCCGCCTTGTCGTCGATCAAGCCCGCGGCGGAGAAATCCTTCTGGCTCATGTCGGCCGCCGCGACGGTGAACTTCACCGGATAGCTGAGGACCGGCTCGGTCTTCAGGTCGAAGTAGAAGCCGTAGCCGCCGCCACCGTTGACGACCTTCAGCAGCAGCTTGTTCTCGCCGGCATGGAGCGACAGCTGCACGTCCTCCTGGTCCGGCGCGACGGCGCGCGACGCGTTGTTCGCCAGGACCTGCTGGCCGTTGAGCCACACACGCAGACCGTCGTCGCTGCCGAGCGACAGGCGCATGATCTGCGCCTGCGGCACGGTGACGGTGCGGAAGAGATAGGTCGCGGCGTTCTCGCCGATGAGGCTGGTGATTTCGCGGTCCTTCCACTCCGGCTTCTCGGTCCACTTGAGCTTCCCGTCGTCGTGGCTCTTCGCGAGGTCGACGTCGGTCTCGTTGATGAAGGCGCGGTTGAAGGCGTCGTTCTGGTCGTTGCCCTTGAACGGCCCGATCGCCCGCCACACCGAGAGCTCGGGGGTGGCCGCACGCGGCTCGGCCGACGGGTCCGCCGCCTCGGCGACCGCCTCGACGCCGGTGAGCACGAAGTTGCCGTTGAAGCTGCGCGCGAACGCCTGGTTCGCCATCGCCTCGTGCGGCTGCACCTCGATGCGCAACGCCCGCAGGTCGCGTCCTTCGGTCGGCAACATCTCCAGGTCGTAGACGTCCTTGGCCGGGTTCGCGCCGCTCACCAGGATGGTGCGTCCCGGCTGGGTCTTGAGCGTCGAGCCGCCGCTGGACTTCGTCTCGGACGGCGCAAGCGCCTGCCATCCCTCGCGCAACGCGCCGCGGACCGATTTCTCCCACGCCGCCAGCTTCTCGGCCTCGTCCGCGGTCGGCGTGGACAGACGTTTCTCGTGCTCCTGCGCCAGCTTGTCGGCCTCCGTTTTGCGTTGGTCGATCTCGGCCTGCATCGGCGGCGTCGGCACGCGCAGGCTCGGGACCGGGTTCGATTTCTCGCCGTCGAGCCCCTTCTCGGTGATCGAGTTGAAGAAGGCGTAGAACTGGTAGAACTCCTTGGTCGAGATCGGGTCGTACTTGTGGTCGTGGCACTCGGCGCAACCGACCGTGAGCCCGAGGAAGGTGACCGCGGTGGTGTTGACGCGGTCCACGATGTACTTGGTCTGGTACTCCTCCGGATCCGCGCCGCCCTCGAAGTTCACCATCGTGTTCCGGTTGAAGCCCGAGGCCACGCGCTGCTCCACCGTCGCGCCGGGCAGGAGGTCGCCGGCGAGCTGCTCGACCGTGAACCGGTCGAACGGCGTGTTCTTGTTGAACGCGCCGATCACCCATTCCCGCCACAGCCACATGTCGCGATGGGTGTCGATGTGGTAGCCGTTGGTGTCGGCATAACGCGCCAGGTCGAGCCACCATTGCGCCATGCGCTCGCCATAGGCCGGCGTGTCCAGGAGCCGGTCGACCAGCTTCTCGTAAGCGCCCGGCGACGCGTCGGCGAGGAAGGCCTCGACCTCGTCCGGCGTCGGCGGCAGGCCGGTCAGGTCGAGCGAAGCGCGCCGGAGCAACGTGTGCTTGTCGGCCTCCACCTCGGGCGCAAGGCCCTTTGATTCCAGCTGCGCGAGCACGAAGCGGTCCACCGGGTTTTTGGACCACCGAGCGTCCTTCACCTTCGGCAGGGGCGCTTCGGCAGGCGACGTGAACGACCAGTGCCCCTTGAACTCCGCGCCGCCCGCGATCCATTGCCGGAGCAGCTCCGCCTCCTCCTTCGTGACCGGCTTGCCGGTCTTCTTGGGCGGCATCACGTCGTCCTCATCGGTCGTGACGATGCGTTTGATCAGCTCCGATTGAGCGGGTTTGCCGGCGACGATGGCGCGCTTGCCGGACTTGAGCTCCTTGAACGGCGAATCCGCCACGTCGAGCCGCAGCCCCGATTTCACCTTCGCCTCGTCCGGCCCGTGGCAGGAGTAGCATTTCTCGGAGAGGATCGGCCGGATCTGCCGCTGGAAATCGGGCTTGTCCGCCGCGCCGGCAACGGACGCGACCGACGACGCCACGAAGGCGGACCACAGGAACCTGGCGGTGCGGGAGATCATGTCGGGACGATTTTCCATGGACGTTAATCTGCCGACGCCCCGAGGCAACCGGCGATTCAGCCGGGGCCCGCCAAAGACGCGGACCCGATTCGATTTCAGGACTCCGCGCGCATCAGGGAGACCTGACAGAATGAACAGGATGGACAGGATGTGGGGGCCGCATCTGGACTTGGCGTCTCCTCCTTCGGCTTGCGGAGATCGAAAATGCCCGACGCCTCCGGTGGCGCTGACCGGCCTCGAACGAGCCGCTTCATCGCCACCTCCCGATTGCCCACCGGCATGCCGCGCTCCGGGCAGACTACTTGATGCCGCTGGGCCAAAGGCCCGGAACAAGCCAGCCCTGGGCAAAGCGAGGCACGAGCGCCGCCCTGGGTCTGGCTTGTCGCAGGCCGTTGGCCTGAAAACCGCACAGTCGCCGTTTGAGGGCCAAAGGCCCGTCCACAAGCCAGCCTAGGGCAAAGCGAGCTTGCGAGCGACGCCCTGGGACAACCGCCCACAAGATTCCAAAGCCCCAACGGGGCGGGACACAACCCGCCACTCGCCTGATGTCGCGCGCCATTTGCCCCGCCCCGTTGGGGCTTGTTCCCATTTTGTCCGGCAATCCCCAGCCCTGCGCTCGTCCCTCGCATGAGCTGGGCTGGCTTGTCGCAGGCCGTTGGCCTGGAAACCCGCATAGTCGCCGTTTGAGGGCCAAAGGCCCGCCCACAAGCCAGCCCAAGGCATCGCCTTGGGTTCAGCACCCAACAAGGCCATCAGCCCCGAAGGGCCGCGCCAACGGGCGATGGCCCGATGGATTTATCGGGAACCCAGCGTCTTCTCACGCCACCGCCGCACGCTCATCGCGTCGAACCGCTCGCCCTCGAAGACGATCTGCTTCACCGGCTTCTTGCCGTGGTCGCTCGCGCGCTTCAGCCAGTCGCGCACTTCCATCCAGCGGACTTCGCCCTCGGAATTGCGGATCACCAGCAGCCCGGGGAACGACTGCGCCATCCAGTATTCCGCGTGGCGTTGCCCCTTGAACGTGAAGATTTCCGCGCCGTCGTTCTTGAGACAGGATGAACAGAATGGACAGGCTGAGGAACGAAGCGGCTCCACTTCGGTGATTCCTGGAGGTTCCCCCATCCTGCAAATCCTGTTCATCCTGTCTGCCCACTTCTTGCGGTTGCGCGTGGAGGAGTCGCCCGACTTGAGTTGCAGGTAGAGCTTCGCGCCCGTGGCCTCGTGTGCGTCGTCATTGAACTTGATCTCCATGTCAATGCCCTGATCGCTCACGTTGAACTCCCGGCTGATCGGGTCCGCGAGCGCCACGGTCGAGATGACCTCGCCCACCAGCGCGCGTTCCTTGCTCTGGTTGCTCAGCTCGATGGCGGACTCTTCCTGCATGTCGCGCACCCGCTGCTGGATCTCCGGGCTGGCGAAGCACTGCTCCATCTCATCCCAGAGCGGCACCCGCTGCTCGCAGCCCATGCAGATGTTGCTCCGCGTCGCCTCCTTCTTCTTGCGGAGCTTGAAAGAGCCCGTCGTTTCCGGCTGAGGTGGAAGCCGGGCTGAGAGTAGCCATTGTCAAGGACTGACCCCTTTATGGCGAACTTTCAGCGGTTGTGGTGCGCGCATGTTTCGCACAGCCAGCGATAGGAATGATCGGGCATCCTCACCCGCCGCAGCGAACCCCATTTCTTCGCGCGATCGTTGTTTGGCGCGGTTGCCTCGAGCAGCTTTGCGAGCGCGGCGCGGGTCAACGCGGTTTCGCCGTCGTTGCCGCGCAGGTCTTTCCCGACTCCACCTCGGAACACCTCTTCGGAAGCATCGTCGCGCGTTTCTTTCGGCGTTTCGAGTTCCATGTGCTTGGTCAACGCCTGCATCAGTTTCACCTCGGCTTCGACCGCCTTCGCCGCCTCGGTGCCAAAGGCGAGCGGCATTCCGGCATAGGCCACTTGGAGCCCCGCGGCGAGGAGCTTCGTGCCCCGCGCAATCCACGGCGCGGTCGCCACCCACCACGCCTTGTCTTTCTTAAATTCCACATTCCCATCCTCGCACGCATGGATGTTCCCCTCGCACTCGCAGAAGGGCGTCAGGATGTAGGTCTTCTCAAACCACCCGATCGGATTCCAGGCACTCCGATCCTTCGTCATGATGGAAATGAGCCCCGGTGCCGCCGTGTGGTCGCGGTCATCGAGCATCGCGCTCATGCAGTTCAGGTATTCGTGCAGCTTCAGCTCCGCCTCCTGCTTGAACTCCGCCGAGAGCGTCGCCTGGCCGAGCAGCACTTGCTCCAACTGCGTGCTGTGGTGCTGCGCCCAGTCAAAGAGCGCGTTCATCCCGCGCACAAAGGGCACGGCCCACTCCAGTTGCTTATCCATCTCCCCCCGCATTGCCGGTTTCATGGCCGCCACGACCCGCTGAACGACGAAATCATTGAAGCTCGTGAGCCCCCCGACCAGCAATCGCGGATCCACCTCGTGGTCCTCGAACTCGCAGTCCATCACCTCACGCTGCTTGGAAATCGCCGTGTAGATCCGCTTCTCCGTGTGCAGCCCCTTGCACCGAGTCTCCGCCCCGGTGCGCTCATCCACCTGGATGCACCCATACGAGCGCTCGGCGGACAGTCCCTCGAAGAACGAAAACACGGCCTGCACATAGCCGTGAATCTGCTCGCAGAGATTCTGCGGAAAGGCCGCGCGCACCTGCACGCGCAGGATGCGCTCATCCGGCACGAATTCGCACAGCGCCTCGCTGCGAAATGGATCGGTCGGCCCACCCGCGCTCAGGAAGACCCCATTGTGCCAGTAGATGCCCTTGGGATGCTCCGGCGTCCTCACGATCATGTGATGCGTCTTCACGATGAAGCGGCTCATGATCCCCATCGGTGGGCGGATGTTCAGCTTGTATTCCATCCGCCGCTCCTTGAGTCCCGGCGCGGTGCTCCACTGGAACTTCGGCTGCTCATAGCCGAAGCGCAGCGGAACGAGGCAGCAATGGTCCATGTCATCGAGGTCGTAGCACAGCTCGAATTCCTTCATGCAGTTGTGAAAGGTCGTATACATTCCGCGATGGCCCGCCTTGGTCCAGATGCCCTGCATCCGCTTCATCTCGATCTCGCCCTTGTCTTCCGAGAGCTTCCCATCCTCCATCACCTTGCTGATGGCCTTGGTCAGCCATTGCGGTCTCAGCACCACGAAATCGCGCAGGGCGGGACACTCCGGCGGAAACTCCGTGATGGCACCGAGCCGGGCCAGCGAGGCGGAGGCACCGTCATAGTTGTCCTCGCTCACTCCGGCCTTGCGCAAGATGCCGTTCAGTTTTGCGCGGCTGAGGTGCGCCGTCTTCGTGTTTGCCTTCTTTTTAATTTCCACCTCCGCCTTCTCATAACTCGCCGGCCACGGTGAACCCATGAATTCCAAATCTGCCGCAGAGCGTTGCAGGAAGGCTTGGAGCTTCTCGATGTTCTTCCCATTCTTGCAGCCGACTTGGAAGAGCCACTCCGCCGCGAGCATGTCGGCGTATTGGGCCGCGATCTTGTCCAGCGGGATGTGCGGTGAACGCTCCTCGCACTGGCTGATCACGATCACCACCTTCGCCTTCGGCGCGCGGGCGCGGATGGTGTCCAGCCAGTATTCCGCCCGGTCCAGGAGGAACTGATCCCGGCACTTGAAGACGAGCAGGTAAAGCACCTGCGAGGTGAGGAAGAACTGGTGCGTCTGGTGGCTGATCTCCTGCCCCTCGAAGTCCCAGACGTTCAGCGTGATTTCCTTTCCCTTGTCCGCCGCGTCATCGGGATGGGGAAACTTCCACTGCTCCACATCCACGCCATGCGTCGTGTTCTGATCCTGGAACGCCAGCCCGCGCAGCGCCCGCGAGACACACGTCTTGCCTTCATTGCCATCGCCTAGAGCGGTTTAAATGAAACTGTAGCCGCAAGAGGCGAACCAGTTTTGGGCGTCTTTGGCGGTGACGGAGGCCAAGGCTGAGGCGATGGCGCGGAGGAGTTCCTCGCGGGTCCTGGCCTCGGCGCTCCTGAGTGACTGC
>JBBRQL010000081.1:0-16285 GCA_038226425.1 Verrucomicrobiota bacterium
ATGGAAGCTGAACGAGACGCCAACGAACGGACGCGGCGGGAGCGACGGGAATCGCTCGTTGGGCAAGGGAGTGTCAAAAGTGAGGACTGACCCCTTTATTCATGCTTTCCGTGCCGACGCAAATTGGTTTCAGCTACGTTTTGGAATTCAAGAATTCGTTGAATGATGCAAGTTGGACGGGGGCTCAAACCATCAGTGGAACGGGCGGGCAGATTACTTTGGCGGACACCAGAGCCAGTGAAGCGAGTCGTATTTATCGAGTTCGCGTCCAATAAGAGCGCGTTACCCGCGGAAAACAAAAGCGGCCTTCGGAAAAGGGGTCAGTCCTCACTTTTGACACAAGAACGACGATGAAACGCGGAAAGAAACGGGGTCAGTCCTCACTTTTGACACAAGAACAACGATGAATCGAATGGCATGGAAGCTGAACGAGACGCCAACGAACGGACGCGGCGGGAGCGACGGGAATCGTTCGTCGGGCAAGGGTGAGTCAAAAGTGGGGACTGCCCCCTTTACTCTTTATAGTCGCTTCGTCCTTGGGCCAACTTTCGGGCGCGCTCCACGGAGACGGTGAGCAGTCTGAAGAACTCTGCCTGCATCGCCGCGCTTGCAGTCTCGCCGAAGAACTCAACGGCAATGCTCAGAGTGAGTGAGTCGCACTATTCTCATGTCCACAGTTCACAACAGACGGCACTGATTGCAAATCTCCACCGCCATCTGGTTGACACCGTAGCCGCGCGGCAGGCGCACCAGCGGCTTACTGTAGCGGTCGCAGAAAGTCTTCACATCGCCAAAGGAGTGGCTGGACCAGCGGATGGCCAGCAGCACCAGCTTCACATTGTCCCGGGCCACGGCGGACTCGAACTGGCTGCTCGTCTGGTGCGCGCGGGTCTCGATCCAGTTGAGGTCGGCGAGGCCGAAGGCGCTGATCATCGAGCGCCGCGCCTCGTGACGGCAGTCGCCTCCGATGATGACGACCTGCGAGCCGCTGAGGAAGGCGGCCACCTTTTGAACCTCTAGCGTGGGAGCGCGGCTCTCCTGGGGAGCTGCGGCGCCGGGCTCCTGAGTCGCCAGGTGGGTGTCCACCTCGTGCAGGAAACGGCGGAAGTTCTCGGGCAGTTCCAGTTCGGCAGGCATGTCATCAAGGTGCCTGACGAGCATGGTGCGCAGGCCGGCGTTGCTGGGCGGCAGTCCGGCACTGATGATCTGGTCCACGCTGGTGATGATCTTCCCCCAGTTGTCCATGGGTTGCAGCGGGTTCCTGCCCAGGACACCGGCTTCGTAGCGGATCTTGCCCAGCAGCTCGGAACGGCTCTTCCTGGCCGCATCCACGCCAGCTATCTTCTGGGCAAGCGCGTCCACGCGCACTGACAAATTCTGCCATCGGGCAGGATCGGCGCGGTCATCCGCTCTCATGTACCGGGTAATGAAGATCTGTTCGGAACCGGACCAGTCCAGCAGGTGCAGGTAAAGATCCATCTGATCCGCATCCTCGACGTTAAGGCTGCTCGATGCTGTGCGCACGGCTGATTGAGCCTCTGCTAGAAGATGCAGCGCTGGTGCGATGGAGTCGTGATTGTCGGGCGTTCGTTGCGCCTCCTCAAACACTGTCAAGGCGCGCAAAAGAACGCTGAAGCATTGGCCTGCTTCCGCCCAAGATGCTGGCGGCACGCTGTTATGCTCGGGATTGCACATCCACAGGTAGCAGTTGGGCTGAGTTTTGGCCCGGGCGATCACCTCGTTGAACGATCGCCCGGGCGCCGCAACCGGCTCGCCACGCAGCCTGGCTTCCGCACGTTCCCTGGCAATCTCCGTGGCCTGATGCTTGAGCTGCAGGCGCTGACGGATCGTCGCGATCGGGGCCGGACCTGCACGGCGTGTTGGGGGCGGCGGGGCGGGCCGCAGTGACAGCCCGCGCTTGGAGTCTTGAACCAGCGAACTGAGCTGTTCGTACGAGGCCAGATTGGCGGGTGGGAGTGGGGAAGCGATCCCAGCAAGCGCCGCAATGGCTGGCTCGTCACGGGGCTCCTCTTCGGTGGTTAGCGTGCCCTCGTCGCGCGTCTCCGGCACTTCTGCGGTGAAGCGCGCCAGCACCTGGGAGAGCAGACATTGCAACTCAGGATCCCTGTCCAGTTTCCTGCCCAGGGCTGCGAGCACTTCTTCAAACGATGCGGAGGAGTCGGCTGACATGATGATGGCAGAAAGTTTACGTATCATTGGCGATGTCATGAAGCGGCGCAGTTGTCTTTCTGCGTTTTCGGAGAGGATCAGATCGGCTGTTGGCTTGAAGGGATCATGGCGGGGTGGATTGTGCCGGTCTCCTCGACCTCGGAAGTCTCGGCCAGCAAGGCGGAGACGAGCCGAAGCAGCGACGCATCGTTGGGAAAGATCCGCAGCGGTTTTGGTCCAATGGATCGCCTGTAATAAAGCATACGACCACCCCGGCCTACGGCCCCGTATCCGTATCGAGCGAAGCAACCCTTCTCCGGGCGAAGCGTAAATACAAAATTCCTACCAGTAATATTCATAGCGCCCGGTGAAGGGCGCTTGGGGCGGCGGCGGATGCGGGGCGAGGGAAGGGCTACCGGGTGAGGTAGTACTTCTGCGTGTATTCTTGGACCATGCGCCATGTGCTGTACTGCGCGGCGAGCGTGGCCATCGAGTGCCGGATCTTGGCGATCCACTGGCGGGGGACGCCGGTGGCGTCACGGTTGAAGAAGCCCGGGATGACCTCTTCGGTGAGCGCCTTGTAGAGGTTCTCGCTGTCCAAGCGGTCCTGTTCGTCGACATCGGCCGGATGGGAATCGGGTCCGATGGAGAAGCCGTTCTGGCCGTCGTAGCCCTCGCGCCACCAGCCGTCCATGATGGAGAGGTTCATGCAGCCGTGCGGTGTGGTCTTCATTCCGCTGGTGCCCGACGCTTCGAGCGGGCGGCGCGGGTTGTTCAGCCAGATATCGCAGCCGGAGACCATCTGGCGCGCCACGTGGATGTCGTAGTTCTCGATGAACACCAGATGCCCCTTGAGCTCGGAGAACCGGCTCAGGTGGATCACTTTCTGGATGAACGCCTTTCCGTGGTCGTCGCGCGGATGGGCCTTGCCGGCGAAGATGAACTGCACCGGGCGGGCACTGTCCTTGACCAGCTTCACCACGTTCTCGAACTGGTCGAAGATCAGCGGCGCGCGCTTGTAGGTCGCGAAGCGGCGGGCGAACCCGATGGTGAGCGCGTCGGGGTTCAGGAATCCGTCGAAGGTGATGAAATCGCCCTGGCTGAAGGTCTTGCCCTGGAGCAGCAGGCGGCGGCGGGCGAACTCGATCAGCTCGCGGCGGAGCTTGTAGCGCAGCGCCCAGATCTCCTCGTCGGAGATGAACGCCGGGTCCTTCACGTTCTGCCAGAACTCGGGCGAGTTCGCCTCGTAGACGAAGGCCGGATCCGGCTTGCCGAGGCTGGCGAACTTGCGGCGCCAGAGCTTGCGCGCCGGGCCCTTCATCCAGCCGACGAGATGGACGCCGTTGGTGATGTGGCCGATGGGGACCTCGGCCGGCGTCTTCTTGCCGAAGTAGCCCATCCACATCTCGCGGCTGACCTGGCCGTGCAGCTCGCTGACGCCGTTGGCGGCGCGGGAGAAACGGAGCGCGAGCGCCGTCATGCAGAACGGCGAGCCCGTCTTGCCCGGATGCTCGTTGCCGAGCTCCATGAGCTCCTCGGGCGTGAGCTTGAGGTGCAGGGCGAACTTCTGCCCGGCATAGCCCATGAGATCGGCGCTGAAGCGGTCGTGCCCGGCTTCGACCGGGGTGTGGGTCGTGAAGAGGCACTCGGTCTTGGTCAGCGCGCCGGCCTCATCGAAGGATCTCCCGGCGGCCATCTTCTCGCGGATGAGCTCGAGCGTGAGGAAGGCTGCGTGGCCTTCGTTCATGTGGAAGGTCGAGGGCGCCACGCCGAGCGCGCGGAGCAACCGGACGCCGCCGACGCCGAGCAGGATCTCCTGCATGATGCGCGTCGTCGAATCGCCGCCATAGACGCGGTTCGTGAGGTCGCGGTAGTGCGGCTCGTTCTCCGGGCGGTTCGTGTCGAGCAGGTAGACCGGCACGCGTCCGACATTCACGCGCCAGGCGTGGAATCGGATGGTGCTGCCCACGATGCGGACGCTTCCGACCAGCGGCTCGCCCTTGGCGTCGAGCACGGGCTCGAGGGGAAGGTTCCGCGGATGGAGCAGCGTGTAGGATTCCTGCTGCCAGTTGTCGTGGTTGAACGACTGTTGGAAGTAGCCCTCGCGGTAGAAAAGGCTGATGCCGACGAAGCCGAGGCCGAGGTCGCTGGCGGATTTGGCGTGGTCGCCGGCGAGCGCCCCGAGGCCGCCGGCGGCGATGGGGAGCGTCTCGTGGAAGGCGAACTCGGCGGAGAAGTAGGCGACCGGGTTGGCTGCGAGCGCGGGCGCGTTCTTGGCCGCCCAAGTGTCCTTCTCGCCCAGATACGCGTCGAAGTTCGAGAGCACCTTGCGCACGCGGTCGGCGAACCCCGGTTCCTGGAGCCGCACGCACAGCTCGTAATCGGAGACCTCGTGCAGGATGGCGACGGCGTTGTGGTAAAGGTTCTGCCAGCCGCGGGGCGAGAGCTCTTGGAAGATCTCCTGGGCTTCCTGGTCCCAGCTCCACCAGATGTTCCTGGCGAGCCGGTTCAGTCCGGCGGTCAATCGGGCGAGTTCAGCGGAGGTCAGCGGTGTCGTGGTCATGGAAATCGGTGCAGGAACGGGAAAAGTGGTGCCGGCGCGGGCTTGGGAGACGCGTCCGTCGGCGGATTGACTACCCGCTGCGGCGCGGAAGCGTAAACGAAAAACATCCGTCGGGATGTTTCATGGCTCCCAACGCAAAGCCCGGTGTGGAAGGGTCGCCCGGAGCCGGCGGAGCACAAGGACCTCACGCGGAGGCCGGATTTTCCGGGACCGGGGTCGCAGGGGTCTTGCCACCGAGGATCTTGAACATGACGGCACCGCAGACCGGGCACTTGCCTTTCACAGCTTTGCGCCCGTTCTTCATCGTCTCCTCCACCGCATCGGAGATCGGCTGCTTCGCCTTGCACTTCACACAATAGCCCTCGGCCATAGCGTTTCCCTTTCCGGTCGGCCCTCGGGCCCCATTGGTTGATCTGCGTCCGCAAGGTAGGGGCGGCGACGAAGGGGTGTCAACGGGCCCACCCGGGGCGCGGAGGGCCCGCACGGCGGCCCGATGTTCCCCGAGGCCGAACTCTGCGCCTAGGTGGCCTGCCCTTCGCTCCGTTCCGTCTTCAGCCTCAATTGGCCGCAGGCGGCATCGATGTCGTGGCCCTTCTCGCGCCGGAGCGTGGCGGTGACGCCTTCTTTCTGGACCGACTCGGCGAAGGCTTCGCAGACGTCTTCCGACGGCCGTGCCCAAGGCAATCCCTCGACGGTGTTGTACGGGATGAGGTTCACCTTGGCGTGGAGACGGCGCGCCAACGCCGCGAGCGGGCCGGTCTGGTCCTTCGCATCGTTCACGCCGGCGATGAGGATGTATTCAAGCGTGATCATCTTGCCCTTGCGCTCGACGTAGTGCTCGCAGGCGGCGGTGAGCTCCTTGAGCGGATACTTGCGGTTGATGGGCATGATCTTCTCGCGGACTTCGTCGGTCGCGCCGTGGAGCGAGATCGCCAAGCGGAACTGCAGCGGATCGTCGCCGAGCTCGCGGATGCGCGGCACGACGCCGCTGGTGGAGATGGTGATCTTGCGCGCGCCGATGCCGCCGCCCCACGGGGCGTTGAGCGTGCGCAGGGCGGACATCAGGTTGTCGTAGTTCGCCATCGGCTCGCCCATGCCCATGACCACGATGTTGTTGACCAGCCGCTCGGCAGAACGGGGAGCGGGGAGCGCGGAGCGCGGAGCTGTCGCGGCGTCTTCAGCTTGCTCCGCGTTGCGCGTTCCGCCTTCCGCGCTGGCATCGTTCCAGCGTTCGACGGCCAGCACCTGGCCGCTGATCTCGTGCGGCGCGAGGTTGCGTTTCCATCCATCGAGCCCGCTGGCGCAGAAGCGGCATCCGTAGGCGCAGCCGACCTGGGTGGAGATGCAGAGCGTGTGCCGGTCGCTCGCCTCGCCGTAGAGGGCGGGGTTCGCCGGGATCAGCACGCTCTCGATGAGCGCGCCGTCGGCGAGCCTCCAAAGGAACTTCTGCGTGGCGTCGCGCGCGCCTTGTTTGACGACGAGCTGGGGCAGCGTGAGCGGATAGGCTTCCGCGAGCTGGCCTCGGAGCGCCTTGGGCAGGTTCTTCATCTCGTCCCACGACGCGGCCCGCCGAGGATAAAGCCAGCCGAGCAGCTGCTCGAGGCGGTACGCGGGCTGGCCCCACTCGGCGAACTTGTCCGCGAGGGATTCGCGGGTCTGGGAACGGATGTCCGGCAACACGTCGGGACGCTAGACGGATCCCGCTGCCGAGTCTCGCGGATGCGCCGGAAATCGGGCGCTCACCGGGAAGGTCGTGCGCCGGTGGCGGAGCCCGGTCGCGGGACTCTCAAGACGCCAACCGCGCGATCGCGTCCGGCAGGCGCACGCCATCGATGCGGAAGACCTTGTGCGACGAGGTCTGCCCTCGGACCAGCGTGACGCCGCGGCGCGGACAGCCCAGCTTCCCGGCGAGGAACCCGGCCAACGCCTCGTTCGCGGCGGAATCCACGGGCGGCGCGGTGACCTTCACCTTCAGTTCGTTCCCGACGATGCCGCCGATCTCTTCGCTCTTCGCCCGCGGCCGGGCCTTCACGTTCAACCAAAGCGCGCCGTCCCTTTCGCTGAGATAGGGCGGGACCGTCATCGGGAAAGCATCAGGTAAGCACGAGTCAGACCGGCCTCGGCGGCCTCCGCCAACGCGAGGACGGCGACCGCGGCGACCAGCGGCGTGAGGTCGAACTTCATCAGACGGAGCGGCAGCCATGCGAGCGGACGCGACAGCCGTCCTCCGGCGATCCGGACGTAGGCCCACATCGGATGGTCGCCGAGATAGACGTGGTCATGGACGATCCGCAGCAGGAGCAGTCCGGCGAGGACCCACCGGGCCGGTAGCCAGACGCCGGATCCGACGACGAACGCCTGGCCCGCCAGGTTCGCGCCGGTCGGCGGCACGGGCAGCACGCCGAGCTTGGCCAACGGGAACGCGAGCGCCGCCCATGCAGCCGCGGCCAAGAGGACCGGGGCGAGCAGGCTCACCACGACAGGCCAAGCGCCGGGCCGTCCCGCGAGCTCCCGCAACCATCGGACGACGCCTGTCGGTTCGCCCGGGCCGCGCGCAAGCTGGGTAAGAACCGACACCACCGCCTGGAAGACCAGCAACGCCCAGCCGAAGCTGAGCACGGAGAAGGTCAGGAGCCGCAACGGCTCGTCGGCGCGGAAGGCGAGGTTCACCGGGCCGAGCGGGAGCATCGGCGTCCAATCCAGCGTCCGGGCCAACGGTGCATACAGCATCGGACGGACCGCCAAGAGGCCGATGAGTCCGACCAGATACATCCAGCTGTGCGTCGGTTCGCGGCGGGCGGGCTTGAGGGTGGAGACCAACGTGCCCGCGCCGAGCGTCGCCGGTGACGCGTCGCCGACACCTCGCCACGACAGCCACAGGACCACCCCGATAAGGTTCAGAAGCTGGTCGATGTGCGCCATGGTTCAGCGAGGAAAGGGAGGTCGCCCCACCGGACTTCCGGACGGCCGCCGGCCTTCAACCAGATCCGGTCCGGACGGAAAAAAGGCCGGGCGGATCGCCCGGCCTGCTCGTGGAGCCGTCGGGATCAAGAGAGCTTCACCCCGGCCTGGGCCGCGGCCCGGATCAGGGCGTCGGCCATGTCGCTCGGCGTGACGGCGACCTCGATGCCGCATTCATTGAAGACCGCGATCTTCGCGGCCGCGGTGTCCTCGGCGCCGCCGATGACCGCACCGGCGTGGCCCATGCGGCGTCCTGCGGGCGCCGTGGAACCGGCGATGAACCCGGCGACCGGTTTTTTGCAATGCTCTTTGATCCACCGGGCCGCCTCGCCTTCGGCGCTCCCGCCGATCTCGCCGATCATGATGATCCCGACCGTCTCGGGGTCGTTGTTGAAAAGCTTGATGACGTCGAGGTGCGACGTGCCGTTCACCGGGTCGCCGCCGATGCCGACGCAGGTGCTCTGGCCGATGCCCTTCGAGGTGAGCTGGAAGACGGCCTCGTAGGTCAAGGTGCCCGAGCGGGAGACGACGCCGACACGGCCCTTCTTGTGGATGTAGCCGGGCGCGATGCCGATGCGGCAGCCGCCCTTCGAGCCTTCGCCCGTGCCGGGCGTGACGACGCCGGGGCAGTTCGGTCCGACCAACCGGGTGCGGCTGCCCTGCATGGCGCGCTTCACGCGGATCATGTCCTTCACCGGGATGCCCTCGGTGATGGCGACCGCGAGCTCGAGGCCGGCGGCGACGCCTTCGAGGATCGCGTCGCCCGCGAACGGCGGCGGCACGAAGATGGCGGAGACCGTCGCACCGGTCTCCCGGGCGGCGTCGGCCACCGAGTTGAAGATCGGGACGCGATGCCCGGCGTGCTCGAAGAACTGGCCGCCCTTGCCGGGCGTGACGCCGGCGACGACCAGCGTGCCGTAGTCGAGCGAAAGCTTCGCGTGGCGTCCGCCGAAATCGCCGGTGATGCCTTGGACGAGGATCTTGGTCTGGGGAGTGACGAGGATGGACATGTATGGAAAATGGTCAGTCGGTTAAAACATCATCAAGGGTTGGACCCGAACGGGCCGAGTGCCGGACGTGGCATATCTCGACAACCCTGTCCGCAGGATAAATCCGGTAGAAGACCCGATACGGTCGGACCGCCAAAAAACGCCAGCGGTCGTCTTTCTCCCAGGCCGGGCTGAGTTCTGGGAAAGCGGAGAGCAGACCGACACGGCGAAGGAGGGCGGCACCGATTTTTCGAGCTGCGACCGCGCTGCGCCGACGGAGATAGCGGTCGATCCGCTCCAGGTCGCAAAGCGACGGTTCTGTCCAGACGATCGCATGATCTAGCTCGTCTGCCATGAACGGAAGCGGCGCACGACTTCTCCATGAGGGATCACCCGGCCTTCGGCGGAAGCTCGTTCGGACTCCCTCAAAGCCGCAAGAATCTCAACAGTCTCCCGGACTTTGCTGGACGAAGCCCTCGCCGGCAGACGGCTGATCGCCAGCAAGGCTTCTTCCTTGAAAGTGAGCGTGGCACTCATGGGCATCAGGCTAGCAACGTGGGCCTATGGAGGCCATTCTTCATTCAATTGTGCCCGGCGTGGCGCTTGTGGATGCACACGACGTTCTTGTCGGGGTCGAAGATGGACGCCATATGGCAGACCGGCGTGGGGAACGGGTCCATCTTGAAAGCGACGTGGGCCGCCTTGAGCTCCGCGATGGCCGCGTCGAAATCTTCGACCTCGAGCGCAACGCAGCAGCCGTCGGAGGTCGGGTTCCAACCGGGCGCGACGCCGAGGGAGAGCGTCCCGGCGCCGATGTCGTATTCGGTCCACTGCATCCCGCCGGGCTCGCCGACGACCATGGTGGGCTTCAGCCCCAGCACGCCTTCGTAGAAGGCGCGTGAGCGGGCCATTTCGGTGACGGCGTAGCAGGAGAAGGCGATCTCTTTGGCGCGGATGCTCATGGCGAGGACCGGTTCACGCCACCAGCTTGACGATCTTCTGCGCGGCGTCGGCCATGGTGTCGCCGGAGACGAGCGCGAGGCCGGAGGCGGCGAGCGTGGCCTTGCCGGCAGCGACGTTGTTGCCCTCTAGGCGGACGACGAGGGGCAGCTTCAAGCCGACCTCCTTCACCGCTTCGACGATGCCGGAGGCGATCACGTTGCAGTCCATGATGCCGCCGAAGATGTTCACGAAGATGCCCTTCACGTTCGGGTCGCCGAGGATGATCTTGAAGGCGGCCACGACCTGCTCCTTGGAGGCGCCACCCCCGACGTCGAGGAAGTTGGCCGGGTTGCCGCCGTAGTGCTTGATGATGTCCATCGTGCTCATCGCGAGGCCGGCGCCGTTGACGAGGCAGGCGATGTTGCCGTCGAGCGCGATGTAGCTGAGCGAATGCTTCGAGGCCTCGATCTCCTTCGGGTCCTCCTCGTTGAGGTCGCGCAGGGCGGTGATCGTGGGATGGCGGTAGAGCGCGTTGTCGTCGAACGACACCTTGGCATCGAGCGCGAGCACCTCGTCGGTCGGTGTGGTGATCAGCGGGTTGACCTCGATCATCGCGGCGTCCGTCTCCCAGTACATCGTCCACAGGTTGCGGATCAGCTTGGCGGCGTTCTTCGCCTCGACCGGGTTGAACCCGAGCTTGAAGACGAGCTCGCGCACCTGGAAGTCGGCCAATCCGTAGGCGGGATCGACGTGGACCTTGTGGATCTTCTCCGGCGAGTTGTGCGCGACGGTCTCGATCTCCACGCCGCCTTCGGTCGAGGCGACGATGACCGGCCTGGACGTGGCGCGGTCGAGCAGGATTGCGAGGTAGTACTCCTTCTTGATGTCGCTCGCGGCCGTGAAATAGACCGTCTGCACCTTGCGGCCGGCCGGGCCGGTCTGCGCCGTGACCAGGGTGTTGCCGAGCATCTTGAGCGCGAGGTCCTTCGCCTCGGCCTTGGTCGGGGAGAACTTCACGCCGCCCTTGAAGCCGTCGGTGAAGGTGCCCTTGCCCCGGCCGCCGGCATGGATCTGCGATTTCACCATCGTCGGGCCGTCCGGCAAGCGGGTGAGCGCGGTGATGAACTCTTCGGGGGTGGTGGCGGCGGCGCCCTTGGGCACGGGCACGCCATAACGCTCAAAAAGGGCCTTGGCCTGGAATTCGTGGATGTTCATGGAGATTGTTCAGCGCAGGTCGTCCAACGACCGCATGACCCGGAGGTCGGGGACATCATAGAAATGGTGGTCGAGAGTCAACACAGCTGCGTCCAAACGACGGGCGCACGCGGCGATGACGAGGTCTTGGGCGGGCAGGCTGATGCCTTTGCGGTCGAGACGCCAAGCGATGTCCGTGGCGGCGTCCCACATCCGGAAATCGGCGGCGGCGTAGAGCATCACCGACATGAACTTCCGGAGCGCATCGCGCAGCCTCGGCATCCGCATGCCGCGCAGCACCTCCAGCTGCACCATGCCGCAAGTCGCGAGATCCATGCGCTGCGCCCGGCTGCTCAGCTCGTACGCCGGGTCCTTCCGATCGCGCAGCAACTGGATGAACATGCTGCTGTCGACCAGCACGGTGGTGATGTCACCGGGCATGGCGAGCGGTCTTCACGCCCCGGCTGGCGAGGATGTCGTAGCCGGGTTCGACGGCGTCCTTGAGCTCGTCGGCGGCGAAGCCGAGACCGTGCTTGGCGTAGGCCCGGAGCTTGTGCCGCCGATCCATCTCGTGGAGCGCCGCGTTGATCGTCTCGGTCTTGCTCTCGAAGCCGTAGGCGCCCTTCACCTCGGCGAGCAACGCCTCGTCGATGTGCATCGTCATCTTCATGCCATATCGAGTATGGTACCCCTCGTTCCCCGGCAAGTTTTTTCCTCGCCGCGCGACGTCTCAGCGCTGGGCGATGGGCACGACCTTGAGACCGATGGGGCCGGTGTAGACCGACTGCGGGCGGATGAGACGGTTGTCGGCGAGCTGCTCGAGCACGTGGGCCGTCCAGCCGCTGGTGCGGGCGATGGCGAAGATCGGCGTGAACAGGTCGGTGGGGATGCCGAGGCTGAAATAGACCGTGGCGCTGTAGAAATCGACGTTCGCGTGGAGGCCCTTCTTCTCGAGCATCAAGCTGGCGATGCGCTCGGACATCTGGATCCACTTCGGGTCGCCGAGCTTGGCGGAAAGGATCTGCGCCATGCGCTTGAGATGCGGCGCGCGCGGGTCGAGCACCTTGTAGACCCGGTGGCCGATGCCCATGATCTTGCGCTTCTGGGCGAGCGATTCCTCGATGAATGCGTCGACCTTGTCCAAGGTTCCGATCTCTTGGAGCATCTTGATCACGCCCTCGTTCGCGCCGCCGTGCAGCGGACCCTTCAGCGTGCCGATGGCGGTCGTGATGGCGGAATACATGTCGCTGAGGGTCGCGATGGTGACGCGCGCGCTGAACGTCGAGGCGTTCATGCCGTGGTCGGCGTGCAGCACGTAGCACATGTCCATCGTGCTCTCCTTCTCGGCGGAAGGCTTCTCGCCGTCGACCATCCAGAGGAAGTTCGCCGCCTCGCCGAGCGTCGCGTCCGGATGGACCAGCGACAGGCCCTGGCGGGACCGGTGGAAATAGGCCATCACCACGGGGATCTGGGCGATCAGGCGCTGCGCCTTGCGCCGCTGCGCGTCCATCGTGTCGTCGTCCGCCACGGTGTCGTAGCAGCCGAGCGCGCTCACGCCGGTCCGCAGCGCGTGCATCGGCGGACAATCCTTGGGCAGCTTGGTGATGAGGTCGATGACGCCCTGGGGGATCTCGCGGTATCCGGCCAGCACAGCCTTGAACTGGGCGAGCTCCGCCGCGTTCGGGAGATGGTTGTGGTGGAGCAGGTGGACCACTTCTTCGTAGCTCACCTTGCCGGCCAGCTCGTCGATGTCGTACCCGCAATAGATCAGCTGGCCGATGTCGCCGCGGACGTCGCTCAACCGAGTATGGGCGGCGATCACGCCTTCGAGGCCTTTGGTCACAGCGGACGGGGTGGCCGCGGGGGCCGGAGTCGGGGTGGTCATCGGGAGGAATTCGTTCGATTCGCGCGCAAAACGGTACGGAGTTTGTTGGCCGCCCCGAGGCAGCGTCAACGGATTTCCCGGCGCGTCACCATTCCGCCGCGGAGAGCCGTCCGGACGAGGCCCCGATGCTCACATCTCAAGGCGCGACCCGAGTCGGCGGACACCGCTGCCGGGGCAGAGTTGCACTTGCTCTGTTGAAGACACCGGCCGGAGAAAATCTGGAAAACAGGAAAGCAGAAAAACTGGAGCTTTGCCGCCTCGGCTCCTGTTTTATCTCTTCTACAAAGCAGGCCGCACTCTTGTATCAAGGGTCTGCGATCACCAGACGCCGCCTCTCGCCAAGCGGCAAGGCCTCTCCTCACGCCAGAGCACAACTTCGGAAAAACCATCCGCCACTCCTGCCCCCTTCCGGAACGGCTTGGTTGCGGTGTGCCGCCTTGCCCCGTAGCCTCCCGTCCGTCCGATCGCCGTTACTCCAGTCCATGACCCAAGAAGCAGTCCTCGCCGTCCTCAAGACGGTCAAATACCCCGGTTACAGCCGCGACATCGTGTCGTTCGGCCTCGTCAAAGAGGTCCAGATCGACGGCGCCGCCGTCGGTGTGCTCATCGAGCTCACCACGCCGAACCCTGAGCTCGGCGACCAGATCGCCGAAGCCGCCCGGCTGGCTTTGCGCGACCGCATCGAAGGCCTCACCGACGCCCACGTGCAGGTACGGGTGCCGTCCGCGCAGCAGGCCGCTGCCGCGGCACCGGGGACCGCTCTCAAGAACAAGGTCCCCGGGCTCAATCGCGTGGTCGCCGTCGCCTCCGGCAAGGGCGGCGTGGGCAAATCCACCTGCGCCGTCAACCTTGCCTGCGCGCTCCGGCATCTCGGCGCGACCGTCGGTCTGCTCGATTGCGACATCTACGGCCCGAGCATCCCGCTGATGATGGGCCTGAACGAACGTCCCGGCCTGACCGCCGACGAGAAGCTCATCCCCCCCGTCGCCCACGGCGTGAAGCTCATGAGCATGGGCTTCCTCATCGACGGCGACCAGCCGGTGATCTGGCGCGGGCCGATGATCCAGAAGACCATCCAACAGTTCATCCACCAGGTCGATTGGGGCACGCTGGATTTCTTGCTCGTCGACCT
The DNA here is from genome assembly GCA_038226425.1 of Verrucomicrobiota bacterium. Classification (GTDB taxonomy): domain Bacteria; phylum Verrucomicrobiota; class Verrucomicrobiia; order Limisphaerales; family UBA9464; genus CAIVQB01. Next base: position 13,836 of record JBBRQL010000081.1, read on the forward strand.
GCCGCCCGGCACCGGCGATGCCCAGCTCTCGCTCTGCCAGACCGTGCCGCTCGACGGCGGCGTCATCGTCACCACCCCGCAGGAGGCGTCGCTCGGCGTCGTGCGCAAAGGCGTCGCGATGTTCGAGAAGGTGGACGTCCCTATCCTCGGGCTCATCGAGAACATGAGCTACTTCACCGCGCCGGACGGCTCGCGGGTCGAGATCTTCGGCCACGGAGGCGGCAAGGCGGAGGCGGCGCGCAAGGGCCTGCCGTTCCTCGGCGAGGTGCCGCTCTTCACGGCCATCCGCGAAGGCGGCGACGCGGGCGTGCCGGTCGTCGTCTCGGCCCCGGACAGCCCGTCGGCCCGGGCCTTCATCGACGTCGCGCGGACGCTCATGACGCGGTTGGGCTGAACGCGTCTTTGACGTAGCCCTCCCGCTCCGCTAACGAGGACATATGCATTGGACCATCGGCCCCCTCCGCGAAGTGCGAACGCCTGCCGTGCTGGTCGTGGCCGGTCTCTTGGCGCTCACTCCCGCCCTCGCGGACAAGGCCGTCCGCGCCAACATCGTCGCGCCGACCGAGAAGAACGATTCCTCGCTCGCGCCGCTCAAGCCCTCGGAGACCGGATCGGAGCTCGACCGGCTTTTCGGCCCGCGGCCCAAGACGGATCTGCCGGGCTTCGACCTGCCGCCATCGGGAAGCGGCCAAGAATCCCAGAAGCTCGACGCCAAGACCAAGCGTCGCATGATGGAGGAGCAGGACAAGAAGCGGAACTGGATGACCACCGCCCAGGAGAAGGCTTCCGAGCGCAAGGACAAGGACGACGCGAACGACAAGGGCAAAGGCGAGCCGCGATCGGACCGGCCGAGATCGGAGTTCGAGAAGCAGCTCCAAGCGGAGGAAGATCTCGACCGCGGCCGAAGACAAGATCCGACCCGGAAACAGCAGGGACAACTGGGAGGACGCAAAGGTTCGCCGGACGACGACTTGGAGATGGTCGACGACCGTCCGGGATCCCGTCACGGGAAAAGCGACGCGTCCATCAAGGACGGAAGCCCCGGATCCACGCCGTCCGGCGGCGGTTTCGGCCGCGCCATCTTCAGCGATCCGTCCAGCGTGTTCCAATCCCCGGCATCCGGTGAGACGCCGACGGGCTTCCTCAACGCCCCCGGGAACACGGATCCGGACGGCTTCCGCCGTTCGGCCTCGGCGGAACGGGTCGACCAGATGATCGGCGCGCCCACCGGGGCGGCGACATCGGGCCCCGGCCGCGCGAGCCCCGGCGCCAGTCCCGGCACGAGCCCTTACGGCGAGTTCGGTGCGCCTCGCACCACGCGCGCCCAGCAGTTCCAGGCGATCCTGGAGAACAACCCCTCCTCGGCCTCCGCCGCTTCGGTCGCGAGCCCGGTGTCGGCGCAGAAGACCTTCGGCTCCCCTTCCGCCTCGCCGCTCCCGTCGCTCGGCTCCGGCCTGTTCACCCCGGGCCCTAGCCAGTTCGCGCCGACCCGGTCGACCGCTCCCATCATGAGACCGCAGCCCGGCATCTTGCCGCTGCCGTCGCGTGGATTCTGAACCATGTCCCGGATTTCGCTGGTCCTCCTGTCCGCTCTTTTCGCCGTCCGGCTCATGGCCGCGGCCGAGGGCAAGGTCGTCAAAGTCCTGCCGCATCTGCTGGACAAGGACGGACGGCATTCGCTGTCCCCGAGCTTGTTCGAGCGCGACGCCTACCAGGCCGAGTTGCGCAGACATCCGGAGCGCGTGAGCGGCATCCGCTACGACATCCATTGGAAGGTCCGGGGCACCGGCACAGCGAAGCTCCGCCTGCGCCTCCATCTCCGCACCTTGGAACGCGCCGGTGTCGCGCCCATCGTGCTGGAGAGCCCGGTGCCGGCGAAGTCCGGCGGCTGGACCGCGCTGTCTCTCGATGCCGAGGCCTACCGCAAAGCCGGCAACGTGCAGGCCTGGCGCGCGACCCTGCTCGACGGCGACACGGAGATCGCCGAGCAGCGATCGTTCCTCTGGTGATCCGCGTTCCGGTTGAGGCCTTTTCCGCACGAGCTTCGACGCGGTCTGCGACCGTGCCGTTGAAGGCCGGTGTCGGTAAGCAGTCTTGCCCTTACCCATGGATCCCGCAGGAGACGACGTGAGGAGTCCCGCCTTTCTCGTCTTCGGTCGAGAGTCCAGAGACTACTCACGTCGTCCCCCTGCGGACCGGGGGCACGATCGGTGAGCCCTGGCGGTCCATGGAATCTCTCCCACAAGGGAGACAAGAAAGCCGCGGGTCGTCGTCGGCGCATCGGTTGCCCGTCCGGCCAGGTCCGGGCCGGGGAACACTCCTGCGGCATCGCTCCGCGGGTATCCGCCAGCTTATACCGACTCCGTGAATAGACTGGTAGAAGTTGATGGGATGGAGCAGTGTCTGTGGATGGGAAGACCCCGAGCGAAGCTGGATCGTTGCGGTGAGGC
>JBBRQL010000082.1:0-16251 GCA_038226425.1 Verrucomicrobiota bacterium
CCGCAGATGCCCCGCCACGCCGCTTTCATCACCCGGGAGCCTGCCGCAGACCTCACGAAGGCCGACCCGCGGATACGCCTCCGACGCTCTCCCAAGGCCTTTCACTCCTCCACCACTCGCTTGATAACACGGACACCGTTGGAAATGATGGTAGGTATTAGCCCATTCTGAAAATTCATTGTCGTTCTTAAAATATACACCTGACGGCCGTTGACTATTTGCGCTTGCAAGCAAGTCGACCAATTTTTCATTTGTCCTCTCCCCCCGAAATTGGGATCCGGCAACCGAAGGTGATTCACTCTTCCCTGAGTGCTCCGAGTGCTGAATGACAATTTCTCTCCATTCGGTTTCAAACTGACTCCATTTCGCGTCAAACGCAGCTTTTAGAGCCCCTGTTGGAATTGGGGTAACTTCGTTATCCGCCCTATTGATAGCTTCGAGAAGCAATAAAAAACCGTTCTTGCTAAAGCTGGACGCATGAAAATAGTGATATGGACCCTTTATTTCATCTGGGGAGACGTCAACGAGTACTACGCAAACGCCAGATCCATTGTCCCGTCCTCCGATTGCTCCGGCTTCGTACATCATCCGTGTAGAATCCTTGATGTTTTCTTTTGTTACGAAGAAGACCCCGATGCTCGCCTTCGCTAATTCTTCATGGAGGCGCTTGACCCAAACACTACCGATTCCCATTTGTTCCCCGCTGAAAAACGGCTCGACGTTTTCGAGAACACTGGGAAGCCATCGATGGAAGGCTTCGGCCAATGCATTACTCATGGCACCAGACCAACTTACGAAAACGCTAGCTTTCTTCGCAGAATAGATTTTTGCCATAATTTAAACGTATAGTGTATATATAAACAATGTATACAGCTGTTTAGCAATTTCAATCTGAAATCGTCAAAGCTTCACCGGTTTCCCCGTCTTCGCCGACTTGTCCGCGGCGAAGATGAGCTGGTGCGATTTGTAGGCGTCCCAGAACGAGGTGAGCGGCATCTCCTTGCCGGCGGCGACCGCGTCGAAGAAGGCGTTGAACTGCGATTCGTACGGATGGTCCTTCACGTCGCCGGAATCCACGAGGCCGCAGGAGAGCTGGCTCCACTTCGCCTTGTTCAACGCGCCGAGCTTCGTGCTGTGGAACTTGTCGTCGAGCAGCGAACCGTGGCTGCCGACGACGTGCGTGTGGAAATAATAGGGCTGGAGGCAATCGAGACACGACGTGGTCTTGCCCACGCGGCCGTCCTTGAACTTCACGATGCTGATCTGCGTGGTCGGGAAATCGTAGGGCGCGAAATGTTCGCTCTTGGACGACGTGCTGTAGGCGGTGACCTCGGCCGGGATGGCGTCCGGTCCCATGCACATGAGCAGCGCATCGAGCGCGTGGCATCCGGCACTGAGCAGGCTGGAGCCGGCCTCGGCCTCCTTGTGGCTCCAGCGGAACTGGCCGTACCACGGGCCGACCCCGTGATAGTAGTCCACCTCGGCGAAATGCACGTCGCCGAGCAGGCCGGCGTCGAGCACGCCCTTGATGGTCTTGAACTGGCTCGACCAGCGCACCTCGAAGCACACGCAGGTCTTCACCTTGGTCCGCTCCACGACCTCGGCCATCGCGGCGAGGTCCTTGGGCGCGAGCGCGAGCGGCTTCTCGATGATGATGTGCTTGCCGGCCTTCGCGGCGGCGATGAACTGCTTCGTGTGCTCCTTGGGGAACGAGCAGATGTCGATCACGTCGAGGTCGCGGTCGGCGAACATCGCGCCGAGGTCGGAATACGCCTTGATGGGATAGCCATACTTCGCGGCGAGCTCCTTCTCGTCCAGCGGCCGCGCGCTGTAGATGGCGGTGACCTGGGCCTTGCCCGTGGCGTTGATGGCCGGGATGTGCGCGCTGGCGACCCAGCCGTGACCGATGATGCCGACGTTGAGCTTGCTCATGGAATATATGTACGAGGGGAGCGGTTGAAGTTGCCGTATCTCTCGGATCGCTTTTGCAGAAGGGAACGTTAGAACGGCGGAGTATTGAAGTCGAAGCTGGCGTGCGCCAAGCGTTTCCAAGCGCCGGTCATCGGGGGCGAAGAACCTCGGTCGGTAGGCGACATCATTCGCCGCGCAGATAGGCCAGCAGGTCGGCGAGCTCTTGCTTTGTCATCGTCTTCTCCAGTTCCTGCGGCATGAGCGAGAGCGGGCTGGCGGTGAGACTGACGATCTGACCGCGCGGCACGGTCTCCTCCACGCCTTGCGCCTGTCGCAGCGTGATGCTGGCAGCGCTCTCGCTGGCGAGCAGGCCGGAGAGGGAGCGTCCGTCCTTCGTCGCGCATTCGTAGTAGGTGAAGTTCGGCGCGATCTCCCGCTCGGGCAGCACGATGTGCAGGAGGATGGCCTCCTTGGGCTGGTTGCGGATGTCGAAGAGGTCCGGCCCGACGGCGAAGCCCTCGCGGTTCAACCGATGGCAGCCCGCGCACGTCTTGGTGAAGACGCCGTGGCCGTTCTCCGGCACGGGCTTGAGCGCGAGCGCGGCCTTGGCGTCCTCGAAAGCGGCCTTGCGATCGCCGCCGATGCTGCTGGCGTAGAGCTTTTCGGCGCGGGCTCGCAGGGCGTCGTCCTTGACCTTCAGGAGCTGGTTCCGCTGGCCGGAGTTGAGCGCGTTCGCGGGGACCGCCCCGGCCTCCAGCGCGGTGAGCAACGAGATCTGGGTCTCGGGATGCGTCAGCAGCGTGGTCATCGTCGCGTTCTGCAAGGCCGGCGAGAGACGTCGCCAAAAGACCGCGTCGAGCAGCTCCTTCGGCGAATGGAGCGCGCCGGGCGCGGCGACGATGCGGAGCGCTGCCAACTGGAGCTCCACCGGCTCCTCGCTGGCCACGAGGTCCAGGACTTGGCCGCGCTCGGTGTCGCCGCCGAACTCGCGCAGGAACGCGAGCGCCGACAACCGCACCGTCGTCGGCCGCAGCCGGTCGCGGAGGAGGCCGGTGGCCAGGGCGTTGAGGTCGGCGAGACGCTTCGCTTCGAGGCCGGCACGCTCGGCGAGAGGGTCGTTGTCGAGGCGTTTTTCCCCGGTGTGCAGGCCCTTCGCCACGCCGGCCCAGAACGCGAGCTTCCAATCGCTGCCGGGACCGCCGGCCCAGAGCCAGTGGCGTTGCCCGAGGTCGCGGGGAGTCCCGTCCGGTCCCATCAGGCGGCCCAGCTCGCCCATGAGCTCCGCGGGCGGTTCGTTGGCGGGCGACTGCATGAGGCGGTCGAGGAAGTGGAGCTCGCGGCCTTTCAACGCGCTCAGCACCGCGGTGCGCGTCCAGCGGTCGGCACCGTCGCGCAGCGCGATGTCGCCGAGCGCTTCCAGCGAGCCCGAGACGTCCCAGTTGCCGAGCATGAGCGCGCACCACAGACGGACGTGCGGATGCGGGTCGGCGGCCCACTGGCGCAGGATGCCGTCGCCGATGGAAAGGCCGGGCAGCAGCGCGAGATGCCGGAACGCCGTCTGCCGGACGCCCGGCGAATCGTCGAACGTCGCGGCCAACAATGCACCGAGCAGCGGCATGGCGACCTTCGGATCGAGGGCGGGGAAGGACTTCGCCGCCTTGCCCGTCTCGGTGAAGGACTGCTCCGTCCAGCCCGCGAAGATCGCGAGCAAGTTCAGCGCGCCGGCGCGGCCGGCCGCCTTGGCGTCGCCGACAGAATCCAACGCTCCGCGCGGACGTTTCGTCCAGTCGGCGTCCGGGCCGATGCGCTGGGGCAAGGCGGCCAACAGCAGGGTCGGCGCGTTCGTGGGCCGACGTTCGACGAGCAGACGGAACGCCGTGTCGCGCAGCCAACCGTTCGGCGAACCCAGCGCGGCGACGAGTTCTTCCGTGGTCGCCTCCGCAATGTTGGACGTTGGACCTTGGACCTTGGACTTCGCGTTGCCAGCGCGGAGCCGCCATATGCGCCCCATCCCCTTGCCGCTCTCGAAGTCCGTGTGCTTCCGCACCTCGGCGGGCAGGTACTCGGGATGCTCGATGGTCTTGCGATACATGTCGCAGACGTGGAGCGCGCCGTCGGGACCGTCGGCGAGGAAGACCGGGCGGAACCAGTTGTCGCGGCTACGGAGCGCCTCGGTGCCGGGCAGCACGCGGCGCGCGGCGAAGCTGCCGCCGGAAGCTTCGAGCCGGTCGGAGCGCACGAGGTTGCCCGTGGGGTCGCACGACCAGGCGCGGCCGAGATAGTCCGCGGGCAGCGCGTCGCCGCGCGCGACGTGGACGGCACAGGCCGCGCTGTAGAACCCGGCGTGGCTGTCGGCGGTGGTGATGTTCGCGCTGATGGGGAAGATCTGCGACGCGCTGCCCTCGCCGCGCATCAGCTGGTTGCGCACCATGTCGGCGGGGCAGTTCTGGAGCACGCCGGGCGGGTCCAGCCGCGGATGCCGCGCGACGGCGCGCGCGGGCAGCGGCGCGTGCTGCGATTGCACGCGGTTGTAGCAGGCGAAGCGGTTGCCCCAGTCGTCGAAGGCGAGGCCGAACTGCGACTTGCCCTCCGTGAGCTGGATCTCGCCGGTGTCCGGCCGGAACTTCACGTCGCCGCCCTGCATCTCGAACACGCCGCGCTCCGGATGCTCCGGCGCGGTGAGCTTGCCGCCGTTGAGGCCGCCGGCGAGATAGACCCAGCCGTCGGGGCCGAGCGTCGGGTCGTTCACGCGGAGCTGCGTGGTCGTATTCGTCTCGAAGCCGGTGAGCAGCACGCGGCGCGTGTCGGCGCGGCCGTCGCCGTTCGTGTCGGCCAGCCACAGCACGTCCGGCGCGCAGGTGACGATGACGCCGCCGCGCCACGGCATCACGCCGTTGGGGAACGTCAGGCCGGTCGCGAACTCGGTGCGCTTGTCGGGCTTGCCGTCGCCGTCCGTGTCCTCCAGCAGCGCGATGACGCCGACCGGTCTGCCGTCCGGCCCGCCGACGGGATAGCCGCGGTTCTCGGCGACGAACATCCGCCCGCGCTCGTCCCACGCGACGGCCACCGGGTCCACGACGAGCGGCTCAGCGGCGACGAGCTCGACCGCGAGGCCCGGCTCGGTCTCGAACGCGGCGAGCGCGGCGGATGGCGTGAGGTCGCCGACGACGGGACGGTTCGTCTCGGCGGCGAGCAGGCCGCCCCACATCAACAGGAGACAGCCGAGGTCCAGGGCTGGTCTGATAGGCGATTTGAAAACGGACGAAGGCCCGGCCAAGGAAGAGGGCCGGTCAGGAGCGCACGTTTCCAGCCTGCGTGGGCCGGATGGGCTTCCAGCCTGTCCGAACTCGGCCGGATTTCTCCGCAGGCTGGAAGCCCGCTGAGCCAGGCAGGCTGGAAGCCCGCCCTCCTTTGCGTCGGTCCGCCGGCACAACGGTTTCTTCTGACCGGATCTCAAGAAGGCCCAGAGGTTCATGGCTTCAATTGGTTGAGCAGCTTCACCGCGGTCGCCACCAGCGTCTCGCCGACGCCGGGCTTCACCGGGCAGGTCGTCACTTCGTAGCTGCCTTCGGCGAAAGCCTTCCGCGTCGGCACATACCAGTCCACGTCGTTCGCGATGCTGATGACCTGCGTGTGCGCGAAGGGCGAGGCCGCCTTGATGGCCAGCCCCAGCTCGACGAAGACCTCGTGCGGCAACGTCACGACCGCGGTGTCGGCGGCGAGCCGGAACGCCTGGACCTCCATCGGTATCGAATCGCCGTGGCGCTCGCGGATGAGCCGGGCGTTCAGCACGCGGTAGGCCTCCACCTGGAGCATGAACGCCGGGGTCGAGGTGAGTTCGTTCGCCAGCACCTTGCTCGCGCGCGTCACCTGCTCGGGCGAGATCTCCTGGAGCGGGACGGGTACCTTCTCTGAACGGACGGCCAACGACGGCGACACGACCGACCCCAGCTCCGGCAGCTTCGCGAGGAAGGTCGCCGCCAGCGCGTGGCCGATGCGGAGCGGCTCGGTGTCGCCGGGCTGGGGAACGTCCGAGCGGACATCCACATGGTTCACGTCACCCGCGCAGCCTTCGCCGAAGAGCGAGAAGAAACCCGGCCCGAACTTTGTCCGCAGGTCGTCCTGGAGGACCGCCGGGAAGTCCGCACCGAACTCGTCGTTGTGACCGAAGGTGGCGACGTGCATCGCGAAGCTGCTGAGCGACGCGCGAGGCACGCCGGTCGCGGCGTCGCGGAAGAGCACGATGGGCAGCGCGTCGTCGGTCGGTCCGGCGGGCGCGACGATGTCGGGGTTCTGCTTGCCGGGGTTGAAGCGCACGGTGCCGTCCTTCATGTGGTAGCGGCGGTTGAACGCGAGCCCCGGCTTCGTGGCGACACCGGCGGACAACGTCACGGGCCGACGCGCGGCCCACGCATCCGTGATGGCGGTGGTGATCCGCACGGCGAGGAGATCCTGGTAGTCGAACGGCGCGGTGTCGTCGCGCCCCTTCTCGCGGATCGTCCGCGCCCGCCAGATGTCCCAGAGCACGCCGTGAAATTCCGGTCCGCCGTGCGTGTGCGTGGCCGAGACGGCGATGTGCGCGACCGGGATGCCCGTGAGCCGGCTCGCTTCGGCACGCGCGCGGTCGCACACCGGACGGCTCATCCCGGTGAGGTCGCACACCACCAACGCGGCCCGCTCGCCGCCCTGCTCGAAGACGAGCGCCTTGGCGAAGAGCGGGTCGTGAACGCCCTTCGAGATGACCTCGTCGTATCCGCCGGCCTTTCGCCAGCCGACCGGCGGCGTGATGTCGGCGGAAGCGGAGCCGACAAGGAAGTCGGCGGCGGCCGAGGAGACGAGCGGAGCCGCGAGCGACCAAGCCAAGACGGCGGACCACAGATGGCACCAGGCGCGCCGACCGGCGTCCGAAACGCGGACGTGTGCAGGTTGCTTTCTCATCTCAAGTCCTTCAGCAGTTCGAGGAAGGCGGCGGTCAGCTTCACGGTCGCGTTGGTCTCCAGATGGCTGGTGCGGCCGAGGAAGGTCTCGTACGCGCCGAGCGCGTGCTGTCCGGGCGGCGGGATGTAGCCGGACCAGCCGTTGGCCATACCGATGTTGAAGAGTGGACGGACCGGCGAGCGCGCCTTCAGCTCCAGCCCGGACACGGCGAAGATCTCGCCCGGCCACTGCGCGATCGCGAGGTCGCCGATGCGGAAGACCTGGAGCGGGAGCGCGTCCTCGTCCGGCAGGTCGGCGACCAGCAGCGTCTCGCGGGCGAAGTTCTCGATGAAGCCGCCGAGCTGCGCCGGTGGACGACCGTGGACGATGGCGCGGGCACGCTCGACCTGCGCGGCGGTCGGCTTGCGGTTGGCGAGCCGCAATTCCACGGCGGCGGAGCGCAGCGGCACTTCTCGGCGATAGGCGAGCCCGTCCATCGCTCGGTGGACTTCCCGCGCCACATCGTCCGCCACGATCCGGATCTGCGCGTAAGGCTGCTTCGGCTCGGACGCTTTGCGGAAGTCCACGTTGTTGATGTCGCCGCTGGTGCCGTTGCTCATCAGCGCGACGAACGGCGGGTCCTGCGTCTCGGCGCCGAGCAGTTCGGTCATCCGTTCGCAGAAGACGCCGTAGTAGTCGGCGCTCAGATGGCCGGGACCGGTGCCGCCGACGTAGTGCAGCGAGTAGTTGACGAACAGCGCGAGGGGGCGTCCATCGGCATGGCGCACGCTGAGGAAGGACACCTCGGGGTCCACCGGGCCCGACATCGCGTCGTCCTCGGGCTGCGGCGACGACCAGTTCATCTTGGCGCGGTCGGCAAGGCCGCCGAGCTGGTTGGTGTAGGTGACGCCGGGCTTCACGAGGATCCGGCGGCAGAAGACATGCTGCGGCACCGCGCCGCGGCCCCAGGCGATCTCCGCCGGAGCGAGATTGTTCAAGGCCCGCTTCACCGCATCCACCAACCGGCCCGGAAGCCAGGCGCGGTAGGTCTCGTCCGCTTCGGTGAGATGCACGCCGGTGACGGCCCCGGCCGAATGCGTGTGGGTGGTGGACAGCGACACGTTCGTCGGGGCGATGCCGGTGGCGGCCTGGATGCGGCGCTTGGCGTCGTCGAAGAACGCGCGGTCGACGAGGCAGTTGTCGAGCACGACGAAGGCGAGGCGGTTGGTGCCGTCGTCGAGCACGAGGCAGCGCGCGAGCAACTCGTCGTGGACGTGCGTGGACGGGTTCGGCCCGATGCCGCCGTTCATCACCGTGCCGATGGCCGGCGTGATGTTCGCCGTCGCCGCACCGGCGCGGAACGGGGCGGCCCGGAGCGCGCAGGCCGAAGCGGCGAGCGCGAGCAGCAGCAGGACGGCGGACAGGCGCGAAGGAGGACGGAAGAGCGATTTCATCGGCGGCGAGAGTTGCAAAACATGCATCAGACTTTGGGACCGCGACAATTTCGGACGTGCTCAGCGCGCCGGAGCCGGTGCCTCGACGCGGACGATGCGGATCTCGCCGGTCTGCGGGTTGTAGGCGAAGCCCATGCCGCGAGGCGCGACCGGCGGGGCCTGGAGATAATGCTGCTGCACCAGCTCGTCGAGGTCGCGCGGATAACGGTCCTCCATCGCGTTGAACTTCTGGATGGCCGAGGTCAGCTCCGAAGTGGTGATGGATTTCTCCGCGAACTTCTTCGCTTTCGCCTGCGCCGCCAGGTAATCGAGCGGCGCCATGGCCGGGTTACCCGACATCACGCTGTCGTTCGTGGCCGCGGGTTTCGGCGCGGGCTTCTTGCAGGCCGACAGCATGACCGCCACGAGGACGAAAGCGCGCGCCGGGGATCTCATGCCGGGACGCTACCGATCCGAGCGTCGCTGGCCAGCGGAGGATCGCGGATTTACGCTGCCGCGCGGTCCTACGCACCCTACTGCCCTTCGCATCACGCATCACGCATCACGCATCACGCATCACTGCCCATGGCCCACATCCACGAGAAGATCGATCTCACCGTCGCCGTCCTGGTCGTCCACGACGGCAAGGTCCTGGTGGTCCACCACCGCAAGCTCGGGAAGTGGCTGCCGCTCGGCGGCCACGTCGAGCTCGACGAGGACCCGGAGCAGGCGGCCTTGCGCGAAGCCAAGGAGGAGAGCGGGCTCGACGTCGAGCTGGTCGGCGAACGTCCGCCGACCACCGAGCCCGGCACGCGCGCGCTCATCGCTCCGCGGTTCCTCGACATCCACCGCATCAACCCGGCCCACGAGCACATCGGCATGATCTACTTCGCACGGGTGAAAGGCGGGGACCTCGCGCTCGCGGCGGCGGAGCACCACGACATCCGCTGGGTCGCCGAGGACGAGCTGGCGACGCTACAGCCGCCGATGAGCGGTGCGGTGACGTGGTATTGCCGCCAAGCGCTGGCGGAAGCGCGCTGAGCGCGGGGCTACAGGAGCGTCCCCTTGAGAAGATGGAACGCGATGGTGAAGTAGATCACCAGCCCGGTGACGTCGACCAACGTGGCGACCAGCGGGGCCGAGGCGACGGCCGGGTCGAACCGGGCCGCCCGGAGCAGGAACGGCAGCATCGCTCCGGTGAGGCTGCCGAAGAGGATCACGCCGACGAGGCTGCTCGCGACCGTGAGCGCGATGAGCCCGTGGTGCAGCCCGTAGTCGCGGAAGCCGAGCAGTTGCCAGGCCCAGATGCGGCTGAACCCGAGCAGCGCGAGCACGCCGCCCAGCATCGAGCCGGCGACCAGCTCGCGCTGGAGCACGCGCCACCAATCGCGGACCGTGACGTCGCCGACCGCGAGCGAACGGATGATCAGCGACGTCGCCTGCGACCCTGAGTTGCCGCCGCTCGAGATGATCAGCGGCAGGAACGAGGAGAGCACGATGGCCTTCTCCAGCTCGCCCTCGAAGTGGCCCATCGCGGTCGCCGTGAGCAGCTCGCCCATGAACAGCACGGCGAGCCAGCCGGCGCGTTTCTTGACCATCGAGAACAGGCCGATCGAGAGATACGGCGCGTCGAGGGCCTCCATGCCGCCGAGCTTCTGGATGTCCTCGGTGGTCTCCTGCTCGGCGACGGCGAGCACGTCGTCCACGGTCACCACGCCGAGGAGGACGCCCTTGGTGTCGGTCACCGGGAGGATGGTGACCGCATACCGCTTGAACGCGACGACCGCGGCCTCCTGATCGGCGGCGGCGGTGAGGGAGAGGTTGCTGCCTTCGAGCAGGCCCGCGACGGGTTCCGAAGGGTCGGCGGTGACGACGTTCTGGAGACGGACCCAATCCAGCAACCGGCCGGCGCCGTCCACGACGTAAAGCTGGTTGAGCGTGATCCGCTCGCGGTCGCGTCCGACGCGGCGCAGATGGGCCAGGACCTCGGCCACGGTCCAAGCGTTCTCGATGGCCACGTAGTCGGGGGTCATCAGGCGGCCGACCGATCCTTTGGGATAGCCGAGAAGATCCGAAGCGATCTTGCGCTCCTCGGGCGAGAGCAGGCCGAGCAGCCGCTGGGTCGCCTTCGCGGGGAGCTCTTCCAGCAGCGCGGTCCGGTCGTCCGCGGCGAGCTCGTTGAGGATCTTCGCCACGTCGGCATCGCCGAGCGCGTGGAGCAGCTCCTCTTGGCTGGGCAGAGGCAGGTTCTCGAAGACCTCGGCCGCCAGCTCCTTGGGCAGGATGCGCAGCAGCACGGCGGTGTCGGCAGGCTCGAGGTCGTCCAGCAGCTCGGCCAGGTCCGACGGATGGAACTCCGAGAGGATCTCGCGCAGCTCGGCGAAATTCCGCTGGCGGATGAGCTCCTTCAGCTCCGGAAGGAGCAACGCGCCGATCATGACGGCAGGATGCTGGGCCGGGGATAGCGGACGTGCGCAACGTTTGGACCGTCACGCTCCGAGCGCCACGTCCCACGTCCCGGAGAAACAAAAAAGCCGCCCCGGACCGGGACGGCTTGAAGATCGGAGGCGTCGGCCTTCACGCGGAGAACGATTTTCCGCAGCCGCAGGAGCTGTGGGCGGTCGGGTTGTTGATCTTGAACCCGCCGCCGGTCAACGCGTCGCTGAAATCGATGACCGCACCGCGCATGTAGTTCGCGCTGATCGGGTCGATCACGACGGCGACGCCGTGGAACTCGGACCGGATATCGTCGTCGCGGGTCTCATCGAAGACCATGCCGTACTGCATCCCTGAACAGCCGCCGGCCTCGACGAAGACGCGCAGCGCCTTGCCAGCGTTCTCGTTGTCCTCGGCCAGCATCGAAGTGATCTGGCGGGCGGCCGGTTCGGTGACGGTGACGACGGCGTCCATGGCGACCGGTTCAGGGGCGGTTTCAGTCATTTCAAGGGCACGCTAGGGGTGGTCCCCGGGGGTGTCAAACCGGCTTCTGACCCAGGGTGCGACACCGGACGGCGACCTGCTGCTTCTCCGCCGCATCAGGCCCAGGTCGAGTCAGCGCCAACTGCCCGGGCGGTCAAAGGTCCTGTACCACTTGGACTCTTCATGACACGGAGGCGGTCCCGACCAGGCCGCGTGCCCCTCCTTCCGCCGGTTCGCTGCTTCCCCGCATCCCGGCGTTCGCGTTGAATCGGTCGCGTGCGTTCGCTTGATGTCCTATCCACGCCCGCCGAACACGCGGCGCTCGCAGGCCGCGACCTGTCGGACACGACCTGTGTCGTGTTCGATGTCCTGCGCGCGACATCGACGATGCTCGAAGCGCTCGCGAACGGCGCGGCCTCGGTCCGTCCCGTCTCCGACATCGCGGAGGCCCTGGAGTGGAGGACGAAAGATCCGGACTCCCTGCTCGCCGGCGAACGCGACGGCCTGCGGATCCATGGCGGCTTGACCGGCGGCGTCGAGTTCGATCTCGGCAACTCGCCGCGGGAGTTCACCTCGGAGCGCGTCGCCGGCCGGCGCATCGTGATGACGACGACCAACGGGACCCGCGCGCTCAAGGCCTGTCGCCATGCCCGCAACGTGCTGGTCGCCTCGTTCGCCAACCTCGCTGCCACCGCGGATCGTCTGGCGGATGACCCGTCGGAACGTTGGATGTTCGTCTGCTCGGGGACCGGCGACCAGGCGTCCTACGAAGACCTGCTCGGTGCGGGCGCCTTGGCCGACCGCATCTGGGACCTGGCGAAGGGATCGAATATCGACGACGCGGCGCAGGTCGCGCGGAACATCTTCCGGGCCGCGGGCGGTGACCTGATGACCGCCGTCCGCCACGCGCGCAACGGTCGGCGGCTGCTGGCGTTGCCGGGACTCGCCGCAGACGTCGGGATCTGTCTCGCGGTCGACCGGTTCGCGTTCACCGCCGAGCTCGGCCCCGACGGGACGGTGACACGTTGTCGGTAGCAATCCGGACGGCGTCGCTTGGCCGCCGCAAGGATCAGCTCGCCGCCTCGGACGCCTTCGTCGGGACGGGGACGAAGTTCCCCTGCTCGCAGCAGGCCACGAAGTTCTCGGTCACCGTCTTCAGATCCTCCCAGCGTTTGCGGATCTTCTTCGATTCGGCGGCGTCGATGTGGTTGTCCGCGGCGGCCGCGGCGACAACCGACAGGAGGTCGGCGAACTCCTGGAGGATCTCGTTGGTCGCCGGGATCAGGTGGTCGGGGTGCGCGTTGTAGGTCTTGGGGTTCTTGATGAAGAAACCGCCGGCACGCTGGCAGAGCCAATGGATGACCCGGGGATCCTTGGTGGACTGGATGATCTGGTCGACACGGTCGAGCGGGTTGGGGCCCCCGGTGCCGAGTTGCTCGTTGGGCGTCTCGGCCCACTTGTAGATGAGCGAGAGCGACAGATCGAGGTCGGCGGCGATCTGTTTGGCGCTGGTGGTCTGGAACACCTCGCGGAGGATCTCATAGGACTTCATGGCGCGAGGATGCCAGAGGCGACCGTCCGGGAAAGTCCCGATCGCGCCCGGACCGGTGCCGCCAAGGTGCAGCCGTGCGTCTCGCCGGCAGAAGGTGCGGTCGGAGACGCGCGCGACGATTTTCCCGGCTCCGGCGTCGACGAGCCCCTGCCAGCAAGATGCTGGCAGCACGCCGGCCCGATCCACGACGAAAAGAGCCGCCTGCCGCCGCCGTTGCCTCCCGGACCGCCCGCGGTAGCCTTCGACCGCCACATGAAGTGTCCTGCCGCCCCGAAGCCGTCCCCGTCGCAGAAGCTCCGCGTCCTCGGCCATGACGCATCCTCGCTGCGGCTCGCATCGCGTGGATCCGTCGTCGAGGTCTCGGTGATCGCGTCGGATCTTCTGCGCTTGCGGGTCGTGCGAGGTCGATCCTTGCCGGCGACGCCCTCGTGGGCGGTGGTCGCCCGCGACCGGCCGGAGACCGCGACCGCGATGGCCGCGGACCGGTCGACGGCGTCGTTCGCGACCGGGGCCGGCACGCTGGTTTTCCGGCTCGCGACCGGAGCATGGGAACTGCGCGACCGCCACGGGCTGCTCGTGTTCTCCGCCGGAGCGGGCGCGACCGCGTTCGTGGACGGACGTCCCGGCGTGGCGCTCGACCTGGTCGAGCGCGAATCGGTCTTCGGCCTGGGCGAGGCGACCGGGCAGTTCAACCGCCGCGGGCTCGTGCGCGAGTTCTGGAACATCGACGTGCTCGGCCATGCGCCCGCCATCCATCCTGCCCTTCCGTCGCTCTACGTGAGCATCCCGTTCGCGCTTTCGCTCCGGGACGGTCGGGCGGCAGGGATCTTCTGGGACAATCCCGCGAAGCAGACGTGGGATCTCGGCCAGACGCGTCCGGACCGTTGGCAGATGTCCGCCGCGTCGGGCGAGATCGACCTCTACCTGTTCCTCGGGCCGACCGTGCCGGAGGTGACCGCCCGGTACGCCGAACTCACCGGCCACATGCCGATGCCGCCGATGTGGGCCTTAGGTTACCACCAGTCGCGCTACAGCTACGAGACGCGCGGCCGGGTCGAGGAGATCGCCCGCGAGTTCCGTCGGCGCGAGCTGCCGTGCGATGTGATCCATCTGGACATCCATCATCTCGACGGGAACCGGGTGTTCACCTTCGGCAAAGCGTTCCCGAAGCCGGCGGAGATGACCGCGAAGCTGGCGCGGCAGGGCTTCAAGGTCGTCGCCATCGTTGATCCCGGCGTGAAAGACGAAGCGGGCCGGGGCCTGCTGGAACGAGGTGTGCAAGCGGACGCCTTCGTGAAGGAGGCCGACGGGAAAAACGACGCGCTCGGCGAAGCGTGGCCCGGCGTGGTCCGGTTCCCGGATTTTCTCCGCGAAGCGACCCGCACCTGGTGGGGCGACGAGCAGAAGGCGTTGCTCGACGCCGGTGTCGCCGGGTTCTGGAACGACATGGACGAGCCGGCGAACTTCGCGCGCCCCGACAAGACGCTGGCGCCGGACACGCTCCACCGCACCGACCACGGGCCGAGGACGCACGCGGAGGTCCACAACCTGTACGGCTCGGAGATGGCCCGCGCGTCGCGCGACGGTGCGCTGCGGCACGCGACGGACCAGCGGCCGTTCGTGATCACGCGGGCCGGATACGCGGGCGTGCAACGGCATGCGCTGGTCTGGACCGGCGACAACTCGTCGCACTGGGGTCATCTCGACGACGCGGTGCAGATGCTGCTCAACCTGTCGCTGAGCGGCGTGCCGTTCTGCGGGAGCGATGTGGGCGGATTCCTGGGCAACGCCACACCGGAACTGTTCGCGCGGTGGTTCCAGTTCGCCGCGTTCACGCCGTTCTTCCGGGGCCACACGAACATCGGGACCATCGACCACGAGCCATGGGCCTTCGGGCCGGAGGTCGAGGAGATCTGCCGGCGCTATCTTGGGCTGCGCTACCAGCTGCTGCCGTACCTGTACGGATTGGCCGCGGAAGCCCGCGCCACCGGTGCGCCGATCATGCGTCCGTTGCTCTGGCACCACCAGAACGACCCGGTCGCGGTCGCGTGCGGCGACCAGTTCCTGCTCGGTCGCGACCTGCTCGTCGCACCGATCCTCCGCCAAGGCGCCGTCGCCCGGAGCGTATACCTGCCGAACGACCTGTGGATCGATTTCTGGACCGGCGAGAGGTTCCAGGGCGGCGACCACATCCTCGCGGATGCGCCGCTGGATTCCATCCCGCTCTATGTCCGTGCCGGCGCGGTGATCCCGATGGCCGAGCCGCGGCAGCACGTCGGGACGAAGCCGATCGGGACGGTCGTGCTCAACGTGTGGCCGGGCGGCAGCAGCCGTACGGACTGGTACGAGGACGATGGCGTGACCCGGGAGCACGAGCAGGGCGGGTTCTGCCGGCGCACCATCACGAGCCGGACGGTGAAACGGAAGCTCGAGCTGCGGTTCGGCCCGCAGACCGGAGGCACGGCCAGCGCGGTCACGACATGGCGCCTGGTCGTCTGGGGCGTGCGTCCGCCGGCGCGGCTGAAGGTCGACGGGAGACCCTTCGGCGGCACGTTCGACGCGGACAACGGGATCTTCGTCGCGGAGCTGCCGAACCCTCCGTCGGAGATGCTCGTCGAGTTGTCCGGAGTATGACGGACGCGCAAGTGGTTCATCGTTCCCGTTCCGAGCTGGCTTTGGTGCCGCCGAAGGACGGACGCGGGCACGGGGACAAGACTGCGGACCTGCGTACCGTCGGTCTTGGAGCCGACGTCCTGGGCGCTCGCGCGCGGTGCAGGCTTCCGTCGCGGGCACGCTTCCGCCACGCTGCGGCCATGAAGTCCATCGTCCGTTGCATCGCCGCGTTCTTGTTGATGCTCGCGCTCGCCGGCTGCAAGTCGTTCGACAAGGAATGGGCCCGCGCTCGTGCCCAGCCTCCGACCGTTTCCGGGATGGCAGGCACATGGACTGGCACTTGGCAGAACACGAACAACACGCACGGCGGCGCGCTCCGCGCGATCGTCACGCAGGCCGGTGCCGACAGCTATCAGGCCCGCTTCCACGCGACCTGGGGAAGCCACGAGGGGAGCTTCACCACGCGGCTGAAGGGGACGCGCGAAGGCGATGCGTTCGTGTTCGAAGGGCGCAAGCGCATCCTCGGTTTCTTGATCGTCACCCGTGGCCGCGGCGACGCGAAGGACCTGTCCTCGACCTACGAGAGCCGGTTCGATTCGGGGACCTTCACGCTGCGGCGACCGGAGTGAAGGCAGGTTGCCGGACCGGACATCGCCCTGTCGGCGCCCCGGGGAGCGGAAGCCGGTGCGGTCAGAAATGCCGCACCGGGACAAAAAACCCTTTGCATTCACGGGGGCTGTTTCCCATCTTCCGCCCGCTTTTGGTACGGGGCGTAGCGTAGCCTGGTAGCGCGCCTGGTTCGGGTCCAGGAGGTCGTGAGTTCAATTCTCACCGCCCCGACCATCTAGCACGACGGGTGACGAGCTTCACCCACGACAGTTTGCGCACGTGGCGGAATTGGCAGAC
>JBBRQL010000083.1:0-16018 GCA_038226425.1 Verrucomicrobiota bacterium
CTCAAGTCCGACGATTCAATCGTGATGGTTTGCGCCAGATGCAGATCAGCCACGGTCGAGCACGTCGACCTCGATAGAGGCCATATCCGGATGGTGACATCCTACCAGAAGCACCTCTGCCCCGGATGCGAGGGAATGATCGAAGTCGTGGGTCACGGTCAACAGGACAAGCACCACGTCGTGAACCACAGCTGCTCGAAGTGCGGCAGCGAGTCCGCGTTCTGTTGCGCCACAAGGCCCGGCGCTGCCAGCACCGAAGGGATGAAGGAAAAGTAGGCCACGCCGGTTCGACCGGGTGCGGCACACCGCTGCCGCACCCGGTCTTCCGTACACACATGATCTTGACGAGCGCGCAACTTTGGGTCGCACGGAGGGCCGTGGTCAGGTCAGGGCGCGCTTCTCTTTCGAGAGCAGGTGGCGACGCAGAAAGCCTTGGCTGTGGTAGAGACGGCCTACCGCCCCGGCGATAAGCGACCCAAGCTGCCAGCTCTCCTCAGCAATTTCCGGTACGAAGCAAACCACCAAACAAAAACCACTATGACTCAAACGACACCTGGCACCAAAGACCCCATCTGCGGCATGACCGTGGACGAAGCCACCGCCCTCCACGTCGAACGCGACGGCAAGACGTTCTACTTTTGCAGCGACCACTGCCGGCAAAAGTTTCTGTCCGCACCCGCAGGATCGAAACCCGAGGCGAAGTCTGGCTGCTGCTGCGGATAACATCCTCGCAAAATTCCCAGCCCGCCATGGCGAGAGGTTCAGCTTCCTGTGGCGGGCTGGGCACATCCCAAACTAGGGCTCCTTATGATGAATCATACTGACGGATGGATGGGTGGAGGGTCGGGTGGAGCAATGTGGCTTTGGACGGTGATCGGCGTGCTGGTGGTAGTCCTGCTGGTCGTCGCGATCAGAAAGCAGTGCAAGAAGTAGTCCTTAGTTCTGCGGAAGTCCCCGTTGCCGTCGCTTGCCCCATCGTTGGTATCGGCCGACAAATTCAAAACAACAGAAAAATGGATTACCGCCCCACAAAACTCGCCGCCGCGGCCCGCATGTTCGCGGTGGCGTGGTTGTTTGTATGGCTCGCGGCACAGACGATGTGCGTGCATCAATGCGCGGCGCTCACCTTCGGGAAGAATGGCGGCCGCGAGTGCTGTGCAAAAAAGTCGTCCGATTCGCCCAAGGCTGCCGGGGGCGGCGGCTCAGCTTTCTGTGTGGGCTTGAAGAGCGTGAAGTTCGAGTCGAAGACGGGCATGTCCGGAGTTTCGGCCGTGATGCTTCCGCCATCCCTGCCGGTGTTTGTCCTCACGTTGCCGTATCTCCCCGCCGATTCCGCCCTCGCTGATCATGTCCGCGCCCTTCCCCGCGCGGATTTTGTGTTCCGACCCGAAGTGTCGCTCGGCGCGGCGCTCCGTAGCCATGCTCCGCCCGCGCTGGCCTGACCGGCCTGCGACGCGATGCCCACCGCAGTTTCCTGGAGACGCTTTGACCGTGCGTCTTTCGCGCCCTGCGCCGTTTCTCCGCCCGCTGTCCGTTTCCCGCCTTTGAACAATTTCAGTCTGGCCGGTCGCTGGTCATGGCGGGCGCCGCTTGTAGTTCCGGACGCCCACCTTGGCCCGCGATTCAGCCGGCTGACCGCCGAACCAAAATCACATGAAGACCTTTCTGACCAATTGTGCCGTGGCGCTGGCCACGAGCCTCCTGCTCGCGGGCTGCGCGGGCACGACACCCGCACCCGCACCGGACGCCGACCACAACCATCCGGCCGATCCCCACGCAGCTGCCTCGCCCGTCCCGCGCTTGGAGGCGGGCCTGTTGAACCTGACCAACATGACGGTCGCTCCGGCCGCCGCTGCGCCTGCGGAGCACAAGCACGGCGACAAATGAGGAACCCCATGAACCCGCTCACAAAAATTCTCCCGTTCGCTGCCGCCGTGCCGCTTTTGTTCGTCGGCTGCACCACGAGCAATCCCAAAGCCGCGTTCGACGGCGTCAGCAGCAAGGTCACGGAACGGACGGGCCAGCCCGTTCGCTGGATGCGCGATGACGCGGCGACGACCGAGATGCAGCAGTCCGTGGACGCGTTGTTGCAGACGAACCTCACCGTGTCCTCAGCGCTGTCTGTCGCGCTTCTGAACAACCGTTCGCTCCAGGCGCAGTTCGAGGAGATCGGCGTCTCCCAGGCGGAACTCGCGCAGGCTACGCGGCTCAAGAACCCGGTCGTTTCGGGCAGTTGGCGCTTCCCGCTCAGCGGCCCAGGCATGGTCAATTCCGACTACGGTCTGACGCAGAACCTCCTTGATCTGCTGACTCTCCCCGCGCGCAAGAAAATCGCCGCGCGCAATCTGGAACTGGCCCAGCAGCGGCTCGCGCATGGCATCCTGTCGTTCACCGAAGAAGTGCAGACCGCGTTCTATACCCTGCAGGCGCGGCAGCAGTTCGCGAAGCGGCTCGGCGTCATCGTCGAGATCAACGAGGCCACCGCGGACATCTCGCGGCGGCAGTTCGACGCAGGCAACATCAACAGCTTGGAACTCCGGAACCAGCAGCTGGCGTTCACGCAGTCGCGCCTCGACCTCGCGAAGGTGGACGCGGAGGTCCGCGCCGCCCGCGAGAAGCTGAACCGCCTGCTCGGCCTGTGGGGCAAACAGACCGCTTGGCAGATCACCGACGAACTGGCCGCGCTCCCGGCTGAGGAACTTTCCCTCGACGACGTGGAGGCCGTGGCCGTGACGCGTCGGCTCGACTTGGCGGCGGCGCGCAGTGACGTGGCCGCCGTGGCATATGCGCTCAAGCTGAAGCGAGGCGTTCGATACTTGCCGGGCGTGAACGTCGGGATGAACGCCGAACGCGATCTCGACGGTTCCTGGGTGCTCGGGCCGACGCTTGATCTGGAGATCCCGCTCTTCGACCAAGGCCAACCGGAGCTAGCGAAGCTCGCCGCGCGTTATCGCCAGACGCGCCGTCAGTTCGAGGCGCTGGCGATCAACATCCGCTCCGAAGTCCGCGAGGCGCGGGACGCCCTCATCGCCGCGCGCGACGCGACGGCGTACCATCAGAAGTTCCTCCTTCCGCAGCACCAGCAACTGCTCGGCGAGACCCTGCTGCAATACAACGCCATGCAGATCGGCAACTTCGACCTGTTGCTCGCCAAGCAGCGCGAACAGCAGGCCGAGCAGGCGGCCATCGAGGCGTCGCGCGACTACTGGATTTCCCGAGTGCGCCTGCAAACCGCCCTCGGAGGCGGCTTCACGCCGGCCGGCGCGCCGTCAATTGCCCCAGCGATGCTCGGTGATCCGAAGATGCAGGGCCATGAACGAAAACACGATAAGCACTGAACCTCCCATGAACTCCTCCAATCTGAGCCGACGGACCTTCTTCGCGCGCGCCGGTGCGGTCGCCGGAGGTGCGGCCTTCCTTTCGCAGGTCGGCCTGCCGGTCGCCCAGCTTCGCGCCGCCGACAGCTATCCGTCGCCGACCAACGACGGCAATACCGGTCCAGAACCCAAACCCACCAGCGACGGGTCGACCAGGACCTTCGCCCCCGACGGCGTGACGCTGCCTTACAAACCCGTCGTCACCCTGAACAACGCGACGTTGCCGTGGAAGCGGGTGGACGGCGTGAAGGTGTTCCACCTCATCGCCGAACCCGTCGTGCATGAGTTCGCGCCGGGCCTGGTCTCCAATTGCTGGGGCTATAACGGACGCGTCCACGGCCCGACCATCGAGGCGGTCGAGGGCGACCGGGTCCGCATCTACGTCACGAACCGTCTTTCCGCGCCGACCACCGTCCACTGGCACGGAGTCTTGTTGCCGAGCGGCATGGACGGCGTGGGCGGCGTCAGCCAGAAAGCCATCCAACCGGGCGAGACCTTCAGATATGAGTTCACCCTCAAGCAGCACGGCACGCTGATGTATCATTCGCACCACGACGAGATGACGCAGATGCAGCTCGGCATGGTGGGGATGTTCATCGTGCATCCGAAGAACCCGAAGGGCCCGCCTCCCGACCGCGACTACGCGATGCTCTTGAGCGACTGGAAGATCGAGGTCGGCGCGCGCCGGCCCGATCCGGCCGAGATGACGAATTTCAACGTCTTCACCATGAACGGGCGGAGCTTCCCCGGCACCACACCTCTGCTGGCGAAGGTCGGTGAACGCGTGCGCGTCCGCATCGGCAACCTCAGCACCATGAGCCACCATGCGATCCACCTGCATGGCTACAACTTCAAGGTGACGGCGACCGACGGCGGCGAGATTCCCGAGGCGGGCCAGTGGCCGGAGACGACGGCGTTCGTGCCGACCGGCAGCACCCGCACCATCGAATGGGTGGCCGACGCGCCGGGCGACTGGGTGATGCACTGCCACATGCTCCATCACGTCATGACGCAGATGGGGCACAACGCCGGCAACCTCATCGGCATCAGCACCGACGGGTTGACGAAGAAGATCAGGAAGCTCGTGCCCGGCTACATGGCGATGGGCGCGGAGGGCATGGGCGACATGGCGGACATGGGGATGCCCGTGCCCAAGAACTCCCTGCCGATGGTGGGCGGCCCCGGTCAGCACGACTACATCACCATGGGCGGCATGTTCAATATCTTCAAAGTCCGCGAGGAACTGCCCGCCGACGGCTCCGACCCCGGCTGGTACAAATCGCCCCCAGGCACGCTGGCCGAGGTCGCACCTGCGGAGGACTTGAAGCGCGACGGCATCGAACTTCCCGAGGGTCTGCCGAGTGCGTTGCTCATGCCGCGTCCGCCGATGGACGCTGTGTGCGGGCCGGCTGGACCTTCGATTCGTATCGGTATTTGAAGACCCAAAAAACGATCACCCATGAAACGAGAGCTCGGACTGCTACTCTTGCTCATCGTCACCAGCGGCTTACGAAGCCTTGCCGGCGTCGAAGTCCAACGGCTCCCCGCAGGCGCGATGCAACCGCTCGCCGTCACGGAAGACACGGGCACCGTCCACCTCGTCTGGAACGGTTCGTCGAAGGCGGAGCCGAAACCCGCCGAGGGTTCGCCGTTGCTCTACTCCCGGTCGGACGATCCCGGCCAGTCCTTCGAGCCGCAGCGGAACTTCATGGGCAAGACCGCGCTGCTCAACGGCGGCGCCTCCGTCGCGGCAGACCGCACGGGCAACGTCGATGTCGTGTGGCACGCGGCTCCTGCCGCCGACCCGACCGATGAGACCGCGCGGCGCGTCTTCCTGGCTCGTTCGTCCGACGACGGAGGAACCTTTCAGGCCGAGAAATCCATCAGCCTGACCAACGGCGTCTGCGGTTGTTGCGCGTTGCGCGCCTTCGTCGACCGCGCCGGCAGCCTTTCGGTGCTCTACCGCGCTGCGATCACCCGGACCGACCGCCACATCACGTTGCTGTCGTCGTCCGACCACGGCGCGACGTTCAGGCAGGTTCTGACCGACCCGTGGCCCACCGGCTCGTGCCCGATGAGCAGCGCGTCTCTGGTGGACAGCTCGCAGGGTGTCTTCGCCGCGAGGGAGACGAAGGGCCGGATACAGGCGGCGATCGTCCCGCCAAAGGCGGACGAACTGTTTGCGGTGACCTCCGCGTCCGCCGGTGAACGCGATAAACATCCCGCGCTCGCGGTCAATGCCCGTGGCGAAGTCTTGTGCGCGTGGTCTGAAGGCACCGGTTGGCAGAAGGGTGGCAGCGTCTCTTGGCGCACCCTCGACGCGAAGGGGCGGCCGACGGGTGAGCAGGCCACCCGCGCCGGGCTGCCGGTGTGGAGCTTCCCCGCGGTGTTCGCCCGGGACGACGGTCAGTTCGTGATCGCGTTCTGGCCACGGGAGGGGGTCCGAAGATGTCCGAGGGGTTTTGCCGGCTGCGGGGTAGGCATGGATGAAGGGCGGCGAAGGGATCGCCGTCCAAACGAAACAAAACGACTCCACACATACGAATCATGAAGACACTGAAGATCACGGCTCTCGCCCTCATCACCACCATCGGGGCCGCTTTGGCGATCGCTGCCGTGTCGCCGAAGACGGCGGCCGACACCGCGACCACACCGACGTCACCGGCGGTCCTGGCCGTATCGGCATCCGGCCAAGACCACGTCCACGGAACACAGCTCGAGGGTTCGACCGGGGCCGCGAAGACGGGCTGCGACATGGCCGGGATGGCGGGCCACAAGACCGCCAAGAAGGGCGACCACGCGATGGGCTGCGGCATGGGCGGCACCGCCAAGAAGATGTCCTGCTGCAACTGATGCGGAACCCGAAGACGGCGGGCACTCCCCGCCGTCTCTTTCCCCATGAACCCGTCTGCTCCGAACCCCGATGACCCGAAGCTGCGTGACTTGCTGCGCGCAGCCCACCTGGCGGAAGCCCTGCCCCCGCGCTTTCAGGAGAACGTCTGGCGGCGGTTGGAGCGCGTCGAGCGCCGGGCGGAGGTGACATCCACGCCCGGCTGGCTGGCTGTGTTGATACGCGGGATCTTTCGGCCCGCTTACGCTACTACTGGCCTGGTCGCATTGATGCTGGCGGGCACCTGGATGGGGGTCCGGGACGGTGATGGCCGGGCGCATCTTGCGGACCGGGCGCGCTACGTCGCCGCCGTCAGCCCGTTCCATCGGACTGCACCGTGAAGAACCTGCGTTCGCTCGGTCCGTTGTTGCTCGCGTTGCTGGTCGGCGGCGCGATGTTCGCCCTCTGCTATGGGATGGCCTCCTGCACCCGGGTCGCCACGGCCGGTCGTCACGTTGACGACCTCGCGTGGCTGGGCCACGAATTTCACCTCACGGATGCCGAACTCGCACGCATCCGGCCGCTGCACGACGGCTACCAGCCGGGATGCGAGGCGATGTGCGCCCGAATCGCGGCCAAGGACCGGGAGGTCACGGACGCGTTGAAGGGCGCGACGAACGTCACCGCCGAGGTGGAGCGCAGACTCGGCGAGGCCGCCGCCCTCCGCGCCGAGTGCCAGGCGCAGATGCTCCGGCACTTCCAGGAGGTCGCCCGCGCGATGCCCGCCAAGCAGGGCACGCGCTATCTCTCCGAGATGCAGCGCCTCACGCTCGGGCTGCACCTGCCGTTCGAGGACGTGATGCCCCGCCCATGAGCACCCATGAAACGGATGCCCTCGACCAGGTGGACATGGCGCAGCTCGTGGCGGGACACGACACGGCGCTCAACGCGCTCATGGAGCGGCATGCCGGCGCGCTGTTCGGATTTCTTTGCCGTTTCGTCGGCGACCAGGACGCCGCCGATGACCTCGCGCAGGAGACGTTTGTCCGCGTTTACCAGCACCGGACGGACTTCAAGCCGGGGCTGCGATTCTCGGCCTGGCTATTCACCATCGCGGGCAATCTTGCCCGGAACCATCTGCGTGCCCGTTCGCGTCGCCCTGAGGTGCCTTTGGATCCGGGCGGGCCGGACGACGGTCCGAGCATCGCCGATTCGCTGCCCGCGACCGGCGGGACTCCCGCCGACCAAGCGCAGCATGAAGAGCAACAGGCGGCTGTCCGCCATGCCGTCATGGAACTGCCCGATGACCTCCGTGAGGCCATCGTGCTGTGCGAACTGGAGGACCGCTCGGTCGCCGAGGCGGCAAGCATCCTCACCACGACCGTCAAGGCCGTGGAGTCCCGTCTGTATCGCGCCCGCCAGCAACTCCGCCAACGGCTCACGCGCTGGCTGGCCCCGGCTTGAACTCCTTCGGCCCACCACAACGGGTGGCGGGCCATCTCACCAAGACGACAAACAAGACTCCGGCTGAAAAATATGAAACTCCTCCTCACCGCCGCGCTGTTCGTCGGGCTGACGACCTCGGTCGTCGTTCTGGCCGAAGAGAACAGACACGAAGCCCACGCCGTCGCGTCCACCAAGGACGTGAAAGCCAAGCCTTACCCGCTCGATTTCTGCCTCGTGTCGGACGAGAAGTTCGAAAAGAGCGAGATGAAGCCCTTCGAACTGGTCCACGAGGGACAGACCATCAAGTTCTGCTGCAAGAACTGCGTGAAGGACTTCAAGAAAGAACCGATGAAATATCTCACCAAGCTCGCTGACGAGGTGAAGAAGAAAGAAGAAGCCGCCAAGAAGAAGCAGCGGTGACCGTCTTGATCATCAGGAGCGAAGCTTGGATCAAAGCTCACCATGCCGAGAATTCATCTTTCTTGTCCGGCAAAATCGAAACGGGGCCTGATGATAGGTGGAGGAGGTTATTCTCGAGCTGTCCAACAAGTTGGCTCGAATCCACCACCTGCTCAAGCAGGGCTTAGCGCTCGGTCTTGAGCGCGGCTCGATGAAGTGGTCCGTGCCGTGGTGGGTGATCTTGAGGCCGAGGTTTTCCTTCACGAGTCCGGTCCACGTCACGGCCAAGAACCGGCACCGGATCCATGCCGTTGCGGTCGATGGCCAGGCGGGGTTCTGGCGAACTCGTCGAGCCCGGCGCAACGACGGGAGCCGACGACAGCTCTTTCGCCATCCCGGCCTCGAAGCGGTGCGACCAGAAGTGGCGGGCATCCGCGACGATGCCGCCGTGGTGTTCCCC
This sequence comes from Verrucomicrobiota bacterium, assembly GCA_038226425.1. Taxonomy (GTDB): domain Bacteria; phylum Verrucomicrobiota; class Verrucomicrobiia; order Limisphaerales; family UBA9464; genus CAIVQB01. The sequence goes on from JBBRQL010000083.1 coordinate 8,513, forward strand.
GACGCGGATTTGGCCGGCCGGGCAACCGATACACCGGCGACATCCGGCGGAGTTTCCCTATCCATCCACCTCGTAGGAGACGACGTGAGGAGGGCCTGATCTTCCGTCGGTAGGTAACCCGATATGAGAAGCGGGCCTCCTCACGTCGACTCCTGCGGTGGCGTTGTCAGCGAACTTTGGCGAAGGCCGCGAAACGGTCCGGCCGGCCGGCGGCGCGGGCACGAAGCGATTCCTTGGCCTCCGGTGTCAGCCGCAGCGCGGACTCGAAGGGCTTGCCGCCGAACTCGACGAACACCTTCTCCACCTGCGAAGCGAACATGCCGCCGACGTAGTTGGCGATGCGTCCGTCCTTCTGGACGGCCGCTTTGATGGTGTCCACCGCGGCCTTGGCCTCAACGGAGGTCTTGCCGGCGTCGACGAGTTTCTTCACCTCGGCGCGCAGCGTGCGGATGAACGCGATCTGGTTGTCCAGGATCTCGGGCCCGCCCATGAGACCGTGGCCGGGGCAGACGAACTTCGGCTTCAGGGCGCGGGCGGTCTCCAAGGTCTTCACCCATTCGCCGGTGTCGCCGTCGCCCATGAAGTTGTAGGGCCCGTTCACGCAGGCGTCGCCGGTGAAGAGGATGCGTTCGGCGGGCAGCCACGCGAAGCCGTCGCCGCGCGTGTGCGCGACGCCGAAGTGGTGGAGCTCGACGCGCAGCTTGCCGTCGTCGAACACGAGCTGGCGCGGGAAGAGGAGCGTGGGCGGATGGAGCTTCGATTGGGCGACGTCCGGGCGGTCCTTCGCGGTGTCCTCCCAGCGGCCGGGCGCCCCGCCGAAGGCCCCGGTCTCGAGCCTGTTCATCTCGGCGAGCACGCCCTCGTGGGCGACGATGGTCGCGCCGGCGTCGGCCCACACCTGGTTGCCGTAGGCGTGGTCGCCATGGTGATGCGTGTCGAAGGCGAAGCGGACCGGCTTGTCGGTGAGCGCTCGGAGCTTGGGCAGCACGTCCTGGGCGCCCGAGGGGAAGTTCGCGTCCACCACCAGCACGTGGTCGCGGAAGATGATCCAGCCGTTGTTGCAATGACCGCGGCGGGCGACGTCTCCCTCATGGAACCACACGCCGGGCGCGACCTCTTGGGGTTTGCCGACCTCGGCGTGGACGGCGGTCGCAAGCATGCCGGCGACCCAGGCGACGACGGGCAGGACACGTGGGAATCTCATGGGCCGAGGCTGCCGCGCTGCTCGCGATCTGGGAAGTCCCGGTTGCGTCCGTCGGACTGCGTCAGACGGCGACCGGCCGCGGACGGAACAGATAATGGCTCACCAGCCATTCGTTGCCGCCGCGGAAGTTCCACAGCTCGGCGCACGATAGGTAGAACACGCGCCAGTAGACCCACCACTTCGTCTCGTTCCCCGCGCCGTAGGTCTCGCGGAAGATGGCGCGGATCTCCGGCTGGTGGGCGTCCATGTTCTGGAGCCAGTGCTCGGCGGTCTGGCCGTAGTGGCGGCCGCAGACGTTCCAGTGGCCGACCAGTTCCACGTCGCGCTGGAAGTAGAGCAACAGATCATCGCTCGGCATGATGCCGCCGGTGAAGAAGTAGCGGCTCATCCAGTCGGTCTCGTCCCGCGCGATGAAGTGGTAGGCGAAGTCCTTGTGCGTGAAGATGTGGACGAAGAGCAACCCGTCGGGCTTGAGCCAGCGCGCGATGTTCGCGAGCAGCAGTTCGTAGTTCTTCATGTGCTCGAACATCTCGACCGAGACCACGCGGTCGAAGCGGGCGACGCACCGTTCTGCCGCTTCCGCGTTCCCCGTTCCACCTTCCCCGTTCGACGGCGGTTCGAAGCGGTTCATGTCGCAGGTGATGATGGTCACGTTCGTCAGCCCACGCCGCGCGCACTCGTCGTCGATGTGGAGCTTCTGGGTCGCGGAGTTGGACACGCCGGTGATCCTGGCGCGCGGATACTTCTCGGCCATCCAGAGCGTGAGCGAACCCCAGCCGCAGCCGAGCTCGAGGATCTCCTGTCCGTCGGTGATCCGCGCCCGTTCGCAGGTGAGCGCGAGCATGACCTCCTCGGCCTCGGCCAGTGTTTCGCGGCCGGTCGGATAATAGCACGAAGAGTACTTCAGGCGCGGCCCGAGGCAGAGCTGGTAGAAGCGCGTGGGCACCTCGTAGTGCTGCTCGTTGGCGGCGGCGGTCTCGATGGCGATGGGCGAGCGGCGCAGCTCCTCGACGAGCGCGAGCAGACGGGCACGATCGGGTTCGAGGCCGCCCCGGCTCTCCTCGCGCAGCCGCTGCCGCAGCAGCCGTCGGATGCCGACGCGGAGCAGGAAATCAGGGAAGACGTCGCGGGTGAGCAGGGAGTCGAGCATCAGGGGGATCTTTTAACCACAGATGGACACAGATGGGGACAAGGAACCGATGCCGGGATGACCGAAGGGCTGAAAGTCCGTGGGAACATAGCCGGGGGTGAAGCGAACGCACCGAGCGAAGCCCCAGGTCGTTGGGCAAAATGCGATGGAGCGCTTTGGGCGCGGAACGAGGTCCGGGATCGACCTTCGGTAGGGTTGGCGCGGGCTTCCGACCGGGGGCTGCGCTTGCAGTGTTCGCTCCGCCCCAAGCTGGTTTCGGACGCGCTTGCAGCGCTCGACGGGCGAGCTTCTCCATCGCGGCCGGGCACCGGCTCCCATCTGTGTCCATCCGTGTCCATCTGGGGCCTCAGCTTTGCTTCCGCTTGGACCACGGCACGAAGGCGCTCGTGGTGCGCTGATACTCGCGGTAGGCGTCGCCCTTGGATTTCAAGGACAGCTCCTCGGTCATCGGGATGCCCGTGACCTTCACGAGGAAATGCCACATGAGCGCGGGCGCGAGCAGGCCGAGCCAGCCCGCTTCCATGCCGAGCGCGAAGACCGCGTAGCCGACCCAGATGAGCCATTCGAAGAAGTAGTTCGGATGCCGCGAGAAATTCCAAAGGCCGGCTTGGCAGACCTTGCCCTTGTTCACGGGATCGGCGCGGAACCGCGCGAGCTGGCGGTCGGCCACCGATTCGCCGACGAGGCCGGCCGCCCAGAACGCCACGCCGAGCCACGCGAGCGGACCGAGGGCGAACGTCCGCGACGGCGTGGTGTCGAGCACGACCATCAGCCACGGCAGCGAGAGCACGACCTGCAGCACGCCTTGGAGCAGGAAGAAGCCGAACATATTCCGGTCGGTCCGCGCGCCCCATTCCTGCCGGAGCTTGGCGTAGCGCACGTCCTCGACCGGATGATGCGACTTCACGCGCACGAACAGATGCCCGCCGAGCCGCAGGCTCCAGAGGGTGACGAGCGCGGCGATGGTGAGCGCGGCGGGCCAGTTCCACTCGGGATGCGAATCCAGCTTGGCGTCGTAGGTGCGCCACGACGCGAGCGCGACGTAGAGCCACACGATGGGCGTGAACCCGGCGGACCACACGATGTCCACGATGCCGAAGTTCCGCAGCCGCTTGGCGAGCGCGAAGGTCACGGTCATCTCGAAGACGACGAAGACGAGCGCGGCGATGAGGAGCAGAAGGGGGAGCGGCATGGTTCAACGATTCCCGCGGCCTTGATCCGAAGAACGCGTGGCCGGGCGCGCCAGCGTCTTGGAGTGCGGCGGCAGAGCGGAGCGGAGCTGCCGCTTTGGTGGTGGGCATCGGACCCCGCAGGCGTTGCGACGGTCCGTGGGCACATCCGGCCCGCGAAAGCGGCGGCAAGCCGCGCGCACTCCAAGACGCGAAGCGACCCTGGAAGCCGAGGGCTTGACCGACGCTGAGACCGTCCCGTTCACGCGTTCCTCCTCGCGAGCAGTTGGTCGAGCGTCGCGGTCTTGGGCAGGCGGAAGAGCTGGATGAGCATGTACGCCGCCATCGCGATGTTCCCGAGCAGCAGGATGGCGACGAGCCAAGCGACGCGCGGGAGCCACGAGCGCTCCTTCCAAGCAAGCCAGAGCCAGAACGTGAGGAACGCGAAGTAGGTGTCGAAGAGCGTCGCGACGAACCACGGATGCGTGGCGACCTCGCGCGGGATGCTCCACAGGGCCACCACCGAGCTCGCCCACGACGTGACGCAGAGCATCGCGACCAGCACGAGGGCGAAGGCGAAGCGGAGGAGGACGATCATCGGTGCCTCACATCAGCGACCGGTTGTTCGGCGCGGTCCACACGGCCTGCACGACGCTTATGTTGCGCCAGGCGAAGGCCGCTTCGCAGTAGGCGAGATAGTAGTTCCACGTGCGGATGAAGCGCTCGTCGAACCCGAGCCGGCGGACCTCGTCGAGCCGCGCGTTGAAGCGCGAGCGCCATTCCCGGAGCGTGCGCGCGTAGTCGGGCCCGATGTCGTGCAGGCCGTGCAGCGAGAGCGGGCCGGTCTTCTGGACGGCCTGGCCGACGCGGTTCATCGAGAGCAGCAACGATCCCGGGAAGATGTGCTTCTGGATCCAGTCCACGCCGCGGCGGACCTCGTCGTGGCGGGAATCCGGGCAGGTGATGAACTGCGCGGCGAACAAGCCGTCCGGCGCGAGCAGCGACTGCACCTTCGCGAAGTATGTCTCGAGGTAGCGGTCACCCACCGCCTCGAGCATCTCGATGCTGCAGATCTTGTCGAACCGGCCCCCGAGCAGCCGGTAGTCCTGGAGCCGCACCTCCGCGCGGTCGGCGATGCCGGCGCGCTCGAACCGCGCCGCGGCGAACTTCCGCTGCTCCTCGCTGATGGTCACCGCGGTGACGCGGCAACCGTGGTGCTTCACCGCGTGCTCGGCGAACCCGCCCCAGCCGGACCCGATCTCCAGCACGTGGTCGGACGGCTTCAGCCGCAGCTCGCGGCAGAGGCGGTCGTACTTCGCGGTCTGCGCCGCCGCGAGGTCCTGGTCGGGATGCTCGAAGAGCGCCGCGCTGTAGGTCATCGTCGGGTCGAGCCAGAGCGAGTAGAAGGGGTTCCCGAGGTCGTAGTGCGCGTGGATGTTCGCCTTCGAGCCGGAGAGCGAGTTGCGGTTCATCGCGTGCCGGAGCCGGTTGGCGAGGAAGAGCAGGTGGACGCGCCAGTCCTTGCGCCCGGAGCCGGACATCGCGGGCGAGCGGTCCACGTTCGCGCAGAACCAGGCGATCACCGCGTAGAGGTCCGGTGAATCCCAGTCGCCGTCCTGGTACGTCTCGCCGAACCCGACGTCCGCATGGAGCACGCAGTGGCGGAAGAAGCGCGGCGAGCGGACGTGCATCTCCGCGTGCGGGCCGTCGGATCCTTCGCCGAAGACCTGCCGCGTCCCGTCGGGCAGGCGCATCGTCAGACGGCCGTTGCGCATCGGCGCGAGCGTGCGGAAGACCAGCGCCTGGCAGATGCGGTCGGTCAACGGCCGGCGCGCGGCCGGGCTGGCGACGGCATCGGCCGGGGCGTCGCGCAGGAAGGCGAGCGGATCGGGTTCGGTCGGGTTCACGGTCGTGGAAAGGTCCCGGGGTGCGTCAGGATTGAGCTTTGGCGCGGGGTCGCAGGTCAAGACAGACGAGCTCGCCTTTTGCGTTGCGGATATAGAGGCGGCCGTCGGCGATGGCCGGGGCGGTCCAGCATTTGCCGCCGATGGCCTGGGTCCGGGCCAGCAGCTCGAACTTCGCGGGCGAGGCGCGCACGATGCTGAGCTCACCCTTCTCGCCGAGGACGACCAGACGGTCGCCCGCGGCGATGACGGAGCCTTGGCCGAAGCCCTTCTCGCCCCACTTCACCTCGCCGGTCCGGAAGTCCACGCAGCGCAGCTCCTGGTTGCCCGCTTTGTAGCCGCCGGTCTCGTGGCCGTAGAGATGCCCGTCGACCAGCACCGCGGTGCCGGTGAAGGTGGACAGGTTCTTGTTCTTCCAGACCCGTTCGGCGGACTTCGCGGTGACGCGGAGAAGCTCACCGCCGTCGTCGCCGGAGCTGATGAAGACCAGGTCGCCGCTCACGACCGGGTCCGAGCAGTGGGTGCGGTAGCCTTGGCCGAACTTGGAGGACCACAGCGTCGCGCCGGTCGAAGGATCCACGGCGACCAGCGCTTCGGACATGATGAACAACGCCGCCGGCTGCCCGCCGAGGCGCGTGAGCACGGGCGCGGCGAAACTCATGTCCTTCTGCGTGCCGGACTGCCACAGGAGCTTCCCGGACGACGGGTCGAGCGCGACGCCGTGCGGTCCGTAGTTCACCAGCAGCGTCTTGGCGTCCGCGAGCACCGGCGCTGCGGACACGCCCCAGTCGGCGATCTTCGCGCCGATCTCCTTCTTGAGGTCGGTGTTCCAGAGCACCTTCCCGGTGGCCACATCGAGGCAATGCGCGTTGCCGGTCTTGCTGACGGTGAAGACCCGGGCGCCGTCCACCAACGGAGTCGAGTTCGGGCCGCCTTCGTACATCTTGTCGCCGATGGCCTGCGCGTAGGAGCGGGTCCACTTGGTCTCGCCGGTCGCGGCATCGAGGCAATGGACGGTGTCCTTGCCGTCGGCCCAACCTATCGTGAACAGACGTCCGTCGGCGACGACCACGGAGGAGAAACCCGTGCCCACGGCGGCCTTCCAGATCCGGGCGGGGCCGTCGGCCGGCCAATCGTGGCTCCACCCGGTCTCCGGCGTGATGCCGTCGCGGTTGACGCCGCGCCACGAAGGCCAATCGATCGCGTGTGCCGAGGCGACCGAGAGGAACAAAGCGGAGATGAGGGCGGACGAGTATCGGATCATGGAGTGGTGGGACCGGTCGGGGCGGACGGCGCCGCATGGAGGGGATCGAGGGCGCGCGCCAAGGTCGCGTGCGGCCGGAAGACATCGCGCTGGAGCCCGATGTCGGCCCCCTTGCGATACCACGGGAGGCGTTTCCACCAGAGCTTCAGCGCGTGCCAGTGGATGAGCGTGATCACCCGCAGCGTGACGAGCGGATACTTCGCGGTGAGCCGGAGCAGCTGGCCGTCGGTCAAGGGCAGTCGCGTGCCGGTGAGCGTGGTGACCAACATCGTCTTGCCGTCGGCGGTGACGTCGTTGACACCGATCTCCAATCGTTCGCCGGGCGTCCGCAGGCGGAAGTCGAAGCACAGGTCCAGCGGGCTGAACGGCGAGACGTAGAAATGCTTGGGAACCAAACGGTGGAATGCGGATCGGGGATCGCGGATCGCGGAATGGTCTCCAGCGGTCGCCGGCGCTTGAGCTCCAGCCACGGGCACGAGATACGGCTTCAGCTCGCCGAAGGTATTCTGCACCTCGGTCACAGCGCACAGCGGCGTGCCTTCCGATGCGTGGCAGAAGAAGAAGCTGACCGTGTTGAAGATATGGCCGAGCACGCGCGGGAGCGTGACGCCCTGGGTTGCCAGCCAAGCGGTGATCTCCGATTTCAAGCCGCCCGTCCCGGATACCGCAGCGGCCGGCCCGTTCCGGGTTCCCCGTTCCGCGTTCCCCGTTCGCAGATGGTCGTCGTCGCGGAAGGTGTCGAGGTTCCAGCGGCCGTGGCTGAAGGTGCGGAGCGACCGGTCGAGCGCACCGAGCTCGTCCAGGTCCAGGCACAA
>JBBRQL010000084.1:0-16009 GCA_038226425.1 Verrucomicrobiota bacterium
ACATCCGGCTCACCGACGTCCGCGGCGAAGTCATCCAGCGCATCTTGGCGTCTTGAAGGTGTCTACGGGCGCGCGAGGAGATGCTGAAGATGCTGCTAGGCAGAGCTGGCGTTCCGTACCTATCGTCCAGAAGAATAATTCCCCACCCCCCGAATCCTTATGAGCCACGATCGTCCTAGTCCTTCATGGTCCTCTCCCCGGGCCGCTTCGCGGGATGGGTTCACCCTCATCGAGCTGCTGGTCGTGATCGCGATCATCGCCATCCTCGCGGGCATGCTGCTCCCGGCGTTGTCGAAATCGAAGGAGACGGCGACCGGTGCGGCATGCTTGTCGAACCAGCGCCAGCTCCAGCTCGCGTGGAACCTCTACGCTGGCGACAACTACGACACCATGCCGGGCTACACCTTCAAGGTGGACAACGGTCCGGCGGTCGACCTGGACGGCGGCGGGTTCTGGCCCGGGGTCCTGGGCTCCGGCAAGGCCGCCAACCTCACCAATGTCCAGAACGGCATCCGCAAGGGGCCTATCTTCCCCTACGCAAGCTCCGTCCAGATGCACCACTGTCCCGGTGATCCCCGGATCCGCCGGAAGATCGGGCAGAAGGGCTGGGCCTTCGACAGCTATAGCCGGGCGAACGGGATGAACGGCATCCAAGATTGGGAGGCGGCGGCCCCGCCGGTGGCTAAGCTCAGCGCCATCCAGTTGCCCAGCCAGATGTACACCTTCCTCGAAGAAGCGGATCCGCGCGGCCACAACTGGGGCACCTGGGTGCTCTCGGTCAGTTCCCCGGGCTGGATCGACCCGATGGCGATCTACCACAACAACGCGAGCAGTTTCTCGTTCGCGGACGGCCATTCGGAGATGCACAAGTGGCTGGAGAAGACCTCGCTCGACGCTTTCAAGAAAGCCGTGCAGCAGGGCATCGATCCGTTCGGTTGGACCCCGGCCGGCGGAAGCGCGCTGAAGGACCGCGACTTCAAGTTCATGATGCGCGGCTACACCTGGAGGGATTACCCGAAGTATCTGCCGGCTTCGTTCCAGTGACGTGCCGGCGTCCCGGGCGGTGCCGGTCCCGGATCCACGTGAACCGGGGCAGCCTCCGTCCGTGGGCCTGCCGGTCCCCTGGGCAGGCGCTCCGTCGCACAGGCAGTTCCCGCTAGGCAAGTCGCGTTGCTAGCCCCTAGTTTCCCGGCGCGTGTCGAAAGTCGTCAAAGCTTCCGCGGACGGGATTCCGTTCGAGGAGGCGCTGAAGAAGCTGGAATCTGTCGTGGAAACGATGGAATCCGACGAGCTTCCTCTGGAGCAGCTCCTCGCCAAGTTCGAGGAAGGCACCCGGTTGGTGCAGGTCTGCCAGTCGCGGCTCGCCGAAGCGGAGGTCAAGGTCCAGAAACTGGAGCAAGACCTCGCCGGCGAACCCGGCCTCCGGTCCGTCACGTCGGGGGAGACGGCCGCTGTCGCGGCCTGAGACGCTTCCCGCAGTCATCTATGAGCCGATTCCTTGATATGGTGGATCATCCGTCGCACGTGAAGAAACTCACGCCGGAGCAGCTTTCCGAACTGGCGCAGGACCTCCGCCACGAACTCATCACCAAGCTCGCCAAGAACGGCGGCCACCTCGGTCCGAACCTCGGCGTGGTCGAGCTCACCATCGCGCTGCACCGGGTGTTCACCACGCCGCACGACAAGTTCGTCTGGGACGTGAGCCACCAGGTCTACGTCCACAAGCTGCTCACGGGCCGCAAGGACCGCTTCCACACCATCCGCACGACCGACGGCCTGAACGGCTTCGCGCTGCGGACGGAGAGCGAGCACGACTGTTATGGCGCGGGCCACGCCGGGACGGCGCTCTCCGCGGCCTTGGGCATGTGCGCGGCACGCGACCAGAAGGGGACCGACGAGAACGTCGTCTGCATCTTCGGCGACGCGGCCCTGACGAACGGAGTCTCGTTCGAGGCGCTGAACAACATCGCGGGCACCACCAAGAAGTTCATCGGCATCCTCAACGACAACGAGTGGTCGATCGCCAAGAACGTCGGAGCCATCGCCACCTATCTCGGCAAGCTCACGACGAATCCGCACTACAACAAGCTGACCAAGGATTTCGGCACCTGGCTGCGCAGGCTCCCCAAGGGCCAGCTGGTCTCGATGGTGGGCCAGAAGACCGAGGAGGCGATCAAGGGCATCGTGAGCTCGGTCGGGCTGGAGCACACGCCGTCCCAGCTCGATCCGGACGGCAGGGGCGGCCACGGGTCGGCGCTGTTGTTCGAGGAATTCGGTCTGCGCTACCTCGGTCCGATCGACGGGCATGACCTGCCGTTGCTCGTCAGCACCCTCGAGTTCGCCAAGACCTGCACCGAGCCGGTGGTCATCCACATCCTAACGCAGAAGGGCCGCGGCTATGAGGCCGCGCTCAAGCATCCGGAGAAGTTCCACGGCCTCGGGCCGTACGACGTCCAGACCGGCCAGACGCCGCCGCCGAAGCCGGGTGCCGCGCCGATGTGGCAAGAGGTCTTCGGCCAGACGATGGTGAAGCTCGCCAAGCAGAACAAGAACGTGGTCGGGATCACCGCCGCGATGCCCACGGGCACGAGCCTCAAGCTGCTGGAGGCCGCCGTCCCGGGGCAGTATTACGACGTCGGCATCGCCGAGGAGCACGCGGTCATCTTCGCCGCGGGCATGGCCACGATGGGTTTCAAGCCGGTCGTCGCCATCTACAGCACGTTCCTCCAGCGCGCCTACGACTGCATCCACCACGACGTCTGCCTGCAGGACCTCCCGGTCATCTTCTGCATGGACCGTTCGAGCCTCAGCGCCAACGACGGCCCGACGCACCACGGCCTGTTCGACATCTCCTATCTCCGCTGCCTGCCGCAGATCATCGGCATGGCGCCGGCGAACGAGGACGAGCTGCAGGACATGATGTTCACCGCGACGCTGCAGAAGCATCCGGTCGCTATCCGGTATCCTCGCGGCAACGCCGAAGGCGTCCCGGTGAAGGAGCAGCCGGCCGTGATCGAGATCGGCAAAGCCGAGGTCGTCCGCCATTTCTCCAACAACGGCGGCAAGAAGGTCGCGCTGTTCGGCCTCGGGCCGATGCTTACGCTCGCCAAGGAGGCCGCTGCGATCCTCGCAGCCGACGGCGTCGACGTCGCGGTCATCAACCCGCGCTTCTTCAAGCCGCTCGACAAGGACGTGACCGAGTTCTTCTGCCAAGCGGCCGATGTGGTCGCCACCTTGGAGGACCACGTCGCGATGGGCGGCTACGGCAGCGCGGTGCTCGAATGTCTCAACGACGCCGGGATCAAGACGCCGGTCGTGCGTATCGCTTGGCCCGACCAGTTCATCGAGCACGCCAGCAGCGTCGACTATCTTCGGACCAAACATGGCCTGACCACCGCCAGGCTTGTCGCGGATATCCGTGTGCAATTAGCCGCGGGCCATGCGGTCCGGATCCCGGGTGTCGCAGTGGCCTGAACCCCAGCGGCTTCAACCAGCGGACCAAGAGGACGCCCCGAGCGTCCTCTTTTTTGTGCTTTGGGGACTTAGGGGCGAACAAGCGGTTGACCAAACAGTCAAATAAAGCATAGTCCAATCGTCGTGAATCTGACCGCTATCCAATCGAAGGTGAAGTCCTTACTTCCTTATGGACGATTTAATATGGCGTATCTGCCCATGGATGGCGTGGAATCGACCAGTTGCCGGTCAAACCAATCGGTCAAATATCCGGCAACCTTCCGGCCGGCTGCGGCTCTGCCCCGCGACCCGACGTGCGCCGCGGTATCGGTGCGCCGGAGGGCCCATGTGGCGCACGGAGGCACACCGGGACAGAGCGGTACTATATCGATGCCCATGGGAATCGTGCAGAAATGCGCTGGAGCGCCCTATCCGCCCGCTGGCACAAGCTCCGCTAGGGATAGTGTCCAAGTGGCTCGGATGACACAATCGATGGCTCTGAACCCGGCGTTGCGACACCGGTCCGCGATCTTCCCGGTCGTGGCGCGGGGCGCGCGTCTCTCCGATGTAGATTGAACGCCATCCATCGATCTTCGTCCCACCGATCCAAAACATACGGAACCATGAAAGCGAACCTTCCCCTCGCCGCTAGCGGGCCTCCCACCCAATCGCAACGCGACACCCGAGTCCGGACGCCTCGTCCGACCGCGGTCAAAACTTCGTCCCGGCGTCGGGTGGTGCCCTCGGTCCTCCGGAAACCGGCCGGCGTCGTGAGGCGCCGGGCGTCCGTGGTGGAGCCCGGGCGTGCTCCGTCCAAAGCAGCGCCGGAGACGATGCTGGTCTTGCCCATGGCGACCGTCGCCGACTCGAGCATGGTCTTCATCCCGGAGGTCGCTCCGGCCGCTCTCCCGGTCGCCGAAACGATTCGTTCGAAGCCCGTCGTCGAGCCGATGCCCGAGCGCGGACCGTGGGACGAGAACACGTCCTTGCGGCTGTACCTGCGCGAGGCTGTCGCGACCCCGTTGATCACGCCGGCCGAGGAAGTCGTGTTGGCCCACCGGATCCAGGCAGGGGACGAGGCCGCCCGCGAGCACATGATCAAGGCGAACCTGCGTCTCGTGGTCAAGATCGCTCGGGAATACGAGGACTATGGCCTGCCGCTGCTCGATCTCATCAACGAAGGCAACATGGGCCTCATGAGGGCGGTGGAACGTTTCGACCCCACCAAGGGCGCGAAGCTCTCGACCTACGCGGCTTGGTGGATCAAGCAATCCATCAAACGCGCGCTTTCGAACCAAGCGAAGTCCATCCGGCTCCCGATCCATCTTGTCCAGCAGATCGCCCAGCTCCGCCGGGCCGAGAACGCGTTCGAGGCGAAGCACGGCCGTCCGGCGAAGGAGGCCGAACTGGCCGTGATCCTCGAGATCTCCGAGGACGACATCGCCCACTGGCGCGAGAGCGCCATGGTCGGCACGACATCGCTCGACGCCCCGCTGGGCAGCGATGCCGATTCCGGGCGCGTCGCGGATGTCATCGCGGACGACAATGCGCAGATGCCTTGGACCCGGGTCAGCGAGGAGTCCAACGCCGAGATCATCCGGGAGCTGGTCGGGACCTTGAACGCCCGCGAGCAGGTCATCCTCCGCCGGCGGTTCGCGCTCGACGGCGGGGACCCGGTGACGCTCGAGGAGATCGGCGTCGATTTCGGCCTCACGCGCGAGCGGATCCGCCAGCTCGAGGCGGCGGCCCTCAAGAAGCTCCGCGACCGGATGGAGTCGCGGGACCCGGAATCCTTGTGACGCCAACGTCCATCTGTCTTCGGTGACCAGCGATGCGTTCGAGGTGGTGCGGTTGTTCGTTTCCCCGGGCCACAACTTCGTGGGCCATCACGGGCGCGAACCCTCGGCGCATGCCATGGTCGAGGCGTCGTCCGTGCGCTGCCTCGCCGGCCGGGGCCTTGAAGGCGACCGCTTTTTGGACCACAAGGCCGATAACCCCGGCCAGGTGACCTTCTTCGCGGAAGAAGTCTTCCACGGTCTCTGCTCCGCGCTGGACCGGCACGACCGTCCGCCATCGGCCTTGCGCAGGAACGTGCTCACCCGCGGAACCGACCTCGACGTGCTCATCGGGAAGGAATTCGTCGTCCAAGGCGTCCGGTTCCTCGGCAAAGCGGAGTGCCGTCCATGCCACTGGATGGACCGGGCGTTCGGGCCGGGCGCGGAGGCGTGGCTGAAGGGCAGGGGAGGGTTGCGCGCGCAGATCCTCACGGACGGCTGGTTGCACGTCCGCTGAGCGGTCGCCGTCCGCGAGGAAATCCCGAGCCGGTCAGTTCGGCATGACTGAGGCAAGGTCGGCGACGAAGGCACGGACGTCTTCCTCCTGTGTGTCCCATGAACACATCAACCGGCAGCCGCCCTCGCCGATGAAGTTGTAGAACAGCCAGCCTTTGGCGTACATCGCTTGGATGGCCGGTTTCGGCAGCTCGACGAAGACGGAGTTCACCTGGTGGGGGAACAGGACCTTCACCCCCGGGATGGAGGCGACCAGGTCGTGCATGAGCTTGGCCATCGCGTTGGCGTGGCCCGCGTGCCGGAGCCAGACGCCGTCCTTGAGCATCCCGAGCCACGGGGCGGAGACGAAGCGCATCTTGGAGCAGAGCTGGCCTCCTTGTTTCGCGCGGTAGTCGAACTCCTTCGCGAGATCCCGGTCGAAGAACACCACGGCCTCGCCGACGTGGATGCCGTTCTTCGTGCCGCCGAAGCAGAGGACATCGACGCCCGCTTGCCAGGTGATCTCGCGCGGAGCGACGCCGAGCGCCGCCACCGCGTTGGCGAAGCGCGCGCCGTCCATGTGGAACCTGAGCTTGTGCTTCTTCGCCATCGCGCCGATCGCCCGGAGCTCCCCCGGGGTGTAGAGCGTGCCGACCTCCGTCGCCTGCGTGACGGTGACCACGGCGGGTTTTGGATAGTGGATGTCCGTCCGGCGCTTCACCGCCTCCTCGATGCCGGCGGGCGTGAGCCGGCCGTGCTCGCCGGGGAGCTGGAGCAGCTTGGTGCCGTTGCCAAAGAACTCCGGCGCGCCGCATTCATCGGTCTCGACGTGGGCCACGCTGTGGCAGAGCACGCTGTGGTAGCTCTGGGTGGAATGGGCGAGCGCGAGCGAGTTCGCGGCGGTGCCGTTGAAGACGAAGAACACCTCGCAGGGCGTCTCGAAGACCTCGCGGATGGCATCCGCCGCGCGGCGGGTCCATTCGTCGTTGCCGTAGGCGGGGACATGGTCCGCGTTGGCTTCGGCGAGCGCGGCCCAGGCTTCGGGCGCGATGCCGGCGTAGTTGTCGGAGGCGAAATGTCGGTCGGGCATGGGATGCGGGTATTCTGGGGGCAAACGAGCCGGGGTGTCTCTTCGTTGCCGGATCAGCGGACGACGCGGTCGGCAGGCGGTGTCGGAAACGGTCCGGCAACGACGGTCATCACGTCGGTCGGACCATCCGCAACCGCGACCGGACTGGCAAGGCGCGCTTCATCCGCGGGCTTCATTCGCCTTCGCCGGCCAGCTTGCGGTAGAGCGTGGCCAGGCTGATGTCGAGCAGCTTGGCGGTTTCCTCCTTGTTCTGGTTGGAGAGCGCGAGCACGTGGCTGATGTAGGCCGCCTCCTGGTCGCGGGAGAACTTCTTCAGGCTGACGACGCCTTGCGGCAGCGGGGTGCCGGGGCGCGGGGCGGTCGTCCCGGCGGTGGCCGGCGCCGAGGCCGCGGGGTTCGAGGCGGGACCGACCGGCGACGCGAGCTCTGCGGCCTGCTTCTCCTCCTTGCCGTCGTCCGCCGGGGCCTTGCGCTGGACGATGGGAGGGAGATCGACGACGCGGATCAGCGGCAGGTCGGCGAGGATGGTGGCGCGTTCGATGGCGTTCTCGAGCTCGCGCACGTTGCCCGGCCAATCGTAGGCGCAGAGCGTGTCCATCGCGCGCTGGCTCACCTTGACCGGCTGGCCCGAGCGGCGGTGGACCTTGTCCTTCGCGAAATGGGCAACGAGCATCGGGATGTCGTCGCGCCGTTCGCGGAGACCGGGGAGGGAGATGGGGACGACGTTGAGCCGGTAGTAGAGATCCTCGCGGAACTTGCCGTCCTTCACCAGCTGCTCGAGGTGCTCGTTGGTCGCGGCGAGCACCCGGACGTTCACGTAGCTGGGGGTGTTGTCGCCGACGCGCCGGACCTCTTTCTCCTGGAGCACCCGGAGCAACCGGCTCTGGAGCTGCGCGGGCATGGTGCCGATCTCGTCGAGGAAGATCGTGCCGCCGTCCGCGTCGTGGAAGAGGCCGTTCTTGTCGTTGACCGCACCGGTGAACGCGCCTTTGCGATGCCCGAAGAGCTCCGATTCCAGCAGGTTCTCCGGCAGCGCGGAGCAGTTGATGGGGATGAACGGCCCTTGGGCGCGGCGCGAGTTGTAGTGCAGGGCCCGGGCGACCAGCTCCTTGCCGGTGCCGCTCTGGCCGAGGATCAGCACCGTGGAATCGGTGTCCGCCACGCGCTCGACCATCTTGTAGACGGCTTGCATGGGCTCGCTGGCACCGATGATCTGGCTGAACTGGTAGCGCTTCTTGAGCTCCTTCCGCAGCTGCGTGTTCTCGGCGACCACCTGCGTGTGGCTGAGCGCACGGGCCACGCAGAGCTTCAGCTCGTCGAGCTTGAAAGGCTTCTCGAGATAATCATAGCAGCCGAGCCGCATCGCCTCGACCGCGCTCTCCACCGTGCCGAAGCCGGTGATCATGATCACCACCGCCGGCGGCGAGAGCGCGCGGGCGCGCTGCACGATCTCCAGGCCCTGCGGCTTGGTCTTGTCGAGGTAGAGGTCGGTGATGACCAGCTCCGGCTGCTTGGCGACCAACGCGTCGGCGACTCCGTTGAAGTTGGTGAAGGGGAAGACCTCGTGGCCCCCGGCTCGGAGCACTTCTGTCACCATCTGCACCATCGTCAGCTCGTCGTCGACGAGGAAAATCTTGGCCATGCGGACACACTAACGACAGGCGGACCTCCGGCGGAAGGTCAAACCGGTATGGGTCCAGCCGGGACCCGCCCTGTCCCGGTCGGCGCGGTTTTGGTTTCTCTTGTGCTTCTCCAAGAATCGGGCACCTGTCATCGCCAGACATATGTGCGGGATCATCGGATACGTCGGAAGAAAGCAGGCATCGTCCATCCTCGTCGAGGGGCTGAGGCGGCTCGAATATCGTGGCTACGACAGCGCTGGGGTCGCGCTCTTGGATGAGGGAACGCTGACGGTCCGCAAACGGAAGGGGAAGATCGATGAAGGGCTGGCGCCGCTGGTCTCCCGGTCACCGCTCCCGGGCCGCTGCGGTATCGGACACACCCGTTGGGCCACCCACGGACCTCCTAGCGACGAGAACTCCCATCCCCATCTCGACCGCTCCTGCCGGGTGGCGGTCGTCCACAACGGCGTCATCGAGAACTACGACCGTCTCAAGGACCGGTTCATCGCCGACGGCCATGTGTTCACGTCCGCCACCGACACCGAGGTCCTGGCGCATCTTATCGGTGAGCATCTTGAGCGGGGCCGGGCGACCGCGTCACATGAGGGCCAGGCGGTCCAAGGGCATCCTCTCGCATCGGCAGTGGCCGCGGCGCTGCGCGAAGTGATCGGGACCTACGGCATCGCGGTCGTTTCGGTCGACTTCCCGGGCGTCATCGTCGGAGCGCGGCGCGGTTCTCCGTTGCTGGTAGGCGTCGGGGAAGGGGAGCATTATCTCGCGTCGGATGCCGCGGCGGTCGTCGCGCACACGCGGCAGGTGGTATATCTGAACGACCACGATGTCGTGACGCTCACGGCGGACGAGTTGGTCGTCACCAACCTCGGCACCGACATCACCAAGGTGCAGGTCACGCGGCTGGAGTTCGGGGCGGAGGCCGCCGAGCGCGGCCCCTATCCCCATTTCATGCTCAAGGAGATCTTCGAGCAGCCGCAGACCGTCCGGAACGCGCTGCGCGGCAGGGTGGACATCGAGGAGGCCACCGCCCGTTTCGGCGGGCTGAACATGTCCACGGCCGAGCTTCGCGCCGTGGACCGGGTGGTCATCGCGGCGTGCGGCACCAGCTGGCACGCCGGGCTGGTGGGGGAATATCTGCTCGAGGAGTTCGCCCACCTCCCCACCGAGGTCGAGTACGCCAGCGAGTTCCGGTACCGGAATGCCCCGATCGAGAAGAACACCCTCCTGCTCGTGATCACGCAGTCGGGCGAGACGGCGGACACCTTGGCCGGTTTGCGCGAGGCCCGCAGGCGCGGCCACAAGGCGCTCGCCATCTGCAACGTGGTCGGCTCGACCATCGCGCGCGAGGCGGACGGCGGCATCTACCTGCATGCCGGGCCCGAGATCGGCGTCGCGAGCACCAAGGCGTTCACCTCGCAGGTGACGGCGTTGACGCTCCTCGCCTTGATGATGGGGCGCATCCGGATGCTGGGCGTGGCACAGGGAGGCAAGATCCTACGTGCCCTTCAAGCCATCCCTGACCAGATACAGTGGGTGCTCGACCAAGATGCCCACATCCGCCGAGTCGCGCTGAAGCATGCCGCGGCCGAGGATTTCTTCTTCATCGGGCGGCAACACAATTTTCCGGTCGCGCTCGAAGGCGCGCTCAAGCTGAAGGAGATCTCCTACATCCACGCCGAGGGCTATCCTGCTGCCGAGATGAAGCATGGACCCATCGCGATGATCGACGAGCGGACGCCGACCGTCGTGCTCGCGCCGACCGACGCGCTCTACGACAAGACCCAGAGCAACTTGCAGGAGATCAAGGCGCGCCAAGGCCCGATCATCGCCATAGCGACCGAGGGCAACACGCGGCTCGCGTCGCAGGTGGACGACATCATCTACGTCCCGGCGACGATCGATCCTCTCTACCCGTTGTTGAACGCCGTGCCGCTCCAGCTCCTCGCCTACCACATCGCCGTCGCGCGTGGTTGTGACGTAGACAAACCCCGAAACTTGGCGAAGAGCGTGACAGTGGAGTGACGTGCTTGCCGCACCCGCGCGCCGCAGAAGCCCCCTTCCGGACGGTCGTCGCGGGCAGACTCCATCCAAGGCTGTCCGAGACGGTGCCCGCGTTGGCTTGTCGGCTTGCCAGGTTGCGGTCCGGAGGTGCGGACGCCAGTCTGGACCGCTATGTGGCCGGTCCTCCAACGTGAGCTGCGCGAGCAGGCCCGGCAACCGGCCGGGCATTGGCTCCGCGTGCTGGGCGCTGCCGTGGTGCTAGCGGTGCTGGCGTTCGGATGGGACCCGTCGGTGTTCGCCCGGCAAGGCGACGGGCGCGGCATGTTCGCTGGATTGAACCACATCCTCGTCACGGCCATCTGGCTCATCGCGCCGGTGCTCACCGCCGATTGTCTCAGCCGTGAGAAGCGCGAAGGGACGCTCGGTCTGCTTTTCCTCACGCCGCTCACCGCGCAAGAGGTCGTGGTCGGCAAGGCGTTCGTCCACGCCTTGCGCGCCTTCACCATCATCCTCGCGGCGACGCCGGTGCTCATGGTGCCCGTGCTGCTCGGAGGCATCGGCTGGATGGACGCCGCGCGGATGTTGCTCCTGCACCTGGCGGCGTTGTCGATGGCGCTGGCCGCGGGGCTGCTGGCGTCGTCGGTGACGCGCCGATGGGTCCGGGCGCGGCTGCTCGCGTTCGTCCTGGCGCTCGGGGCCGCCGCGGCGTTCCTGTCGCTCAACATCACGGCGAACTCGCTGATGACGTGGCACGCGATGGGCGGGACGGCGTCCAGGACGACCTTCGGCGCGATCTGGACCGGGCACCTGCGGGATTGGGGCATCCGGCTCGGGTATTACGGGGCTTCGGACAACAGCTTCTGGATGCCGGTCGGCGGCGCCGGAGCCTGGTGGGGGAACGTGGCCTTGGCCGGTGGCGTCTTGGTTGGATCCCTCGCTATGGTCTGGATCGCGGTGCGGTTCGCGACGGCAGGCGTCCGACGGACCTGGCAGGAGGCACCGCTGTCGCCGAAGACCGCGGAGACCGTCCGGTACCTGACCCGTGTGAGGGCACCGGCCGCTTGGTGGCGGAGACGAACGGCACGCATGCTGGACCGCGATCCGGTGCTCTGGCGCCAGACCTCGACGTGGGGCGCGCGGTTGACGCTCTTCGGGTGGCTCGGGCTGACGATGGTGCTGGCGTCGCAGGCGATCATCCACGACGGCTACGCCGATGCTGCCGCCGGCCAATGGCTCGGACGGCGGCTGCTGTTGGTCGGGATGGCGTTCGCGGCGGCGGCGAGTTTCCGGGACGAGAAGGGGAACGGCGGCCTCGAACTGCTGTTGGTGACGCCGCTGTCGCCAGCCGCTCTGGTCGATGGGCGGATGCGCGGATTGGCGCGCCAATTCGGCCCTTCTGCGGCGGTTTTGATCGTGTTGCACCTGGTCCTGGCCGTCTTCTCGTACCCGCTCGCCGGGCGGGACGGATCGTCGCCTGTGGTCGTCGGGATGCTAGCAGGCCTCGATTTCGTCGCGTGGCTCGGCACCAGCGCGGCTTTAGGGGTCGCCTTCGCGGTCGGGCGGTCCGGTTTCCTTCTCGCGCTGTCCGCGACCATCGGCGCACGCCATGCATCGACGATGCTCGGGGACTTCGTCGCGGTCATGGTCAGTCCCGGGTCTGCGACGTCGGTCGCGCCGGGAGCCCGACCGGAGTGGGACGCCGGGTCGACCATCGTGTCGCTGGTCGTTGCGGTCGTCGTGTTCCCGGTCGCGCGGCGGATCGCGGTCCGGCGGTTGGCGGAGCGCAGTTTCCTCGGACGATAAGGCGGGGCCGAAGTAGCGGACCGGGGTGCCCACGATGGCGTGACATGCCGTCGGTGCTGGACCTCCATCAAACGACGGAGCGGTCGAGATATCCATCGAGCCGCTGGGCAATGGGACAGCCCGCCGTTTTCGGACGTTATCGTCCTATCGTCCTCAGGCGGCTTGCCAACGGGGCCGTCCTCCGTACGCTGCCGGGCGACATGGATTCGCAGCTGTCGCAATACCTTCCCGTCCTCCTGTTGCTGCTCGTGGCCACGGGCTTCGCGGTCAGCACGCTCATCATCTCGGTCGTCGCCGGGAAACTCGGCCGTCGCACCAA
The DNA here is from genome assembly GCA_038226425.1 of Verrucomicrobiota bacterium. GTDB lineage: Bacteria > Verrucomicrobiota > Verrucomicrobiia > Limisphaerales > UBA9464 > CAIVQB01. Next base: position 12,574 of record JBBRQL010000084.1, read on the forward strand.
GACGAAGGACGTGCCCTACGAGTGCGGCATGGTCCCCGAAGGCCCCGGCAACTCGCGCATGTCGGTGAAGTTCTACCTCGTGGCGCTGATGTTCGTGCTCTTCGACATCGAGACGGTGTTCATGTACCCGTGGGCCGTCATCTACAAGGAGATGCTCCACGAGAACGCCGCGCTCATCCTCGGCGGGATGGTCAGCTTCATCGGTGTGCTCTTCGCGGGCTATCTGTACGCGCTCAAGAAGGGCGCCTTCGACTGGAAAAGCTGAGCCGACGGCTCTCCAACGGTCCTCCGCACGCGCGGTCGGTCCTGTCGGTTCTGTGCCGGCCTCTCCGGAAAGTAGGCTTCCCCGATTTCTTGACCTTAGGGCCCGGGCGACCGGGAGAGCGTGACCGGCAGGTTGACCGTGGGTGCGATACTTGGCTGTCGATACCAAGCTTGGGCGGACAGCGCCTTTGCGGTAACCTCCGCGCCGTGAACGTCACCGTCCGAGGGCGCAGACGCCCGTTCCGCACCGTCAGTTTCGACCCCGCGAAGAACGCGGTGTTGCTCGTCGAGCAACGCCTGTTGCCGCACGAGTTCAAGGTCGTCGCCATCAGGGATTTCCGGGCGACCGCGGCCGCGATCACCGACATGGTGGTGCGCGGGGCAGGAGCCATCGGCGCGACGGCGGCGTACGGATTGGCCCAAGGAGCCCGCGCGTTCCGCGGTAAGCACCTGGCAAAGTTCATCGCCCACGTCGATGTCGTGCAGCGCACCTTGGCCGAGGCGCGTCCGACGGCGGTGGATCCGGTGAACGCGATGATCGACGTCCGTGCGACGATGGCCGCCGGCAAGACGGTGGCCGAGCAGCAGACGCTGGCGCTCTCCGCCGCGCAGCATTTCGCCGACGAGGACGTCGCCCATTGCCGCGAGATCGGGATGCACGGTGCACCCCTCATCCGCGACGGCATGCGCGTTCTGACCCACTGCAACGCCGGTTGGCTGGCCTTCGTGGACATCGGCACGGCGACCGCCCCGCTCTACGCGGCGCAGTCGCTGGGACGGAAGTTCCACGTCTTCTGCGACGAGACGCGTCCGCGCTGCCAAGGCGCTTCGCTCACCGCATGGGAGCTCGCGCAGCAAGGCATCGCCCACGACGTCATCGCCGACAATGCCGCCGGCCATCTGATGCAGCGCGGAGAGGTCGACCTGGTGATCGTCGGCAGCGATCGCGTGCTCGGGCGCACCGGCGAGGTGGCCAACAAGATCGGCACCTACACCAAGGCCGTTCTGGCGCACCGGCACAAGATCCCGTTCTACGTGGCCATACCGCTCTCGACCATCGATTGGCAGACGGCCTCGGGCATGGACATCCCGATCGAGGAACGCAGCGGCGAGGAGGTCCTGGGAGCGTGGGGAGTTTCACCCGCGGTGAAAGGTAAGTCCGGTGTGGCTGGTCCCGCCAAGCGGGCCTACGTGCGCATCGCCAACCCCACCAGCACCGCGCGCAACCCGGGTTTCGACGTGACACCGCCGGAATTGATCACGGGGATCATCACACCTCTGGGGATCTTCAAGCCGCGCGAGTTGTCGAAGCTGCGTCGGTGAACCCGGCCGTCGGGTCAGGTTGCCTTGGCAATCCGTGTGCTCCGGCAAGAAAAAGCCGCCCGCCCCGATTTTTCACGGGGCGGACGGCCTAACCCAGAACCAACTGACAGTGCCGGAGGCTGACATCCACCGGCGAGATCGGGAGGTGCAGCCGGTATGCCAACCGGCTGATCCTCGATCACGCGGCTCAGTTGACGACGTTGAGCGCGTTGGTCCGCCAGCGGTCGGTCGTGGCCCAGAGGTTGATCGGGGCCACGGAGCGTCCGTGCTTCAGGTAGCGGGTGCTGCCGTCGGTGAAGGCGTAGTTCGAGCCGCCGCCCTTGCCGCCGGTCGCGGAACGCACCGAACTGTTGTGGACGCTGTGGTTCAGCGCCTCGACGTCGTTGCCGAGCTTCCCTTCGAGGAAGTCCATGAAGTAGTGGCCGCTGGTGTAGAGCTTCTCGCCGAAGATGATCGTGTCGGACGGTTCCTTGATGTCCGTCTCCTTGATGGTCTTGCCGATGATCGAACTCATGCTGAACTCGGAGCCCATCCGTTCGCTGAGGAGGTCGTTCCAACCGTTGATGATGTAGCTGCGCGGCGCGGAATCCGCGACGAGGTTGGTCCGTGTCTCGGCCGTGGCCGGCTTGTTCTTGCCGTCCGGGCCGAGGTCGCTCGGGCAGACGAGGACCTTGACCGTGTGGTAGGAGGGCAGCAGCCGTTCGCACCAACGGGGGCCCACGTTGCGCTCGGGGAGCTCAGAGCGGTTGTCGCCGGCGTACATCGTGGAGGCGAGACCGATCTGGCGGAGCTGGTTCACGCATGAGATGCGCTTGGCGCTTTCCTTCGCTTTGCCCAACGAGGGCAACAGCATGCCGGCGAGGATGGCGATGATGGCGATGACCACCAGCAGCTCGATGAGGGTGAACGCCGAGGTCGGGGTTCCTTTCCGTGCGGTGAAGATGTCGTTTCTCATGGTCTGTGTCGGGTGCGGGTCCAGGTCTGCGGCGACGAAGGGCATGCTCTTGCGGGATTGCCTCGAATGATTCCCCATCATGCCCGTCTGCACACGCACATGATGACCAAGCAAACGTGGACACTCTTGGTGCTGGCAATCGTCCTCGGCGCGCTCTACGTCGTCCGGTTCACGGACTTGGGCAGCAAGCAGCGCATTCAGATCAATGTCTCGGTCCGCCCGTTCATGCCGAACGCCGGTCCGGACGACGTCCTGCCGCTCGTCTTCGGCCTCGACAAGGAATGGGCGCTCACCGGCCTCAAGGTCACGCCGGTCGCGGAGGTCACCAACGCCAAGCCTCACGCGGTCTGGCAGCTGGTCGCCAAGACCGTCTCGAAGCCGACGCTCGGCTTCGTCTTCGGCGACGAGATCCCCGGCATGGATGCGCTCGGCGGGGTGAAACCTGACAAGCTGTTGCCCGGCGTGCCGTACCGGTTGGAGCTGACGGCCGGCCGCGCCACGGGGCAGGCCGACTTCACCCCGCAGCCTGCGTCGGTCGACCGGTGAGCCGCCTGCCCAACTCCGGGCGTGACACGGGCCGGGACGTGTGGCTACTTCCGCCCGCCATGAAACGCCTGTTCATCGCCGCTTTCCTCTGCTTCGGCTTCGTCGGCCTGACCGCCGCGCGCGCCGAGGACAAAGCCGCACCCAAAACTGAAACCAAGAAAGAAGTGAGCACACCCGCTACCCCCAACGAAGTCGCCATCATCAAGACCGCCAAAGGCGAGATGGTCGTCGAGTTCTGGTCCGACGTCGCCCCGAAGACGGTCGAGAACTTCAAGAAACTCGCCAAGGACGGCTTCTACGACGGCACCGCCTTCCACCGCATCGTCAAGGGCTTCATGGTCCAGGGCG
>JBBRQL010000085.1:0-15964 GCA_038226425.1 Verrucomicrobiota bacterium
CGAGAGGACGGCGAGGCCGGCAGTGTTGACGTTCACGAGGCCGGGACCCAGCGCCCCGTCGCCTTCGCCGGTGGCCAAGCTATCGGCGACGTCCTGGAGAAGGGTCTCGGAGATCACCTTGGGTCCGCCCGGATTGCCGCCGCCGCCACGGTCGACCGGGCCACCGCCAGGTCCGGCCCCGCTTGACGCGGGCGCGGCCGGCACGTCGAGCAGGTCGAGCAACGTCGCGATCGGGTTCTGGCCGCGGCGCGCGACGATGGCCTTGGCGATCTCCGGGGTGAAGCCGCGCACCGCGGCCAAGGTCTTCTCATCGGCCGTCTGCACGTTCACGCGTTCCTCGCCGTTGACGCTGGTCCCGGCGGCCACGGAATGGACGGTCAGCAGGTCCTCCCAACCGGTGTCGCCGGGATTGCCCGACGGGACGTCGCCCTTCCGGGCCCGGTCGCGACCGGTCAGCAGGACCGGCGTCACGCCGCGCACCATCAACAGCTCGCGCACGGTCTGGAACGGCCCGTTGCGGACCATGTGCGGCGGTTGGAGCGATGAATAGTATTCCACCTCCGCGCCACCGGTGCCGACCGCGTTGTCGCCGTCGCGCCAATCGACGATGGCGGCGGCGATGCCCAGCGTGAGCCCGGGGATGCGGATCAGCTCGTTGGTCGGCGCCACGTTCAGGTCCAGGCGCGCCGATTCATCGGTGAAGCCGTAGCGCCAGACGGACTTCTCGGGATCCCGGTGGCGCACGCTGAACCGGCCGCGGCCGAGCGCGACGTCCTGGAACTGCGCGGGTGAATCTTCGAGCGAGCTCGAAGGAGCGCGCGCGGCCCGCTTGCTCTGGCGAAGCTCGGCGGCGAGCAGCGCCTTGGCCTTCTCCACGCCCGCGAGCGCGAGGAACCGCGCCTGCACGTCGTCGCCATGGTGCTTGGCGAGGACCAGGTCGAGCTGCGACGTCCGCAGCACGCTGACCACCACGAGGGCGAGCAGCGCCACGCACCAGAGCACCCCGACCAAGATGGAAGCTCGTTCACGCATGGTCAGAAGGAGGGGGGTCCGCCGACGCCGGGTTGGCCGGGAGCCTTGGAAGGGGCGGATCCCGGTCCCGACGGAGTCGTGGCCGCGGCCGCCAAGTTGACGCGCACCACTGTCTCGAAACGCAACGGCGGCGCCTCCTCGGTTGCCGGTTTGGCGGTCGATCTCGCATCGGCCGGCGTCTCGGCGAGAAGCAGGGTCGCCCGGACCGCTTCGGGCATGCCGACGAGGTTCGGTCGTTCGCGGAGCGAGCTCGCTTGTTTCGCCTCGCCCGCCGGATCGCCCCAGGTGCCGAACCAGTCATATCCGTCGTAGTACTCCAGCTTGAAGCCGCGCACGTCGGACGCGATCTCCTCGCGGACGCCGCCGGAAAGAGGATCGAAGGCGAGCGACGGGTTCCGCCGACGCCAGAGGCTCGACGCGCCGGTCTTGGGATCCCGTTCCACGAACCAGCTCACGCAGGCGTAGTCCCCTTCGCCGGGCCGGACGGGAGTGAAGTGGTGCGTGGCGAAGTCGAGGTTGTCGGCATCCATGGTGCCGATCTGGCGCTGGGTGCCGAGGAAGGCCGGTCCTTTGTGCAGCGGGCACGCGGCGCGGAGATCGGCCGCCAGCAGCGACATCGCCACGCGACCGGCCTGGTAGACGTCGCTGCGAGGCTCCACCACGCGGCGAGTCTCGAGGCCCGCGCGCAGGCAGGCGTAGGCGGCGCCCAGCACCACCGCCATCAGCGCGGCGCTGATCACCATCTCGACGAGGGTGAACCCGACGGCGGCGCGGCGGCGGCGAAGTCTCAGAGCTGGTTTGAAAAGTGGGACAGGCATCCTGCCTGTCTGCGGACAGGCTTCCAGCCCGCATCGGGTTCCTCTGTGACCGCGGGCTGGAAGCCCACGGTCGGACAGGCTGGAAGCCTGTCCCACTTCCCGCAGGAGAGTTCTCAAACAGGCTCTCATGACGACTTCCCTTTCGGGCGACGGGTCCGTTTCGTGTCCTTGCCGGATTTCGATGCGGGCAGGTCGGACGGCGGTTGATAGAGGAGCGTGGTGAGCGAATAGACCTGGGGTTCCCCGGCAGCGCGGCCGATCGCCACGTTGATCTCGTGGAGCCCTTCGGTCGCGGTGGTCGAGATCGTCTGCTTCCAGGTGAAGGCGCCCTCCGTGCCCGAGGTCTCGCCATCGGAGAACTCGCCGTCGGCGCGGAGGAACTCGATCCGGTTCTCGGCCAGGAGGACCGCCATGGTCTGGTGAGCGCTGTCGCGGCTCGACCCGAGCGCCGTGGTGAGCCCTCGGGTCAGGCCGGTGACCGCCACGGCCAGGACGGCCACGGCCACCATGACCTCCAACAAGGAGAACCCCGCCTCGGCACGCCGCGCGTTCATAGGCTTGCCGGCTCCTTGATCCGGGGACGCGCGGTCACGGGATCGATGTGGACCGACAACCGGAAGCCGGCCCGGTCGCGCAGGAGGAACTCCGCCGCCTCGGCCGTCCCGTCGGGAAAGAAGGTCACGCCAAGACCCTCTTCCGGTGCGGCTGGCGAGACGTTGACGCCCGGCCGGACCTGGACGGACACCCGGGGATCGATGGAGCCGGTCCCGCCGGACAGATCCACGTTGGACGGAGCGCCGGTCCCGCCCGTGGAACTGCGGCCCACCTTGAACTTCCCGGTCGCCGGGTCGAACCGGAGCCGGTGCGGTCGTCCCTCGGCCACGGCGCGTCCGTAGGCCACCCCGCACGCGCCGACGATCTGGCGCGCGCTCGAACGCAGCAGGGCCTCCTCGAACGTCCCGCGCATCTCCGGCACCAGGACGGCCGAGAGGATGGAGATGAGCAGGATCACCACCATGAGCTCCATGAGGGTGAACCCACGGCTTCCGCTGCGTCCTGGAAGGCGGCTGTCCATCGTGTATCCGGATCACCAGTTGCCGATGTCGGAAGCGTCGCCTTCACCGCCGTCGGCGCCGTCGGCACCGCGGGACCAGAGGTCGAAACTGTCGGGATGATGCGGTCCTCCGCGGCGGTACTGGTAGGGATGGCCCCACGGGTCGTTGCGGAGCTGTTTGATGTAAGGGCCGCGCCATTTGGAGGCCTCGTTGGCAGGGGCTTTCTCGAGGACCGAGATGCCCTCTTCCTGCGACGGGTAGCGGTCCATGTGGACGTAGTATCGTTCGAGGGCGGATTCGAGCTCCGCGACGTGGGCCTTGGCCGCGCCGATCTTGGCTTCCTGCGTCGCCCCGATGAACTGCGGGATGATGGTGGCGGCCAGGATGCCGAGGATGATCACGACGACCATGATCTCCAGCAGCGTGAAGCCGCTCCGGCGGCGGGTTGTCCTAGAGGTTCTCATGAGGGTGGGGCTACGGGTCAGTGGATGCCTCGGCTGAGGCGGAAGATCGGCAGCAGGATGGCGATGACCATGAAGCCGACCACGCCGCCCACGATGAGGATGAGCACCGGGGCGAGCAGCGAGATCATGGTCTTCGTCTTGGCGCGGAGGTGGCGCTCCTCGATCAGAGCGACCTTGCCGAGCATCTCGTCCAGTTGGCCGGATTCCTCGCCCGCGGCGATCATCTGGACGGCGCTCTTCGGGAAGAGCGCGGCCTTGCGAAGTGCCGTGGCCAGCGGATCCCCGCGGCGCGTCTCTTCTCCGACGTTGGCCAACTGCGCCGCGATGACGAGGTTGCCGACGGTGGTCTCGACGATCCGGAGCGCCGGGAGCAGCGAGACGCCGCTCTTGAGCAGGATGCCCAGCGTGCGCGCGAAACGGCTCAGGGCGGCGGTCCTCACGACCTCGCCCATCACCGGCAGGCGGAGTTTCAAGCCGTCCCACCACAGGGCGCCCGCCGGGGTCCTGACCTGCCAACGGAACAAGGCGCCGATCCCGACCGTGCCCGCCAGCAGCCACGGCCACTGGTGGGAGAAGAAGCCGCTGACCCGCAACAGGATCAAGGTCGGCAGCGGCAAGATGTCGAGCATCTCCTCCAGCATCGAGAAGAGCTTGGGCAACACCACGGTCAGCAGCACCACGACGGTCACGACGCCGAACCCGAGGACGAAGAGCGGGTAGGCGATCGCCGAGACGACCTCGCCGCGGACCTCGTCGTTGTGCTCCAAGAGGTCCGCGAGCTCGTTCATCACCCGCGGCAGCGCGCCTGCCTCCTCGCCCACGCGGACCATGCTGGTGTAGAGGCCGCCGAAGAGCTTCGGCTCCTGCGCCATCGCCGCGGAGAGCGAGATGCCGCCCTTCACCTCGGCCGCGATCTTCTGGAGCACGACTTTGAGGGCCGGGTTGGCTTCTTCATCGGCGATGCCCTCGATCGCCTGCGGGATGGGGCTGGCCGCGCCGAGCAGCGCGGCAAGTTCCCGGGAAAATGAGGTGATCTCCTTGCGCCGGATGCCCGTGCCGAACCGGATGCCGCCGGACCTCGGGGCCTGCGCCGCGGTCGCCGAGGAAGCGGGGCCAGAGACCGCTTCGAGCTCGGCGGGAAAGACGCCCCGTGCCGCCAACAACCGGAGCGCGGCCCGGCGGTCATCGGCTTCGACGACCCCCGAGGCGCTCCGGCCGGAACCGTTTTGATATCGGAACGTCGTCATTCCTGCACATCCCCGGAGCACACGCGCATGACCTCTTCCAAGGTCGTCAAGCCGGCCGCGGCTTTGCGGAGGCCGTCCTCGAAAAGGCTGATCATCCGGCCCCGCACGCTGGACCTGAGTTCCGCGCTGGACCGGCGCTGGAGGATCAGCTCCCGGATCTCCGGGCTGATGACCAGAAGCTCGAAGAGCCCGACCCGACCGCGATAACCGAGTCCGCGGCATTCCGTGCAGCCGGTGCCGGCCCAGCATCCGCCAGTGAAAGGGCGTCCGCTGAGCGCCTCGACCTTCTCGCGGACGGCCGGGTCCAACGGCACCGAGGCCCGGCAGGTCGGACAGACGCGGCGGACCAGGCGCTGGGCGAGCACACCCTCGAGGGACGACGAGATCAGGAACGGCTCGATGCCCATGTCGATCAGGCGGGTGACCGCGCCGGGCGCGTCGTTCGTATGGAGCGTGCTGAAGACCTGGTGGCCCGTCAGCGCGGCCCGGATCGCGATCTCGGCGGTCTCCACGTCCCGGATCTCGCCGACCATGATCACGTCGGGGTCCTGGCGCAGGATGGCCCGCAACCCGGTGGCGAAGGTGAACCCGCGGCTCGGCCGCACCGGGATCTGGGCCACCCCGACCAGCTCGTATTCCACCGGGTCCTCGATGGTGAGGATCTTCTTCTCCGGCGCGTAGATGCTCTGGAGGATCGAGTAGAGCGTGGTCGTCTTGCCGGACCCGGTCGGGCCGGTGGTGAGGAAAAGCCCGTGCGGTTTTTCGACGAGGAGCTGCAGCCGGGCGGTGCGTTCCGCGTCCAGCCCGAGCTCCTGGATCTGCTGGAGGCCGGCGTCCTTCTCCAGCAAGCGCATGACCACGCTCTCGCCGTGGGACGTGGGCATCGTGCCGACGCGGATGTCCACCCGCGCGCCGCGGTGGTTGATCTGGATATGGCCGTCCTGCGGCAAGAAGCGCTCGGCGATGTTCATGTCCGCCATGATCTTGATGCGCGACACGAGCGCCGCGTGGAGCGGCCTGGGGGGCGGTGGTTTCTCCTGGAGCAGGCCGTCCACACGGTAGCGGAGCTGGATGGCGGTCTCGAAAGGGAGGATGTGGATGTCGCTGGCGCGTTCCCGGAGGGCGGTCGAGATGATGACGTTGACGAGGTTCACCACGGTGGGCTCGTTGGCCATCACCTCGATGTCGTGGAGGTTCCCGCCGTCGGCCTTGGTGCCGTCCGCCGGTTCGATCCCTTCGATCATCCGCTCGACGGTGACCTGGTAATTTTCAGCGATCCCCTCCGAGACGGCCTCGCCAGTCGCCCGGGTCTCCTCGATCTCCAGCCCGGTGATCAGGCGGAGGTCTTCGGTGACCTCGGCCGTCAGCGGCGCAGCCACGAGCACCACCAGCACCCCGTCGCGCACCTCGAGCGGCAGCAGGCCATGGAGCTTGGCGAACCCGGCCGGGACCAACCGGAGGGCCTGCGGCGAAGCGACGGGCCGGCCGGAATCATCGTAGCCCGGGGGAGGGTCCGACGGCCGGGGCGCGGCCGGCTCGGTTTGCAAGGCGTTGGGCACGATATCAACGGTCACCGATCGATGGACGATCCCTGCTATCCGTACTTGAACAATGCCAAAGCGGATTGGTTGCGGGGAAGTGCGCTGTAAGACTTTGCTATCGCATGAGCGTTCAAAAATACTTCATGTCGCGATCCGGCAGCGACCCGACCGTCGTTCCACACACCGCTCAGCGACATCAGAACCCCTCCAGTCCGATCACGCGCATGACCTCTTCGAGGGTCGTCTCGCCGTTGACGACGCGGCGCAGCCCCTTCTGCCAGAGCGTCAGCAGGCCGTCGGCCTGGGCGATCTCCTGGAGCCGCCGCGTGGTGGTCCGCTCGAGCATGGCCTCGCGCAGGGTCTCGCCGACCGTGAGCATCTCGGTGACGGCCACGCGGCCGGAGAAGCCGGTGTGGTTGCAGGCCGCGCAGCCGGCGCCTTTGCGGAACTGGGCCGTCTCCAAGACATCGGGCGGCAGCAGGCGCAACAGCGTCTCGTCCGGCGAATAAGGTTCGGTGCAAACCGGGCAGTTGCGGCGCACGAGGCGGACGCCGAGCACGCCCACGATCGACGACGCGAGCAGGAACGGCTCGATGCCCATGTTGATCAACCGGGCGAAGACGCCGGTCGTGCTCGACGCATGGATCGTGCTCATCACGAGATGCCCGGTCAGGCCGGCCTGCACGGCGATGTTCGCGGTCTCCGCGTCGCGGATCTCGCCGATCATGATCACCTGCGGGTCCTGCCGCATGAGCGAACGCAGGGCCACCGGATAGGTATAGTCCCGCGCCGGGTTGCACTGCGACTGGGCGATGAGCGGCAGGTTGAACTCCACGGGGTCCTCGACCGTCGCCACGCTGATGCTCGGGCCGGCGCGGTCGATGAGATGATGGAGCGCGGCGTAGATGGCCGTGGTCTTGCCGGAACCGGTCGGACCCGTGAGCAGGATCAAACCGGTGGGACGCAGGAGCATGGTCTTGAAGGTCGCGAGCGAGTCCTCCTCCATGCCGAGCGCGTCGAGGTCGAAGCTGCGTCCCTTGGGATCGAAGATGCGGACGACGACCTTCTCGCCGCGGATGGTCGGGAAGGTGGAGATGCGCAGCACGACGTTGCCCGCCTCCTCGAAGGTGTTCGCCCGGCCTTCCTGCGGCAGGCTCGTCTCATGCCCGATGAGATTGGCCATGATCTTGAGGCGCCCGACGACTTTCGGGTGCAGGTCGCTCGGCAGGTGGACCAGCTCGTTGAGCACGCCGCTGAGGCGGACCCGCACGGCGATCGAGCTCTCCCAAGGCTCGATATGGATATCAGAGGCACCGGCCCGCACCGCGTCCACGACCACGCAGTCGACCAGCTTCACGATGTCGATCTCCTCGTCCGAGGTGCACGATTGGAGGAACTGGACGGTCTTGGAGCTCATGCTGTCCTAGGTTTACAATGGTGAACGGAAGATAGCAGAACCGTTTTCTCGGAGGATGCCAACCGCTTTCCACTGGCCTTGCCGGAAAATATCGCATCCGGCCTCCGCGCTCTGCCAGGAGGGCGGACTTTCCAGTCCGCCACGCGCCACCCTTGTCCAGGCAGGTGGGCCTCACCTCGCGCCCCGCCAAGCACCACTCGGATGGACAGAGTTTGGAAACCTGCGCCGCTGTCCATCACTTCCAATCGAACCCCGCTTCACCGGGCCTGTTGCTTTGCGGCGGGACCGGCCTCTATGGTGTGCGGCGTGACGCTCGAAGACACGATCGGTGACATCCTCCGCAAGGCCCGCGCCTCGACCCAAACGACCCCGGAGGCCGCCGCCAAAGCGGCCGGCCTGGGCCTCGCCGCCTACACGTCGCTCGAAGAGACCGCTACCCTTCCTGCCGGGACCGATGTCGTCGCGCTCGGCAAACTGCTCACCCTCGACGGTGCCCGCCTCGGACGGCAGGCCAAGGGCTGGAGACCGGCACCGGTGGACACGTCGGTCTGGTGCGAGTTCCGGATGATCACCAGCGAGGGCGACGGCATGACGGTGAACGCCTATCTCGTCTGGGACGAGGTGACCCGCGAGGCCGCCTTGTTCGACACCGGCTTCGCCGCCGCGCCGATCCTGGCTCTCATCGAGGAGAACCAGCTCGCCCTCAAGCACATCTTCATCACCCATTCGCACGCGGACCACATCGCGGCCCTCGGCGACATCCGCGCGAAGTTCCCTAAAGCCCGGGTCCATTCCGGCTCCAAGACCGCCCCGGTCGACCAACGCCTCCGCGGCAACGATTGCATCACGCTCGGCAGCCTGCGCGTGACCAACCGCGACACCCCCGGCCATGCCGAGGACGGCGTCACTTTCGTCGTCGGCAACTGGCCTTCGGACGCGCCGTTCGTCGCCATCGTGGGCGACGCGATCTACGCGGGCTCGATCGGCGGCGCGCGCGACCTCCTTGCTCTCGCCCGGTCGAAGGTGCGCGACCAGATCTTCACCCTGCCCGGCGACACCTTGATCTGCCCCGGCCATGGCCCGCTGACTACTGTGGCGCAGGAGAAGTCCGACAACCCCTGGTTCCCATGAAGAAGTCTCAGGTCCCTGGTCCGACGTCCCGGTTCTTCGTCATCGCATCGTCGCTGATGCTGCTGGCGGCACGAGGCCTCGCCGAGGAGACCAAGGCCACGACCAGCGCAGCCACGGTCGCGACCCCGGCACCGGTCCCGGCGGCTCCGCCCGTCGCGGTCCAGACCGCAGCGGCCGCGAACCCCGTGGTGAAGCTGCACCGGCAGTCCCAGACCAACGTCCAGGAACGTCTCCGACCGAGCACGCCCGACAAGTTGATCGAGCGCCACGGCTCGGTGGGCGCGGTCTTCGCCCGGCCGGAAAAGGTGAAGGCGTTGCAGCTCATCAACCCGTTCGCGCCCCGGGAATACGGCGGCGTCGGCGAAGCCCCGGCAGCTTGGTCTTGGAACCCCTCGCTCGGGCCGGGGCAAGCGCCGTTGCCCCGCGCCTTCCGCGACGACCGCTACCACGAGGCTTCGGCCGTGCTGTTCGGTTGGGGCGCCCGCTGAACCGGCGGCTGGGTCCACGCCGCCGGCTTCTTCCCGACGCGACGGGGAGCCTTCACCAATCCAGGCTTCCCTCAGCGGACCGCGCGCGTAGCTTTCCGCCCATCCGATGAAGGACCTCGCTCTCGCCGTCGCTGCCGCCGCAGCCATCTCCATCCCCGCGCTCGCCGAAGCGCCGCGCGTCGCGCTCAAGCTCGTCGCCGATGGCCTCACCCAGCCCGTCAGCTATGCGCCCCTGCCGGACGGCCTCGCGCTGGTCGTCGAGCAGACCGGCCAGATCCGTCTCATCGACGAGCACGGCAAGCTGGCCGACGCGCCGGTGGCCGTTCTGACCCACCGCCTCTCGGCGCTCAACCTCGGCGCCTTCGACGAACGCGGACTGCTGTGCGTCGCGCCGCATCCGGGTTTCGCCAGCAACCGCCGCCTCTTCGCCACCTACACCGCCCCGCGCCGCGCCTCCGCCCCGGCCGACTTCGACTGCACTTTGCGCTTGGTCGAGTTCGTCGTGCCCGTCGGCGAACCGATGCAGGTCGACCTCGGGTCCGAACGCGTGCTGCTCGAGGTGGACAAACCCTACGCCAACCACAACGGCGGCCGGCTCGCGTTCGGGCCCGACGGCCTGCTCTACATGAGCGTCGGCGACGGCGGGAACGCCAACGACCGCGGCAGACGTCCCGAGACCGGCAACGGCCAGGACCTCTCGACCCTCCTGGGCAAGGTGCTCCGGCTCGATGTCAGCGCGCCCGGCAAGTACCGCATCCCGCGCGACAACCCCTTCGCCGACGGCAAGGCGGGCCGCCCGGAGATCTGGGCCTACGGCCTGCGCAACGTCTGGGCGCTGACCTTCGACAAGCGCGGCCAGCGCGAGCTCTTCGCCGCGGATGTCGGGCAGAACCTCTTCGAGGAGGTGGATATCCTCTCGAAGGGCGGGAACTACGGCTGGTCCTTGCGCGAGGGTTTCCAAGGCTTCGACGCCAAGGCGCCGAACACGCCGCCGACGGACGCGCCGCGGACCGGGCCACGGGGCGAGCCGTTGCTGGACCCGATCTTCACCTACAAGCACACCGGAGCGAAGAAGGACCCGGAGGCCGTGGGCATCAGCATCACCGGCGGCTACGTGTACCGCGGCAAGGCGCTGCCGCAGCTCGAAGGGCGCTACGTCTTCGGCGATTGGTCGCGCGGATGGGGGCTACCCCAAGGGACGCTGCTCGCGGCCACGCGGCCGGCGGACGGCAAGGGACCGTGGACCTTCGAGCCGCTCACGGTGACGGCGCCGGCTCCGTTCGCGGCTTTCATCACGGCCTTCGGCCAGGACGAGCGCGGCGAGCTGTACGTGCTCACCAACGGAGCGAGCAGCCTGGTGCCGGGCAAGGGCAAGGTCTGGAAAATCGTCTCGGCGGAGTGACAGGACCGGTCGTGGGACCGCTGTCTTCGCCGTCCGCGCGCTTCTTATCTCTTCCAGCCGAGCTGGATCGTCTGGGTGAGCCGGGAGAAGATCCCTTTGCCCTTGGCGCCCGCTTCGTCCACGCCCGGCAACGGTCCGCACTTGGCGTTGCAATCGGGACAGAACAACAACAGCCCGGCCGCGCCGCCCGAGAGCTTCATCGCCCGGAGGCTCGCGATGTTGAAGACGCCCGGACATTTCACCACCGCGCCGCAGCCGTGGACCGCGTGATGCGTCGCCGGCAACGACGGGTTCCGCGAACAGGCGAGGGTGCCGTCGGGAAGCGCCGCGAGTTCTCCGGCCGGCACCGCGGCCTGTGGCCCTGTGGACCCCGGGATGCGGATCTCGAAGGTCTCGGCCTCGAGCCGGAGCTCCACCGCGCCGAGCTGGAGCGTCTGCCCGGCGAGGACAGGAGCTTCTTCGACGGGATTGCTGTCGATGAAGGTCCCGTTCGTCGACTGGAGGTCGCGGACGAACACCGCGCTACCGTCGTCGAGGACCGTCACCTCGGCGTGGAAGCTGGAGACGCTGGCATCGGAGATGCGGAACTCGTTCGTCGGGTTCCGGCCCATGGTGTTCAGGCCGCTATGCAGCTCGTGCTGGAGCGGATGGGTCAGCCCCCTGAGGATATAGCGGACCATGGGTGGATCGGTTGGTTCGGACGCGGGCAATATCCATCCCCGACCCCGCGTGTCCAGCCGGCAGACGGCGTGTCGGCGCGTCAGAACAGGTTGCCGATGACGGAGCTGAGCACGCTGAGCGGGCCGGTGTCTTCAAGGCCTTCGGTCGCCTTGTCCACTTTCTGCAAGGTGAGCTTCACGTTCTTCAGGAAGGCGCCGTCGTTCACGAGCTGGCCGACCGTGCCCGTGCCGCCGTTGATCTTCTGGAGGATCTCCTTGAGGTTGACCATGCCGGTGGTGGTCTCGGTGTAGAGCTTGTCGTCCTTGAGCAGCTTGCCGACGGTGCCCTCGCCCTTGTTCATGCTGGCGACCATCAGACGGGCCTCGGCCACGGCGGCCCGGGCGTCCTCGGCGAGCGGCTTCACGTCGACGACGGCCGCGTTGAGGTTGGTGACCGTGGAGAGCGCGGTCTGGTAGAGCGTGTCGTCGCGGATGAGCTTGCCGACGGTGCCGCGGCCCTCGGCGACATCCGTCGAGATATTCTGCAGGTTGCCGAGGATGATCGCGAGCTTGGGCTGGTTCTGCTTGATGAAGTCGGTGAACGGCCCGAGCAGCTTGCTGAACTCCTCGCCGCTGAAGCTCTTCGTCATGTTCTGGATCCCGTCGGCCACGCCGTCCAGCTTGCCCATGATCGCCGCCAGGTCCGGCTGGTCCTTCGAGGCGAGCACCGTGCTCTTGTCCACCACCAGCGGCGCCGTTCCCGTGCCGAAGGTGAGCGAGACGAAGTTCTGCCCCATCAGGCCCGTGAACTGCACGGTCGCCAAGCTGTCGGTGCGGACCTCGGCCGCCGGATCGACGGCCATCACGACCTCGACCTTGGTGCCGGCGAGCTTGATGGACTTCACGCGGCCGATGGTGACGCCGGCGAGCTTCACCGGGTCGCCGTTCTTGAGGTCGCGCACGCTGGAGAACTGCGCCCTCACCTCGCGGCCACGGGTGAAGATCGCCCCGCTGCCGATCAGCTCGAACAGCATGAACGCGGCGATGACCACGAGGGCGAAGAAGATTCCGAGACGGGTCTCAAGGGTGTTTTTCATGGCGCGATCGGGTTCAGGATAGGCGGCATCCGGCAAAAAGGAACGGTCACTCGGGCTTGAAGTCGGCGGCGAGGAACTGCTGGAGCAACGGGTGCCTCGATACGCGCATCTCGGCGGGCGTGCCGATCGCCGCGATCTCCCCGCCGTCGAGGAAGGCGATGCGGTCCGCGATGCCGAACGCGAGGTCGCGGTCGTGCGTGACCACCACGATGGTCGCTCCGGTGCGGTGGTTGAGCCCCACGATCTCCCGCCCGATGGCCAGCGCCACCAGCGGGTCCAGCTCGCTGGTCGGCTCGTCGAAGAGCACCAGCTGCGGATCGGTCACCAGCGCCCGGGCGATGGCCACGCGCTTGCGCATGCCGCCCGAGAGCTCGGTCGGATACTTCGCCGCCACCGACGGTTCGAGCCGCACCGCCGCCAGCTTCTCCGCGACGATGCGCGCGATCTCGGCAGGCGGCTTGAGCCGGTGCTCGGAAAGATAGAGGCCCACGTTCTCGGCGACCGTCAGCGAGTTCAGCAGGCCGCCGCTCTGGAAGACCATCGCCAGCCGGTACCGCTCGCCCAGGCCCTCGCTCGTCGCCAGCTCGCCGCCCAGCCGGATCTCGCCGGAATCCGGCGCCTCCAGCCCGATGAGATGCCGCAGGAAGACCGATTTGCCCGAACCGCTCGGCCCCATCAGCACGAACACCTCGCCCGCGAGGATGTCGAGGTCGACGCCCTTGAGCACCGCCTGGTCGCCGAATGATTTCCGCAAGCCGCGGACGGCCACCGGGATGCCGGTGGCGCTCGGGGAGGTCGGGGGAGGAACGGTGGAAGCCATACGCGGGGTCGGTCCTTCAGAAGCGCCAGCCCTTGTCGAACGGCAGCAGCACGCGGGTGAGCACGTAGTCGAGCAGGAGGATTAGCACGAGCGAGTTGACCACCGCCTTGGTCACGCTGCGTCCCACGCCGCGCGGACCGCCCAGCGTCGTGAGACCCTGGTGGCAGGAGACCACCCCGATCACCACCGCGAACACGAACGACTTCACCAAGCCGTTCGCGACGTCCGAGAAATCGACCGACTCGCGGATGTTCCCGAAATACCCCGACCACGACACGGCGATGCGGTCGTTGAGCAGCGACACGATCGCGCCGCCCAGCCAGCCCACGAGATTGGCGAAGACCACGAGGCACGGCAGCGCGAGGCTGATGGCCACGACGCGGGGCAGGACCAAGTAGTGGACCGGGTTGATGTTCAACGTGCGCAGCGCGTCGATCTCCTGGTACACGCGCATCGAGCCCAGCTCCGCGGCCATCGCCGAGCCGATGCGGCCGGCGATGAGCACGGCCATCATCACCGGCGCGAGCTCCTTGCAGAGGCCGAGCGCCACCAAGCCGCCGAGCGCGGAGCCGAGACCGCGCTCGACCAGCACCGGACCGGTCTGGAGCGCGAGCACGCCGCCGATGAACAGCGAGAGCGTGCAGGCCATGAAGAGGCTGGCGTTGCCGATGTCGAAGAGCTGCTCAGCGACCTTGCGCCGCTCGCGCCAAGCGCGCGGGAGCGCCCGCCCGACGGCGACGAACAACAGCAGCATCTCTCCGAAGTTCTGGAACATGGCTGGGGACAGCGTCCGAGCCGGACGTTCCAACGAACCGCGGCTTTGGACAAGCGCCAGTCGGTGAAATGTGGGCGACGCTGGAAGCCAAACGGCAGGCAGGCCGATGACTCCGCGTCATCCAATCCTGACGGGATTGCATCCTCCAGCCCATGGTTGCCGAGTTCGCGAGGCTACCCTGGGTCACGCGGTTGATTTTTCCCCCAACCCCAACGGGGTTGCACCACCGCGCGCCAGGCCGCCGGCTTCAGCCCCCGTTGGGATTGGTTGCCATTTTCATCCTTCACCACGAGTCGCTCGTGCCTCGCGACCCCGGGCTGAGCGCCATAGCCCCGTTGGGGCAAACCATCTCCGCGCTGTCCGCGCCACCCCATACCGCACCCTCGTCACCTGGTCCCGGCCATTGCCGATCCACTCCGCGCCGACGACGCTGCGGAGGAAAGCCACAGCAGGGACGACCGATCGGGGGCCGACCATTTCTGGTCCGGACCCCGGCGTCGGCTCGCGCTTTGGCGACCTGACCTCATGATCATCGATCGCTTCAGAGACCTCGGGCGCGCCGTCGGCCAGGCGCAGCGGTATCGCACCATCGTCGGCGTTTTCCTCCGCTACGGGTACGAGGACCTCGCGCGCCGGCTGCCGTTGCCGAGCGCGCTGCGCTGGGGCTTCCGCAAGACGCGCGAGGACCAGGAGGCCATCGCCGCCCTCTCGCAGCCGGAGAAGCTGCGGCGCGCCTTCGTGGAGCTCGGGCCGACGTTCGTGAAGCTGGGCCAACTGCTCTCGTCGCGCACGCATCTGCTGCCGCGCGAGTTCACCGACGAGCTGAAGAAGCTCCAGGATTCGGTGCCGCCGCTGCCGTTCGAGGAGATCCGCAAGGTGATCGAATCCGAGCTAGGGCGTCCGCTCGGCGCGTGTTTCGCGGGCATCGACACCGTCCCGCTCGGCGCGGCGTCCATCGCGCAGGTCCACGCCGCGGTGCTGCTGACCGGCGAAGCGGTGGTGCTGAAGGTGCAGCGACCGGGCATCGCGGAGATCGTCCGCACAGACCTCCAGCTGATGGCCCAGCTCGCGGCGCTGCTCGAGCGCCACGCGGAGGGCTGGGCGGTCCATCGGCCGACGGCGATCGTCGCGGAGTTCGCCCGGCGGATGGAGCAGGAGCTCGATTTCGGAGCGGAGGCGGCGCACCTGGAGCGGTTCGCGCACCAGTTCGCCGGCGAACCGACGGTCCACGTCCCGGTGCTGTACCGGGAGACGAGCACGTTGCGGGTGCTCACGATGGAGCACATCCAGGCGATCAAGGCGTCGCGCCTCGCCGCGCTGGACGCCGCCGACCTCGACCGCCGTCTGATCGCCACGCGCATCGCCGACCTGGTGATGCGGCAGGTGTTCCTGCACGGGTTCTTCCACGCGGATCCGCATCCGGGGAACATCCACATCCTGCCGGGCAACGTGGTGTGCTTCCTCGATTTCGGGATGATGGGTTATCTGGACCGGCGTTCGCGGGAGACGTTCGCCGACCTGGTGATCGGGATCGCCCAGCGTCGCGAAGGGGATGTGACGGCGGCGCTGCTGAAGCTCGCCGACGCCGAGCTGGATCCGCCGCGTCCCGGGCTGGAGGCGGATGTAGCGGAGTTCATGCACCAGCACTTCTATCTCACGATGGGCGAGATGGTGTTCGGCAAGCTGGTGAACCACCTCTTCCACCTGACGACCCGGCATTCGCTGACGATGCCGCCGGACATGTTCACGATGTTGAAGGCGCTGGGGCTGATGGAGGACCTCGTCAGCCGGCTCGATCCGGAGCACGACCTGATCGCGCAGGCGAAGCCGTTCATGAAGCAGGTGCGGATGGATCGCGTGGCGCCGCGGCGGATGTTGCGCGAGATGCTGAGCTTCGGCGGGGACGCGGCGACGTTCCTGCGGGAGGTGCCGCTGGAGTTCCGCCGGCTGCTGGCGCAGGTGAAGGGCGGCAAGTCCAAGGTCACCTTCCGCCACGAAGGCCTCGAACCGCTCGACGC
>JBBRQL010000086.1:0-15782 GCA_038226425.1 Verrucomicrobiota bacterium
CTCTCTCCTGCGCCTCGTCTCCGCTCTCTTGTCCGAGACCTCCCAAGATTGGGAGACCGGAACAATCTACCTCAACATAGTCTCCTCCAACCCACCCACGACTTGATCCCCGCAGAAATTACAGAAAGAAAATTGCGCGGACACCAGGATTGCAAGAGGTTATTAACACGTTTTAAAAATCTTCTGGGCAAAGGGCTGCAATTTATTGACACAGTGAACGCGAAGAGCAACAGCGAACTAGATCATGCAGCTGTGACTTTTGTCAAAACAGAACTCGATACTCTCCTGGGGGATATTCAAGTATTGGTCGATGATTGCAATTCTGCGATGAAGAGTCGCGGTATGCTTTAATACATACACAGCAAGAGAACAACGGATGTCTGCCGTCTCATTTTCGTGTTAGAAAATCGGATAATATCCCTAAAGGTTGGTTCGGCAAGACCGCGATACCAACAGCCATCCACTTCTTCTTGATTGTCCGGCGAACAGCTGGTTGAACGTCGAGAGATGACCGAGGGCTACGGCTGAGTCAATCTATACCGCAGTCGAGG
The DNA here is from genome assembly GCA_038226425.1 of Verrucomicrobiota bacterium. Taxonomy (GTDB): domain Bacteria; phylum Verrucomicrobiota; class Verrucomicrobiia; order Limisphaerales; family UBA9464; genus CAIVQB01. The sequence continues at coordinate 552 of JBBRQL010000086.1, forward strand.
CTTTGGCGATGTCGACCCACGTGTGGGTCTATGCTTCAAGACGGACATCCAAAGGACTCTCGAGAATGGCGGCTGAATTGTGTGCGGCGAGCCTATTCTGGAGGACAAGTGTACAGCCGATGGAGAAAGAATTGGAAAGGTTGAACATGCAGTAAGCATACTGACCCGAATCGGATTCAACCTACTACCTTCTTGGTGTTTCCGGAATGCTGCTGGCTGAAAAAGTCCCGGTATTGAATCCAGAAATGAACATAGGTCCTCCGATTAACTGAAGACCGGCGGACAGCCCCGCAGGAACAGGGCACGCAGCATATAGCGGACAGTCCTCACTTCTTGACGTCTTTGAGCAGCGCCTCGAGCGCGTCGGCGGGAAGCGCCTTGAGGGCTTGCTTCAGCTGCTCAGGGGTGAGCGCCGCCATCGCGGGGGCTCCGGCAGCCAGCGGGACCTTGAGAAGCTCGTCGGCGGTCCACGGATCCGTACGCTTCTCGGTCTCCTTCAGGATAGCCGCCACCTGTTCAGGCAAGACCAAGCTGGCCTTGTTGCCCCAGCTGTTGCGGATATAGCTCAAGGTGGCCGCGATCTCGTCCGGCGTCAGTCCGGCAGGATTGTCCGCCGTCTTGAGCCAAGGGTTCATCGCGCCACCGCTCCACACGGTGTCTTTGACCTTCACCGGCCCGCCCAAACCATGGAGCACGATGCGGACGATGCGGTTCGGGGCCTCCGCCAACACCCAGTCGGAACCAGCCAAAGGAGGGATGTTGAGCGACGGGTTGCCATTGCCGTCCGCCTGATGACACGCGACGCAAGACGCGTTATATCCCTTGAGCCCGGCCTTCAACACCGCGGCGTTCGGGTCGGCCGATACGGCCACGGGCTTCGCCGGCTGTCCATGCGGGACCTCGCTGAACTCGGAGCCGTCGAATCGGCCGCTGTAGCTGCCCACGTACAGGCCGCCCCAGACGAGCAGCGCCGCGCTGCCGAGCAGAACGACGGTCTCGATGAGGCCGGAACCGCGTCCGGCCCGGGAGCTTCGGCTCGGAGAAGATTGGTTGGCGTCGGCGCTCATTTCGGGGCGTTGGCGTCTTCGACCAGCGGCAGCAGTGCTTCCGGCAATTCCACAGTCGTGCTCAGGCTGCGGAGATAAGCCGCGAGCTGCCGTGCCCGCAACGTCGGCACGACCTCGGATCCGGCCGGCGGCGCGGCCGTTCCCTTCAGCACCAAGGCTTCAGACGAAGGTCCGCTGCTGCGGATCGGACGCTTCTCGAAGAGAAACGTCACCGGCGCGCAGGTCGAATTGGTCGCGACCGATGACGGGTCATAGAGGCGGACCAGCGGGAACGAATTCGTGCCGAGCCGTTCACCGTAGTTCGCGAGGTCGGGTCCCAAACGGCTGCTGCCGAGCAGGACGGTCGGATCAAAAAGATGGTCGCGGGCAACAGTGCGACGCTTGCCCCAACCGCGAGCGATATCGCCGCCACCGTTCTCGGGCCGGACCTGCTGGGTATGGCAAGCGACGCAACCCAGCGAACGGTAGACCTCCGCGCCTTGGGCGGCTTCGCCGCTACGGGCCGCGGGATAGGACACGACCGCACCGGCGGCGTTGGTGCTGACATCGGGCTGCAATGCGCCGAGTTGGCGATGCGGCAGAGCTACGAGCCCGGTCCACGACGCGACCAGCGTCGTGACCAGACCGAGGAAAAGTACGGGGCCGTGGTTCATCGCTTCATTTCCCGGCGCCGGCCGTGGACGTTTCGGTGAAGAGGGCCAAAGCCGGCTTTCCGAACGGCAACAGGCACTCGACGAGCAGCCAAGCCGAGTTCGCCAGCACCGGGGTCTGGCCGAAGGCGAACACCGCGAGCCCGAGCGTATGCAGTTTCAGCCAGATCTGGAGATGCGCGGCGACTTCCGGGAATCCGACCTTGCCGTCGGCCAAGGCCCAGCCTTGCAGCCAGCCGCCGACGCCGGAGGAGAGCACCATGATGCCGAGTCCGATGACGGTCAGCCCGAGGTGCGCCACCGGGGAGATCCGGCACGGGAACTCGCGACCGGCGAGCTTCGGCACCACCGCGTAGAAACCTGCGAACAAGGCCGGTCCGACGAAACCGAACAAGAACAGCTCGCGGACGGCGACCGGGAACTGGGTCAGCCCGAGCACCTGCTGCGCGCAACGCGGAGCAATGAGGGCGATCAAGATCCCGACGACCGTGAAGCTGATGGCGGAGAGAGCCGCGAACCGGAGCGCAGTCGAACGGCCGAGCGCGGAGACCGGGGCGACGAGATGGAGATTCAGGCTGATGAACGCCACCGGGATGAGCAGCAGCACCGACGCGGCGATGCTCACGGTGACCATCCATGCGGGCACCGGCCCGCCGACCAGGCTCGCGGCGCCGGTCCAGCTCGCGAAGAAGAGCCAAGCCCAGAAGCCGAGCTTCGCGAACGCCGGTGAGCGCAGCGGACGACCGCCGATGTCCGGGATGAAGAAATAGAGCGAGGCCAGCGCGAGCGGAGCCAGCCACAGGAGCAACAGGCCTTGGCCGTTCCAGCCGTCGATCACCGACTGCAACACCCCGCGCACCGGGAAGAACGACAGCGTGACCTGAGAGGTGATGGCCAGCACCGGCAACGCGAACAACGCCGTCAGCACGAACCATTGCGCCGGCACCGTCGGGCCGTCGGCCCGTTTGGCGAAGGTCGCGAAACCAAGCAGGCACAGCACCGTCATCACGACCGTGAGGACGGTGGTCAATTGCTGGGGCAACTCGAGCGACGTATGGCCCGAGGGGCCTTCGACCAGGATCCCGGCCACGCCCAAGGTCAGGATCGCGTTCCAGACCAGTCCGGCGATAAAGACCAATCCCGGCGCGGCGATCTTGGTGCCGCCCGTCCGGGCGAGCAGCCAGAGGCCAAGGCCGAGACCCATCTGGGAGAAGAAGCCGTGGACCAGTGCCGTCCGCGACGCGGCATCGAGCCGTCCGTAGGTCACCCACTCACAGCTGGCCAGCAGCCAAGGCTGGTGCTGCTTCAAGGAAGCCAAGAGAGCCAGACCGAGGCCGGCGAGCAGCCACAGGATGCTTCCGCCGAGCAGGTAGAGCACCGGGAGGCCGGTCGCACAGCACGACGGGTTCGCGTTGGCGGGTGTTGGGGCAGGTCGGTTCATGCGGCGGATTCCGCGAACATCACTCGAAGGTCGCCTTCTTCAGCGATTCTTCCAGGCGTTGGATCAGCTTTGCCCGTCCGGCGGCGTTGCCATCCTTCCATTCGGTGACGGTGACCTCCATCGCCTTGGCGACGGGGACGCGATAGATGCCGTTGTCGGCCTTCACGACGCCGTAGCCGCCCAAGGTCTCGACGTTGGCGGCCTGGAGCTCGGTCCAGGTCTTCTTGCGCTCGTCGGCGCGGGCGGAACCGACCGGCGCCGGCTGGTTGGCGCGGACGAGATAGACGGCGAGCGCACCGAGCACCACGAGGGTGCCGAGCACGCCGAGGACCGCGGCCGAAGCGCGAACGGAGGCGGGAGAGCAGCAGGAGTTGTCGCTCATAAAGGTGGCTTAGTGATGGGAAGCAGCCGCGCCCGGAGCCGGCACCTCGTGGTGCGTGATGGCTTCCTTCAACCGGGGATCCTTCAGCGGGAAGGCGGCGGCGGTCCTGAAGTTCCTCCAGAAGATGAAACCGAGGAACGCGGCCATGCCGAACCAGCAGAGCGGGTCCAGCAGGGTGAGGTGCAGCCCGTTGGGATACAGGACGGGCATGACGTTGAAGGTCATGTCGACGTAGTGCATGAGCCATGCCCACGCGATCATCGGCCCCATGACGAGCATGTTCATCTTGGTGTCGATGCGGAGCAGGATCACGAACGGCGCGATGAAATGACCGAACAGTATCAGCAACCCGACCTCCCACCAGCTGCCCGCCTCGCGTTTCACGTACCAGAAGGTCTCCTCCGGCATGGCGGCGTTCCAGATCAGGAAGTACTGCGAGAAATGGATGTACGCGTAGAAGACGGTGAAGGCGAAGAACAGCGTGCCCAAGAAATGGATCGTCTGCTTCGAGATGACGCCGTTGAGCTCACGATGCGCTAGGATCCTCATGATCCCGTACACGGTCGCCAAGGTCACCCAAATGCTGCCGGCGAAGTAGTAGACGCCGTACATCGTGCTGAAGAACTGGTGCTGGAGCGACTTCATCAACAGGAACACCACGAGCGTGAGCGTGAACGCCAGCGCGTAGATTCCCCAAGCCGCCTGGAAGCGGGCCTTGTGCGTCCAGATCGCCGCGCCGTCCTTGTCCTGGGCGATGGACATCCGGCGGAACCGCAACGCCATGAAACTCCACAGAACGAAGCAGACGATGATGACACCGATGAACGTGGGGCGGTTGAAGAGGATCTTCTTCACGTTCAAAGAATGGTCCGTCGCGGGGTCGATGCTCATCCACGGATAGATGGACGGCCCGAAGACGAGCATCGGCAACGCGAGCACGCCCATGTACGGCATGAGGCTGGCAAGCTGCTCGTTGATGCGTCGGATAGGGACGCTCCAGGCGGCGTCGAAGAGGTAGTGCAGATGGATCAGGAAAAACGCGCCGACCACGATGCTCAGGCAGAACATGTAGGCGGTCAGGTAGCTGTAGAGCGCGGCCTCGAGGAACGTCGGCTCCTTCGCCTCCGCATGGCCGTGGTGGGCGGTGGTCTCGGCCGATGCGTGGGCGTCGCCATGCGGGGCGGCCTCGGTGGCGGTCGCGGCCGCGCCGTGGGCAGCCGCCTCGGGAGCGTGCTCGGCGGCGAGCAGTCGGGCCGACGCGAACGTCAGCATCCCGGCGCACGCGAACAGCGCGAGCAACCGTTTGAAGAGCACGGGGAAGTTCATGGTCGCCTTATTTCAGCTTCTCGAGGACCGGGGCCGGCACATCGCCCTGGAGGGAGAGGCGGCTCAACTGCAGCGCACGGAGGTATCCGACGATCGCCCAGCGGTCGTTGACCGGCACGTTGCCGGCGTAGCCCATCATGGTGGCCTTGCCGTAGCTGATGGTGTTGAAGATCTCGCCGTCGTTCATCCGCACGATGCGCTGGTCGTGCAGGTTGGCGACGGTGGTCATGCCGAGCTTCTTGGTGATGCCGTTGCCGTCGCCTTGGGCGCCGTGGCAGGGCTGGCAGTAGATGTTGAACCGCTCTTGGCCCCGCTTCACGAGGTCGGCGGTCACAGGCACCGGGTTCACCTCGACGTAGTTGGTCGTGCCCGGCGCTTTGCCGGTGTTGAACGCGTCGCTCACCCAAGTGGTGTTGTCGGTGAAACCGACCTTCTGCGCCACGGTCCCGAGAGGATAAGGGCGGGAAGACGCACCATCCGCGAAGCCGCCGAACTTGGTCGTGGTCTGCGGGCGCAGCTTGGGCTGGATGTTGAGGTCCGCGAAGATCTCGGCCATGCGGGGCGGCTGGCGGGAGATGTCACCCCGGAAACCGAGCACGGCGACCCCGCCGATGACGGCGAGCGCGAAGAGAGCGAGGAAATAGCGCATGTCAGTCCTCCACGAGTTCGATGGCGGCGGCCCCGGCCTTCTCGAGCACGGCGCGGGCCTCGGCGAACTTCGGATCGGTCGCCTCGATGCAGATGAAGAACTTGTCGTCCGTCGCCTTCTTGAAGCGGTCGCTCTTGAAGAGCGGGTTGTAGAGCTTCGGCAGCCGGTTCAGCGCGAGCATGCCGCCCAGCGTCGCGAACGCGCCGAGCAGGATCGTCAGCTCATAGCTCACCGGGAAGGCGTAGAGCGGCGTGAAGAGCGGTTTGCCGCCGACCACCAGGCCGTAGTCAAACTTGTTCATGAACCAGATCATGGTCATGCCGCTGAAGAACCCGGTGAACCCGCCGCAGAAGGTGAAGTAGCCGACCTTCGAGTTCTTGAGGCCCATGGCTTCGTCCATGCCGTGGATGGGGAACGGCGTGAAGACGTCCCACTTGCGGTAGCCGGCGTCACGGACTTGGAGGGCCGCCTCGAAGATCCCGGCGGCGGTGTCGAACTGGGCGAGCAGCCCGTAAGGTTTAGCAGTGGCGCTCATCAGTGGTGCCCTCCTTTCGCGCCACCCAGAGGATGGTGCGGATCTGCCTGCGGCGTGACGCCCTTCACCTCGGAGATGGCGATGGCCGGCAAGAAACGGATGAACAGCAGGAACAGCGTCAAGAACAGCCCGAAGCTGCCGACGAAGGTGAAGACGTCCACCCAAGTCGGGGTGAAATAGCCCCAGCTCGCGGGCAGGTAATCACGGTGCAGCGAGGTCACGATGATGACGAAGCGCTCGAACCACATGCCGATGTTCACGACGATCGACACGAAGAACACGAACACCATGTTGGTGCGGCACCACTTGAACCAGAAGAGGTGCGGGCTGATCACGTTGCAGGAGATCATGCTCCAGTAGGCCCACCAGTAGGGACCGAACGCGCGGTTCTTGAAGGCGTAGAGCTCGTACGGGCTGCCGCCGTACCACGCGATGAAGAACTCCATCCCGTAGGCGTACCCGACGATCGAGCCGGTGGCCAAGATCACCTTGCACATCAGCTCGACGTGACGCGTGGTGATGATGTCCTCCAGTTTGAAGAGCGTCCGCAGCGGCACCATCAGCGTGAGCACCATGCCGAAGCCGGAGAAGATCGCGCCTGCGACGAAATAGGGCGGGAAGATGGTGGTGTGCCAGCCCGGGACGTTCGAGACGGCGAAGTCGAACGAGACGATCGAGTGCACGGAGAGCACCAGCGGCGTGCTCAGACCGGCGAAGATCATGTAGGCCTTCTCGTAGTTGCTCCAATGGCGGTTCGAGCCGGTCCAGCCGAGGGCGAACAGACCGTAGAAGAACCCGCGGACCTTGTTCTTCGCGCGGTCGCGCAACGTGGCGAGGTCGGGGATCAAGCCGACGTACCAGAACAGCAACGAGACGGTGCCGTAGGTCGAGACCGCGAAGACGTCCCAGAGCAGCGGCGAACGGAACTGGGGCCAGATATAGTTCGCGTTGGGCGCCGGGATCAACCATCCGGGCATCAAGGCGAACCAGACGCGTCCGGTGTGGACGACCGGGAAGATGCCGGCGCAGGCGACGGCGATGAGCGTCATGGCCTCGGCGGCGCGGTTGATCGAGGTGCGCCATTTCTGCCGGAGCAGGAAAAGCACCGCGGAGATCAGCGTGCCGGCATGGCCGATGCCGATCCAGAAGACGAAGTTGGTGATGTCCCACGCCCAGTCGGCCGGGTTGTTCAGGCCCCAGACGCCGACACCGGTCGAGATGAGGTACGCGACGAGCGCGAACATCATGGTCATCATGCCGGCGCTGACGATGAAGGCCGGCCACCACCAGATGGGCATCTTGCCTTCGCAGACGCCGGCGATGCGCTCGGTAAGCCAGCCGAGCGAGCGGCCGTTGAGCACCAAGGAATCGCGGACGAACTCCTGCGGCGGGTCGATCGCCACGATCTTCGGCGGGACGGCGTGCGGGTCGTGCTGCTTGCCCTTCGGGGCGGCAGCGGCGGGGATGGAAGCGGCGTTAGCCATTAGGCTGCTCCTTTCGGCGCGGCACCGGCTGCCGCGGGGTGGCCTTCGTGTCCGTGGCCGGATTCATCGGTGAACGGGTTCTCGTGGCGGAATCGCTCGTAGTCGCGGATCGAATCGGGCGCCGACTTCGCGTCGGGCATCGCCGGGTTCGGGTTGCGGATCCGCGCCAGGTAAGTGACACGCGGCTTGATGTCGAGGAAGCCGAGCACCGTGTAGTTACGCGGGTCCTTTTTCAGCTTCGAGACCGCGCTCTCGGGGTCGAGCATGTTGCCGAAGTTGATGGCTTCGGCCGGGCAAGCCTGCTGACAAGCGGTCTTGAACGTGCCTTCGGGCACGCGCACGTCCGAGCTGCCCTTGGCGATGTTCTTCTGCGCGATCTTCGCCTGCTCGATGCGCTGCACGCAGAACGTGCATTTCTCCATGACGCCGCGCATGCGGACCGAGACGTCGGGGTTCTTGACGAGCTTGATGATCTCCCAGTTCGGCGCCTCGTTCCGGTTCTCGGCGAGCGGTCCCTTGTACAGGTTGCCGGTGTTGAGGAAGAACTGGCCCTGGACCTTCGCGTAGTCGGTCTCGCGCTTGTTGAAGTCGAAGAAGTTGAACCGACGGACCTTGAACGGGCAGTTGTTCGCGCAATAGCGCGTGCCGATGCAGCGGTTGTAGGCCATCACGTTGAGGCCTTCCTCGTCGTGGACGGTGGCGTTCACCGGGCAGACGCTCTCGCACGGCGCGCTCTCGCAGTGCTGGCAGAACATCGGCTGCACCGCCATCTGCGGATCCGCCGAAGCGTGCTCGCCGGTGACCTCCAGGTCGGCGTCGTGGCTGTAGTAACGGTCGATGCGGATCCAGTGCATCTCGCGACCGCGCATGACCTGGTCCTTGCCGACGATCGGGATGTTGTTCTCCGCTTGGCAGGCGACGACGCAGGCCGCGCAGCCGACACACGAGGCCAGATCCACCGTCATCCCCCACTGATGCACCTCGGACTTCGTCTCCGGGTTCTGTTTGTAGGGATGTTTGTAGATGTTCTTGATCGTGCCGTCGTCGTTGTACGGGACGTAGTGCGGCAGGTGCGCGTCCAAGTCCATGTTCTGGGCGAACGCGGGCTTCGCCTTGAACTGGGCCAAGTTGGCTTCGCGGATGATCGGGCGGCCTTCCATCAGGCCGTGCTCCTGGGTCGTGGCGAGATAGTCCTTCTTGAAGATCTTCTCCGCCTTCGCGCCGGTCACGATGTGGCCGCCTGCCTTCGCGTAGAACGCGTAGGCATCGAAGCCGCAATCGGACCCCACGCGACCGACCTTGCGCCGACCGTAGCCGAGCGCGAGGCCGATGGTGTCGTCGGCGAAACCGGGTTGCACCCAGACCGCGCCCTCGATGGTGCGACCACCGAGCGTGACCTTGATGAACTGGTTCTTGAACTGGCCGTCGTGGGCATGGGCGGCATCGCCGCCGTCCTTGCGGCCGTCCTTGGATTGTTCGGTCACGCCCAGCTTCTTGCCGGTGGCCGGCGAGACGATGACGGCGTTGCCCCAGACCAGCTTGGTCACGGGATCAGGAAGCTCTTGGAGCCAACCGTTGTTGGCGAACCGGCCGTCGTCGACCTTCGCGTCGCGGTAGAGCACGACGTCGTAGCCGGAGGCGACGAGCGGCTTGAAGCTGGCCAGTGCCTGCGCCACGGCCGTCGCGTCGAGCGAGGCGGTGACCGCCTTGGCCGCGCTGTCCTTGAGGAAGCCGTCGTGGAGGAATTGTTTCCAGGCCTGGTCGTCGCGGCCGAACGTTGCGCGCACGATGTCGTACGGAGCGGGCTTGGCCTCGCCGAGCAGACGCGCGAGCACCTCGATCTCGGTCAGGCCGCCGAAGAGCGGCTCGATGAGCGGTTGGACCGGCACCAGCGTGCCGTCCGAGGTGCGGGCATCGCCCCACGATTCAAGGAAGTGGGCACCGGCAAGATGCCAAGTGGAGACCAGGGCCGTCTCGTCCTCGTAGTAGCCGAGGCGGATGACGGTCTTGGCCTTCTTTGCCGCGGCCGAGAAATCGAGCTCGGTCGGGGCGTTGTAGGCGGGGTTCCCGCCGAGGACCACCAGCGTGTCGAGACCGGCGTTCAGCGCGGCGACCGCCTCGGCGATGCCGCCGTCGTTCTTCTCGGTGTCGGGCAACAGCTCGACCACCGGGCCGATTGCGCCGAGCAGCGCGTTCAGCGCGTTCGAGATGAGATGGACCGCGAGCGGCTGGGCGTAGCCGGCCACAACGACGGCCTCGCCCTTGTGCGCGACGAGGTCCTTGGCGGCTTCACCGGCCCACTTGTCAGAAGCGGGCGAACCCTTCGCGAGCGCCTTGAGCGCCACACCGAGCTCGCCGCTGGCGATGAAGCTGGCGACGTGCGCGGCGACCTTGGCGACATCGGTCGGACGCACCCGGAGCCGATGGTCGGCGCTGCCGCCGGTCAACGATTGCAGCGATTCGACGACGTACAGACGGTTCATCCCGTCGCCCGGCTTGCGGCCTTTGGCGAACCCGCGGATATGGTGCGTCGCGTCGGAATCGGTGCTGAGGAAATCGCAATCCAACGAGAGGATGCGCTTCGCCTTTTCCAAATGGACGTGCGGCACGACGCCAGAGCCGAAGGCGATGCTGGCCGCCTGCGCGGAGACCGCGAAATCCACCGGCTCGTAGACGAACCACTTCGCCTTCGGGAGCTTGTCCGCCAACTTGGCCTGAAGGGCTGCCCGCGAAGGGGAAGAGCTGCGCTCGGCGAGGACGGCCAAGCCTTCGCCACCGGTCGCGGCGAACTTCTTGGCGGTCGCGGCAAGCTGGTCGACGACCTTCTCGACCTTGACGTCGTTGCCCTGGAACGTGTGCCGGTAGGCGCGGTCCGGATCGTACAGGTTCAGCAACGCTGCCTGGGCGAAACCGTCGGTCGCGCCGTTGCTATCGGGATGGAGCGGGTTGCCCTCGATCTTGGTCGGACGACCATCGCTCGATTTGACGGTGAGCGCTTGGGCGCTGCCGCGGCTGGGCATCGAGGTCGCGAAATACTGCCAACCACCGTGGGTGTAGTTCTCCGGCTGCTTGGCGAAGGGGGTCAGGTGCTCCTCGGGCCGGCGGCAACCGGAGGCGAAACCGCCGAGGCCGGCCAACAGGAAGCTGGCCGACATGAGCTTCATCCACTCGCGCCGGGTCTCGCCCTCGGGAGCGATGCTGGCACCGGACGGGAACTCCTGGTCGAGCCACTGGCGGAACTCGGGACGCTCGGCGAGCTGGTCGAGGGAACGCCAGTACTTCGGGCCGGACTCCGGCTCGGGACAAACGGGGGGGATGGTCTTCATCGGTGGCAGGTCGAGCAGCTCTGGCCGGGCTTCACGTTCCAGTCATGCACCAGCTTCTTGCCGTCCACGACGCCTTTCCAATCGAGCTGGGTGACCAGGTCGACGGGGCGGATCTTTTCTTCCGGCGCGCGGTGGCAATCCAGGCAGAAGCCCATGGAAAGCGGTTTCGCGTGCTGGACCTCTTCCATGTGGTTGATCTCGCCGTGGCAGTGGACGCAACTGATGCCGCGGTTCACATGGACCGAGTGGTTGAAATAGACGTAATCGGGCACCTTGTGGACCTGCACCCACGGGATGGGCTTGCCGGTCTGGTAGGATTCGCGCACCAACGCCAGCTTCGGGTCGTCCTTGAGGATGAGGCTGTGGCAGTTCATGCAGGTGCTCGACGCCGGGATGTTCGAGAACCAGGACTTCTCCACGGCGGAATGGCAATATCGGCAGTCGATGCCGAGCTGTTCGTTGTGGATCTTGTGCGAGAACGCCACCGGCTGCTTGGGCGTGTAGCCCACGCGCGTCCATTTCGGCGTGAGGTAATAGGTGATGCCCGCGCCGGCCGCGCTGGCGGCCATGACGGCGCCCACCGCCACTTTCAGCGGCAGCGTGTTCGCCCATTTGGGGAAGATGAAGGACATCGCTCGGTTTTCCGTCTGCCTACCCGTGCCGCGTGGCCACGCCCGCACCGGTCTGCTTGTTCGTTCTGCTGATCCAACTGGCCCGACAAAACGGTCCGTCTTGTCCTGACACCCTAGGTTCTGGACCGCCGGACCCGGCGCGACAACCTCGATCTAGGCGCGAAAACACGGTTTTCGTCCTTCTGATCAGGGTGATTAGCGGCCCACCGACATCTCCGTGACGTCTTATGGGCGCGCCTCGCGCAAATGACTCGTGAAAAAAATCACAAGCGACCGGTCCGGTGCAAGCGTTCATTGATCGACAGCAACGGTCCGACAATCTCGACACGGCTCCGATTGATGGAAACAGGCCTGAAATGGACCGGAAGTAGCCTGTCGGATGCGTTTTGCCGCCCGCGCTAATGGCAGAATCGGCCTACTCCTTTGCAAAGCCCGGTTAGCGGCGGGACGGGTTGGTCGACGAGACTGCGCCTCGCAATGACGGCAGCCGTCCCTTACCTCGATCCAACCCGCGCGCCACGCGCTGCCGATGCACGCTCCGGGAAAATTCCCGCGGCGCCGGCTCGTTGTCTCCATTGTGGCCAGCCCTGCGTCGGCGTCGGGTCCTCGGCCGAGGAAAAACCGTTCTGTTGCCTCGGCTGCCAGACGGTCCATGCGTTGCTGACGGAGAACGGCCTGGGCCAGTTCTACGAACTCGATGCCACGCCGGGCAGCACCGCGAGCGGTGCACAAAAACGCGAGCGTTGGAACTACCTCGATGATCCGTCGGTGCAGGAGAAGCTGCTCGATTTCTCGGACGGAAAGGTCGCCAAGCTCACGCTCCACCTGCCGCAGATCCACTGCGTGGCCTGCGTCTGGCTGTTGGAGAACCTTTTCCGCCTGGACCCCGGCATCGGCCGCTCGACGGTCAACTTCGCGCGGCGCGAGGTCTCGCTCACCTACTCCAAGCACGAGACCGCGCTGAGCAAGGTCGTCGGGATGCTCGCCGCCATCGGCTACGAGCCGTCGCTGACCCTGCGGGAACTGGACCATCCGAAGGCCGCCTCACCGCACATCCGCCGCCAGCTGCAGCTCGGCCTCGCCGGCTTCGGTTTCGGCAACATCATGCTGCTGTCCATCCCGGGCTACCTCGGGCTGGACAGCTTCAGCGGTCCGTTCTTCAGGACGGTCTTCGGCTGGCTCAGCCTGGGGCTCGCGCTGCCGGTGCTGGTCTACAGCGCCGCGGATTTCTGGCGCACGGCATGGCTGAGCCTGCGCCGACGCGTCGCGACGCTGGACGTGCCCATCGCGCTCGGGCTCGCGGCCATCTACGGGCAAAGCGCCTACGACATCCTGACCCACCGCGGCGAAGGCTATCTCGATTCGCTCACCGGGCTGATCTTCTTCCTGCTCTGCGGACGGCTGTTCCAGCAGAAGACCCACGACCGCCTCGCGTTCGACCGCGATTACAAGGGGTTCTTCCCCTTGGCGGTGGTCCGCAAGTCGGCCGGCGGCGAGGAGACGGTGGCCATCTCGCGGCTGGAGGTCGGCGACCGGCTCGTCCTCCGCGGCGGCGAACTGCTGCCGGCCGACGCGACGCTGGTCGCCGGGACCGCGTGCCTCGACTACAGCTTCGTCACCGGCGAATCCGAGCCCGTGGCCTGCGAGGTCGGCGCGCATCTCTACGCCGGCGGACGGCAGACCGGCGGCGCCATCGAGGTCGAGACGGTGAAGCCCGTCTCGCAGAGCTACCTGACCTCGCTCTGGGACAACGAGATCTTCCGCAAGGACGGCGGGCTGTCGCTCGACACCATCACCAACCGCTACAGCCGTCGCTTCACGTGGGTCGTGCTCGGCGTCGCCGTGGCCTCGGCGACGTTCTGGCTCGCGGTGGACCCGGCCGTCGCGGCCAAGGCCTTCGTTTCCGTGCTCATCGTCGCCTGTCCCTGCGCGCTCGCGCTGGCCGCGCCGCTCACGTCGGGGACGGCGCAACGGGTCTTCGGCCGCGCTCACATCTTCCTCAAGAACGCGCTCGTGCTCGAACGTCTGGCCGAGGTCGACACCATCGTGCTCGACAAGACCGGCACGCTCACCGGCAACGACGCCAGCGGCGTGAGCTTCGCCGGCGCACCGTTGAGCGCGAAGGAGGCGGGCTGGGTGCTGTCGCTCGCGCGCCACTCGGTGCATCCGCACTCGCTGAGGCTCGCCCGGACCTCGGCACCCGGAACTCCGGTCGCTCCGGTCACCGGCTTCGTGGAGATCCCCGGCTGCGGGCTCGCCGGAGAGGTGGAAGGCCGGTTGGTCCGCTTGGGTTCGCTGGCTTGGCTCGGACGCTTGGGCGTGGCCATCCCGGCCGGGGTCGTCCCCGCGGGAAGCTCCGTCTGCGTGGCCATCGATGGACGTTTCCGCGGCTGTTTCTTGCTCACGAGTCCGCTGCGACCCGAGGTCGAAGCGCTCGTCCGCAGCCTCGGCGGCCGTCATCAGCTCGCGTTGCTCAGCGGCGACAACGCCCGCGAGGAGGCGCGCTTCCGGGCGCTGCTCGGCGGCCGCGCCACGCTCCGGTTCGACCAGAGCCCGACGGACAAGCTCCGTTTCGTCCGCGACCTGCGCCTGGCCGGCCGCACGGTGATGATGGTCGGTGACGGCCTGAACGACGCCGGAGCGCTGAAGCAGAGCGACGTGGGCGTCGCGGTGGTCGAACAGGTCGGCGCGTTCTCGCCTGCCAGCGACATCATCCTGGACGCCGCGCAACTGCCGCAGCTCGCGCGGATGCTCGACTTCTCCCGGCGAGCGGTCCGGGTCATCCGCGCCGGCTTCATCCTCTCCGGCCTCTACAACCTCGTGGGAATCGGCATCGCCGCCGCCGGCCTGCTGTCGCCCATCGTCTGCGCGGTGCTGATGCCCCTGAGCTCCATCTCGGTCGTGCTGTTCGCATGCGGCGCGACCCGCTGGGCCGCCCGCCGCGCCGGGCTGACGGACGCGACCCCGGCCCCTGTCGCGCCATGAACGTCATCCTGCTCCTCATGCTCGCGAGCCTCGCCGTCGCGACGGTGTTCCTGGGCGGCTTCATCTGGGCGGTCCGCACCGGCCAGTTCGAGGACACCGGCACGCCGCCGCTCCGGATGCTGGCCGAGGACGACCTGGGCCCGATCGACAAGACCCCTTTACCCGAGTCCAAACAAGAGAACTGAAGATGAAGATCGAGACATTCAGATACGACAACCGGATCGTGCGCGCGTTCGCCATCGCCACGGTCACATGGGGCCTGGTGGGCATGAGCGCCGGCCTGCTGGCGGCCATCCAGCTGTTCTGGCCCGCGGCCAACCTCAGCCTGCAGTTCGTGAGCTTCGGCCGGCTGCGACCGCTGCACACGAACGCGGTGATCTTCGCCTTCGTGGGCAACGGCATGTTCATGGGCATCTACTATTCGCTCCAGCGGCTCTGCAAGGCGCGCATGTTCAGCGACGCGCTGAGCTGGATCAACTTCTGGGGCTGGAACGCCATCATCGTCGCCGCCGCCATCACGCTCCCGCTCGGCCTGACGACCAGCAAGGAGTACGCGGAGCTGGAGTGGCCCATCGACATCGCCATCGCCCTCATCTGGGTGGCGTTCACGGTGAACCTGCTCGGCACCATCATCCGGCGCCGGGAGAAGCACCTTTACGTCGCCATCTGGTTCTACATCGCCACGGCGCTCACGGTCGCGGTGCTGCACATCGTCAACTCGATGGAGATGCCGGCCGGGCCGTTCAAGAGCTAC
>JBBRQL010000087.1:0-15721 GCA_038226425.1 Verrucomicrobiota bacterium
CGCGGCCGAGGAGGTCCTTGGACCGGCTGGCGATATCGGCGAGCTGGATGGAGCCGATGAGGTCGATGAGTTCGCCGAGGCGGTGTTTGTCGAGGTCGGCGCGGCCGTAGTTCTTGTTGAGCGCGCCTTTGAGGCGGGGGTTGTCGCGTTCGAGGGCGACCATGGCGTCGTCCACGTCCTTGCCGATGCTGGACAGCTTCGCGCGGGCCTGGAGCTGCGGCCAGCGGGCGTCCTTCGGCACCCAGAAGACATTGGCGGCGAGGTATTCGTCTTTGTCCTCGGGATTCGCACCTTTGAGGTCGCCCTTTCCCTCGACCAGCTTGGCGTGGTGTTCGTCGAAGCTGTCGGAGATGTATTTGAGGAAGATGAGGCCGAGGACGACGTGCTTGTATTCCGCCGCGTCCATGTTGTTGCGGAGCTTGTCGGCGGAGAGCCAGAGCTTGGCCTCGAAGCCCAGGTTGGCGGAGGAGTCTTTCGTCCCGATGGATTTTGGCCTGGCCATAATAAGTGGGCTGTCGAGTCCTCGTTCCGAGTTGGCCGCTGTTCCGCTTCAGGAGGTAACGGTGAGTGGGCCGTGGCTTGGGCTAAGAGCCTGTTCACAAACCACCCCCTCTCGCTGGCTCGAAAAAGCGCCGTCCTGGCGCACTTCGTGGTGTCCGTCGAGGCTGTTCACAATACAAATGGTTCGTGAACACTTCAGCGACAGCACTTTACGTCAGGGTATCCACCTCGGATCAGCGCACCGATTCCCAAAGCACGGAGCTGGAAGCGTTCTGTAAGGCCAGAGGCTACGCCAACCCGAAGGTGTTCGTCGAGAAGGAGTCCGGCGCGAAAACGTCACGGCCACAGTTGGACGCCCTGATGGCGGAAATCCGGGCCGGCAAGGTGGCGAGGCTCGTGGTCTACAAGCTGGACCGTCTTGGAAGGTCGCTCACGCACTTGGCCCTGATCTTCGACGAACTCCAACGACTGGGCGTCTCGCTGATCTGCACCTCCCAGGGAATCGACACTTCTGGCGACAACCCCGCTGGCCGGCTCCAGTTGGGCGTCCTCATGGCGGTGGCGGAATTCGAGCGCAGCCTCATCCGGGAACGGGTGAACGCCGGCCTTCGTGCCGCCAAGACGAGGGGAGTCCGGTTGGGCAGACCGTCCACACTGGCTGGCAGAGCGGACGAGATCGTCAGGCTCAAGACGGAGGGTGTCGGCCTACGGGAGACGGCACGGAGGTTGGGGATTCCGGCGTCGTCGGTGGCGAAGGTCTTGAGGGACTCGAAGCTCCAAGGAACCAAACCACTGGCTCCGTAGCCGGTTGCTCCGCGGGTGCCGACCTGGTTTTGGTGCCCCCTTTCCTGGCAGCCCCCCCAAAAAAATGGCGACCTGTTGACGCCAATACGGGTGTGGCGGATGCCTGTGCCCTGATTCACCAATTGAGGGGGCATGGTGCGGCGGCTATGACGGATTGCCTCCGTGGCGGCTTGTGGAGCGCTGCAATGCGGTTCGCATCTGTGGGACGCTCAACCATCCTGAATCCCACCATGCAGATTACTTCTTTGGATGCCGGGCTCCGGGAATTGTGGGACTACTGGAAATCCACTTCCAGATTGGCCTCCGCGCTGGTCACGGACCCAGCCGGCCCGGTTACCACCACTCGGTAAAGGCCAGCATTCTTGCGCAGGACATAACCGATCACCAAATCCGCGGTGGTCTTTCCATCCAAAGGTAAACGATCGCGTTGCCATTGGTATTTGAAGGGGCCGGTCCCTTCCACTACCACCGAAAACGTGACCGAGCCTCCCACCGATACAGTTCGGCTGACAGGTTGCTGGGTGATCACAGGGGCCATCGGACCGGTGGTTACCTCTCTAAGCCGGTAGAACATCGCACTCGCTCCGGAAGAAGGGCCTCTCACGGTCAGTTGCGTATTATTAGCAAAGAAGTTTTTGTTCAGAGACCATGTTTTGAAGTCACCAGTTTCTTCCAAAACGTAATCACGCCCGGAGACGACCACGATATTTGCCTCAATCTCAGTTGCGGACAACACTTTGACGCTGACGATTCGTAGGCCTATTGGAGCTGCATTCACCGTTAGGATTGCAGGAACGCTCGCTACTTGTCCCGCGCTGTTGCGGATAATGACCACATAATTGCCAGCATCGGCCACCGACGCGTGCGCGATGCTCAGAGTAGAATCTATCGCGCCTTGGATGTCTGCGTTGTCCTTGCGCCATTGGTAAGCAATCGGCGTTGTTCCAGCGACAGCCACGGTGAATTGGACCGCAGCGCCTTCCGCGACGGTGGCGCTTCGAGGGTGACCGGTGATTGTAGGAGCAACCGCTACAACATTGACGCTAAGCTTGGCAACTTGGCTGGTTACAGTTCCAGAAGCATTACCGACCATCACACGGTAGTCCCCAGCGTCTGCGACCTGAACATTGCCAAGCGTGAAGCTTGGCCCGGTAGCAAGCTGGATGTTCTGTCCGTTTCGTTGCCATTGGTAGTTGAATGGCCCCGTTCCTGTCACGGTTATCGCGAACTGGACGGACTGGCCGACGTTGACCGTTACCCCTTGCGGTTGGCTGGTAATCGCCGGCGCGACGACAGGCACGTTCACAACAAGCTTGGCAACCTGGCTAGTGACGGCTCCGGATGCGTTGCCAACCACTACTCGGTAGTCCCCCGCGTCCGCGACCTGAACATTGCCCAGCGTAAAGCTAGCACTTGTGGCTAACGGGATATTCTGGCCGTTCCGTTGCCATTGGTAGCTCAGGGGTGCTGAGCCCGCCGCCGTCACGGCAAACTGGACCGACTGGCCCACGTTTACCGTACTGCCCAGCGGGTGATTACTAATCGATGGCGCAGTCACTAATGCGTCAGACAAATCAGGGATGCCATCGCCGTCCGAGTCGTTGTTGTCCAAGATGTCAATCTGCCATGAGATATAATCCCTCCAAGACGTGCTCAACCCGCCATCTTGGAACTCGACGCTACCGAGATAGCGTTTACCCTTGCGGGTAAGCGTGTAGGGCTTTGCGCTTACAGCCCGGGCATTGGACCCGTAGAATGTTGTTGCTGGAAAGCTAACGGTATTTGCGTCGACGACGGTAAAGGTAGAAGAGCCCGAATACTTTGTGCTCGTTCCATCCTCATTGCTGACTGTCGCGTTCACTATAGAAGTGTTACCACCGCGGTCGTATGAGAGTATACCGACGGCATTCAGCAGATACGAAGTTCCACGGTACGTGATTAGGCCAGCCAACGGGTCTTGGATGTTCGCGATGTAACTGCCAGCGGTCGTTCCAGCGGTTCGAGTAATCTGACCAGTCATTGTCATGCCTGGGGACGAACTCGGGAGTTCACGTGTTACAGTGCCTGAAAACGCAACGGACCCGTTCCTTTCAACCTGGAGGAAATCAGGAACCCCATTTCCGTCGCTGTCGACAACAGGAAACGCCGCAAAGACCGTGCCGCTGGAGTTAGCCGCGCCATCAGAAAAAAGTGCGTAATCGGTCCTGTAACTACCCGACAGCGGAGAAAGTGAACTTAGCTCGCTGCTAAAGACATAGAAACCTCCCACTACGTCATAGAGTGGGATGCCCGCGCTCCCATCATAAGTGGTGAAGTAGGATTGCAGCGACCTGCCCTGAAGTGACGCTGACCCATGGGCCAGGTTGACGGAGAAGCAGTAGGCATTGAATGCGGCATCTTTGGCCTGCACAAAGGCCGCCCAACTGAAAAGCACCGCGACAACAAACATTGACGCAAACCGCTTGGGAATCATTGGAGAAGCAACAGAGGCGAAATCGCAGGCAACCTCAAGGGGGATTTTCTTCAACCGTAGCCAGTTGGGCTGCGCGAGGGGCCATCGGTTGCGGTGCGTAACCAAAAAAAAGACCCGAACCGTGGGCACCACGGCGGTTGTGTCGCGTCAGAGGGGACTTGAACGGGAGGTTTCGAGTCCTGCTCAACGCCCATGGACGGAGTGTGTCCCGCTCCTTGAGGTGGAGGGGCACCATGTCGGCTTGGCAAAAGAACCGAGCAGCCGAAGAAATCGAAGAATATCGACTCAAGAAGTCCGATGGGGCTGGATCTTGGCCGCTTCAGGACGGCCAAACCTTGGTGGACGATGCCGGATATCGACGGACAAATTGGGACCTAGCGTTGTAACTTTCGGTCGGAGGCAGGAGCTGGAAATGGAAAAACCCTTCGTGATGAAGGGTTTGTGAAGAGTGGTGCCCACGACAGGACTTGAACCTGTACGATGTTACTCACTAGAACCTGAATCTAGCGCGTCTGCCAATTCCGCCACGTGGGCTTCACGCTGCGCGCTGGGAGATAGGGGGGCGCGGTCGGAGCGACAAGCTTTTTCCACCGCGATCCGGGCTTCCGGAGAGAAGTTGACGGCGCACGGACACAAGGGGTTCGCTACGCCCGTTCCCGAGATGCGACACACGCGCACCATCCTGATCGCGACGGCGCTGGTCCTCAGCACGGCCGCGCACGCACTCGACTGGCATCCCGGCCCGGGATATCGCGCGGCCAAGCTTGCCGTGCCCGCGGGCGGCAAGACCGGCTTCACGCTGCTCGATCCGGCGGCGCTGGGGATCGATTTCACCAACGACCTCTCGGAGACCCGACTCGGGCAGTTCCAGAACCTGATGAACGGATCGGGGCTCGCCGCCGCCGACGTCGATGGCGACGGGCACGTGGACCTGTATTTCGTCCACAAGCAGGCCTCCAACCAGCTCTACCGGAACCTTGGCGGATGGAAGTTCGCCAACGTGACCGCGGGCTCCGGCGCCGGCTGCACCAACCAGACCTCCGTCGGTGCCGTGTTCGGCGATCTCGACGGGAACGGCACGCTGGACCTGCTCGTCACCGGATTCGGCGGGCCGCACGCGTGCCTGCTGAACGACGGCAAGGGCCATTTCACCGACGTCACCGCGTCCTGCGGGATCGCCAGCCGCACCGGCGGGACGTCGCTGGCCCTCGCGGACGTCGACGGCGACGGCGACCTGGACCTGTACCAGTGCAACTTCGCGACGCAGGCGATCCTCCGGGACGGCGCGACGGTCGCGACCCGCATGGTGGACGGCCAGCCGGTCGTCACCGGCCGTTTCGCCAACCGCTTGCGGATCATCGAGGGCAAGCTCTACGAGCTCGGCGAGCCCGACGTGCTGTATCTCAACGACGGCAAGGGCCGTTTCACGGCCGCTCCGTGGGAGAAGACGTTCAGCGACGCGGAAGGGCGTCCTGCCCCGCCCGCCGCCGATTTCGGGCTCGCGGTCCAGATCCGCGACGTGGACGGCGACGGCTTCCCCGACATCTACGTGTGCGACGATTTCCAGACGCCGGACCATCTGTGGCTCGGCGACGGGAAGGGCCGCTTCCGCGAGGCGCCCGCGATGGCGCTCCGCAACATGAGTTTCGCCTCGATGGGCGTGGATTTCGCCGACATCGACCGCGACGGCCGCCTGGATCTCTTCACGGTCGAGATGCTCGACGGCAACCTCGGCCAGCACCTCCGCACGTCCAGCCCCATCTCGCCGATCGCGCGCGCGCCCGGCATCTCCGCCGTCCGCGAGGAGTTCCCGCGCAACGCGCTCTACTGGAACCGCGGCGACGGCACCTACGCGGAGATCGCCTGCTTCGCCGGCGTCGCGGCGACCAGCTGGTCGTGGGCGCCGATCTTCATCGATGTCGACCTGGACGGATGGGAGGACCTGCTCGTCTCGAACGGCCACATGCACGACGTCAACAACCGCGACGTCACCGCCCGCATGAGGTCCCGTCCGGGCCAGAGCCTGCAGGTCACCAAGGACCTGTTGCAGCAGTATCCGCGGCTCGAACCGCCCAAGGCCGCGTTCCGCAACCAGCACGACCTCACCTTCGCGGACACCAGTGCCGCGTGGGGATTCGACTCGACCCGCATCGCGCACGGGATGGTCACCGCCGACCTGGACGAGGACGGCGACCTCGACATCGTGCTCAACTGCGCCTACGGCCCGCCGCTCATCTACCGCAACGACACGAGCGCGCCGCGCGTCGCCGTCCGCCTCAAAGGCAATGCGCCCAACGGCACCGGCATCGGCGCCCGGATCACCCTCACCGGCGGCCCGGTCCGGCAGTCACAAGAGATGGTCGCCGGCGGCCAGTACCTTTCGGGCAGCGAACCGCTGCGCGTCTTCGCCGCGGGCAAGGGCGACATGACGCTCGAGGTCGTCTGGCGGTCCGGACAGCGGAGCGTCGTGGAAGGCGTGAAGCCCGATTTCATCTACGAGGTGGAGGAGGCCGGTGCCAAGGTGCCTCCGCCCGCTGCCGTCCCGCCGAAGCCCGCCGTCTGGTTCGCGGACGACACCGTGAAGCTCGACCACGTCGCGTTCGAGGAGGCTTTCGACGATTTCGCCCAACAACCGACGTTGCCGTACCGGCTCGGGCAACTCGGGCCGTCCGTGCTCATCGCCGATGTGGACGGCGACGGCCGGGCCGACGTGGTGATCGGCGGTTCCCGCGGAGGCCGGATGGCGGTGAAGCTCGGCGACGGCAAAGGCGGGTTCAAGGAACTCGCGGTGCCCGGCCCGTTGTTGCCCGACGACGTGCTCGGGTTGGCGACCTTTGCGGGTGCGGGCGGGCGTCGATCGATCCTCGCGGCGCTCGCGAACTACGAGAGCGCCGACACCAACCAGCCTTCCGTCCTGCGCTGGGACTTCGTCGATGGCGCGTTGAAGGCCGGCACCCCGGTGCCCGCGATCGGCAGCAGCCCTGGCGCGATCGCGATCGGCGATCTGGACGGCGATGGGCGGACCGGGCTCTTCGTCGGCGGACGCGTGAACCCGCGCCGTTGGCCCGAGCCCGCGGTCTCGAAGATCTTCCGGGAACAAGGCGGCCAGTTCATCGAGAACGTCGAGGCCTCGCGCGCATTGGCCGACGTCGGGTTGGTGACCGGCGCCGTCTTCGCCGATCTCGACGGGGACAAACACCCGGAGCTCATCCTGGCGACCGAGTTCGGACCGGTCCGTGTCTTCCGCTCGCAAGGCGGCGGATTGCGCGAGATCACGAAAGACCTGGGGCTCGACCGGGTCAGCGGCCGATGGAACTGCGTCGCCGCGGCCGATCTCGACGGCGACGGGAAGATGGACCTCGTCGCGGGGAACTGGGGCCGCAACTCGACGTCGCAGGTCTGGGGCGACGGGATGCCCGAGGTGTGGTGGGGAGACCTCAACGGCGACGGCACGGTCGGCGTGGTCGAGGCCGTGAGCATCGGTGGCCGCGACATGCCTTCGCGCGACCGGGATTTCCTGGCGCTGGCGCTGCCTGATCTTGCGGCGCGCTTCTCGTCCCATACCGCGTACTCCGCGGCGACGGTGCAGCAGGTGCTCGGGGAGCATGCCGCCAAGGCGAGGCGCCTCGCGGTGTCGACGCTGGAGACGACGGTGTTCCTGAACCGCGGAGGCCGATTCGAGGCGCGGGCGTTGCCGGCCGAGGCGCAATGGACGCCGGTGCATTCCATCGCGGTCTCCGATGCGGACGGCGACGGGATCCCGGACCTCTTCCTCGCGCAGAACCAGTTCGCCGTCCGTCCGGAAGACTCGCGGATCGACGCTGGGCGCGGCCTCTGGTTGCGCGGCGACGGCAAGGGAGGGTTCGCCGCGGTGCCGGGACAGGAATCCGGCGTGGTGGTCTACGGTGAACAACGCGGCGCGGCCGCCGGCGACCTCGACGGCGACGGGCGCCCTGACCTCGTGGTCACCCAGAACGGCTCGACCACGCGGCTGTTCCGCAACATCGGCACCCGGCCGAAACGTTGACATTTGTCAACGACCGCCGGCCGCCAGCTTGGCCCGGACCCGTTGGAGCGCGGTCTGCGCCGGCTTGAAGCCGGGGCTCGCCCGCATCGCGTTCTCGAACGGGTCGACCGCCTCGGCGAGCCGGCCTTGGCCGACATAGGAGTTGCCGAGGTTGTACCACGCCTCGGCGTAATCCGCCCTGAGGCGCGTGGCCTCCCGGAAATGGCCGACCGCCTCGTCGAGCTTGCCTTGACGCGCCAGCGCGGTGCCGAGGTTGTTGTGGGCGCTGCTGCTCTTCGGCGTCGACTTCAACGCCGCTTCGAAATGCACGACCGCCTCCGCGAACTCGTTCTTCTTCGAGAGGAGGTTGCCGAGGTTGTTGTGGGCCTCCGCGTAGTCCGGGAGGATCCGCAGCGCCTCGCGGTATTGCCGGATGGCATCGTCGGTTCGGCCGAGCCGGCCGAGGTTGAAGGCGAGCGCGTACCGTGATTCCTCGTCGTCGGGACTCAGGCCGACCGCCCTCTCGTACGCGGCGACCGCGTCTGCGCTCTTTCCCTGCTCGGAGAACTCGTCGCCTTTCTTGGTCCAATCTGCCGACGCCTCGTTCCCGCCCCCTATCGCCGGCAGCGGCGTGGCGCCGCCGGCATCCGCGACGGGCTTCGGGGCCGCTGCCGCGTTGGTCGCGGCGACGCCCGGAGCGGGGACCGCGGACGGTCCGCAGCCGATGGCCAAGGCCGCGACGACGCCGACGGAGAGGAGCAGACCGGATCGCATGTGCACAGGCGGGGACGTTAGACGGCCCGGGGACGGTCTTCCAGCCTGAGCACGACCTGCGGCCGGTCCGCGATCCGGGCATCGGACGCGCAGGGTGCGCGCAACGCGCGCTGGATTCTCCGCGGCGGCTTCGCCAGCCTCGCCGCCATGTCCGACACGAACCCGAAGATCGCAGTCGTCACCGGTGCCGGCAGCGGCGTCGGCCAAGCCACCGCCCTCGCCCTCGCCCGGAAGGGATGGCGGGTCGCCCTCGTCGGCCGCCGCGCGGAGGCTCTGGCCAAGACCGCCGGGACCGACGTTGCGTCGCAGGACCGCTTCTTGGTCTGCCCCTGCGACATCGCCGACCCGAAGGCCGTCGAAGCGATGGGCCGCCAAGTGCTCGCCGAGCTCGGCCCGGTCGATGCCCTCGTCAACGCCGCCGGCACGAACGCGCCGAAACGCTCGCTCGAGGTGCTCGCGCTCGCGGATTACCACGACATGGTGAACACGAACCTCCATGGCGCGTACCATTGCGCGCAGGCCTTCCTGCCCGCGATGCGCCAGCGCGGTTCCGGGACCATCGTGAACGTCGTCTCCGACGCGGGCAAACAGGCCAGCCCGAAGGCGGGCGCGGGCTACGTGGTGAGCAAGTTCGGCATGGCGGGGCTGACCCAGGCCATCAACGCCGAGGAGCGCGGCCGCGGGATCCGCGCCTGCGCCATCTTCCCGGGTGACATCGACACCCCGCTGCTCGACAAGCGCCCGGTCGTGCCCGACGCCGACGCGCGCTCGCGCATGATGCGGCCCGAGGACATCGCGGAATGCGTGCTCCTGTGCATCGAGCTGCCTTCGCGCGTGGTGGTCGAGGAGATGCTCGTGCGTCCGCGCTAAGAACCACCTAAGGACGGCCTGCCGAGGAAAGCTTCCCACCTAGGGGGCGGCGCGCCATGTTCCGCTCCACCGGTCCATGCCGCTGCCAGAACTCATCGAGATCGTCCCGCTGACCGCTCCTTCGCCCGCCGAGATCACCATCCCGGGCTCGAAGAGCATCACCAACCGCGCCCTCGTGCTGGCCGCGTTGGCCGAGGGCGAGACCACGCTGCACGGCGCGCTCTGGAGCGAGGACACGGAGGCGATGGTGGATTGCCTCCGGCGGCTCGGCTTCGAGGTCGACGTCGTCCCCGAGGCCGAGGAACCGGCCAACCGCACCATGCGCATCCGCGGGCTCGGCGGACGGATCCCCCGCGGCGGCACGCCCGACGCGCCGCTCGAGCTCTTCGTGGGCAACGCCGGGACGGCGGCCCGCTTCCTCACCGCGATGGTCTGTCTCGGCGACGGTGTCTACCGTCTGACCGGGGTGCCGCGCATGCACGAGCGTCCGCAGGCCGCGTTGTTGGCCGCGCTCCGGCAGCTCGGCTACCGCATCGATGCCGAGGGCGACCGGTTGCCGGCGGTGGTCCACGGCGGCGGACGCCGGCCCGGCCCGGTCGAGGTGAGCGTCGAGGAGAGCTCGCAGTTCGCGAGCGCGCTGCTGTTGTCCGCCGCGTTCGGCGGATGGACGGTCGGGGTGACCGGGGCGAACGACGACGAGCTGCCCTACGTCGAGATGACGCGGCGCCTGGTGGCGACGTTCCCGCGCGACGGCGGCGCGTTCCAGATCGAGCCCGACGCGTCGAGCGGCAGCTACTTCTGGGCGGTCAACGCCCTATGGCCCGACCTCGCGGCGGTCAAGGTCCGCAACTGGCCGACCTCGGGCTGGCAGATCGACGCCGATTTCCCGCTGCTCATGCCCCATGCCGGTGAGCCCGCCAGCGCCACCACGTCGCGCAAGACCGACCTCGGCGACGCGATCATGACCGCGATCGTCATCGCGCCTTTGGCGACGAGCCCGGCGGCTTTCACCCACCTCGGCGTGCTACGCCGGCAGGAATGCGAGCGCGTCGCCGCCCTGAAGCACGAGCTGCACCGGTGCGGCGCGCAGGTCCAGGAACGGGGCGACACGCTGGAGATCTCGCCGTCCCTTCTCCATGGCGCGATCATCAACACCTACCACGACCACCGCATGGCGATGTGCTTCGCCACGCTCGGGCTCAAGGTCCCCGGCATGCGGCTGTACGACCCGTCCTGCGTGAAGAAGACCTTCCCCGATTTCTTCCAGAAACTCGCGGCACCGGCTCCCGACGGCCTCGGCGCGGAGATCTGGGAATGTTCCACCGTCGACGGCAGACGCGTCCGTCGCCTCACCGACCCCTCGGATCTTTTCGCCGCGTGATGACCACCCCCTCCGACCGACCGAACTCCGCCGCCCGCACCCGCGGCACGCTCACGCTCCCCCAGGTCATCGCGATGGACGGCCCGAGCGCGTCCGGCAAGGGCACGTTGTCCCGGCGCCTCGCCAAGGAGCTCAGCTACACCTACGTCGATTCCGGCGCGATGTACCGCACGCTCGCCTGGCATTGCCTCCAGAAGCAGGTGCCCATCCCCTCGCGGCCGGCGGACCTCACGGCCGCCACCGAGAAGCCGGTCATCGCCGCGCTCCGCCGCTGGAAGGCCGAGCTCAAGGCGGTCGACGGATCGATCTGGCTGCATGTGGACGGCTACTTCCCGGCGACGGAGATCCGCACGGACGCCGTGGAGAAGACCGTCCCGCTCATCGCCCAGATCGGGAAGGTGCGAGACTGGATGGTCGCTCGGCAGCGGGATTGCATCGCCTTCGGTCCCCTGGTGATGGAAGGCCGCGACATCGGTACCGAGGTGTTCCCGCTCGCGCCGGTGAAGTTCTTCCTCGACGCCAACCCCGCTGCCCGCGCGGAGCGCATGCAGGGCCGCGGCAACACCGCCTGCACCGAGCGCGACAAGCTCGACATGAACCGCAAGCAGGGCGCGCTCATCCCGGCGCTCGACGCCGTCCGCATCGACAACACCGGCCAGACCGTCGAGGAGACCTTTGCCGTCCTGATGGGGCACGTGCGGGAGCGTCTCCATCTGAAGTAAGTCCGCCCGGCTGCGTCCGATCTTCCGCATGAAACCGATCTTCTGGAACGCCTCCGCCTGCCGGCGGCTGCTGTTCGCCGTCGTCGCCTTCTTCTGCGCCGCGGTCCCGGCCGCGACCGCGGGCGGCAAGGAAGTCGTCGTCGTCTACAACACGCGTTGGCCCGGATCCAAGGCCGTCGCCGAATATTATGCCGACAAGCGCGCGGTCCCGGCGGACCAGGTGATCGGCCTCGACGTCGGCACCGATGACAGCCTCTCGCGGGCGGATTATAGGCGACAGATCCAGGATCCGTTGCTGAAAGAACTCACCGGGCGCGGCCTCGTGGAGTTCGCCACCGACATCGTCCCGGCCCGCAGCGGGCATCCTGGCCGCGTCCGCTACCAGGCCCGCGCATCCAAGGTCCGGTACATCCTCCTCTGCTACGGCGTGCCGTTCCGCATCCTCTCCGATCCCGGTTACGACCCGAAACGCGACGATGACATGGCGGACTCCAACCCGCCTCATCTCCGCAACGATGTGGCGTCCGTGGACAGCGAGCTCGCCCTGCTGCCCGTCCTCGGCCAATACCCGCTCTACGGCCCCGCCGGCAACCGCCTCGCCACCACGACCAACGCGGTCCAGATCAACCCGGTCAACGGTGTCTTCATGGTCACCCGTCTCGACGGACCGACACCGGAGATCGCGAAGGGGCTGGTCGACAAAGCGATGGTCGCGGAGCGGGACGGGTTGAACGGGCGCGCCTACTTCGACCTGCGCAACATCACGAACGGCGGCTATGCGACCGGCGACCGCTGGATCACCAACGCCGCCACCGCCGCGAAGCGCGCCGGCTTCGAGACGGTCGTCGACAACCGGCCCGAGATCATCGGCATCGGGTTCCCGTTCGCCCAGGTGGCGCTCTATGCCGGCTGGTACGACGGGGAGGCCAAAGGCGTCTTCGAGCTCCCGACGAACGAGTTCATGCCCGGTGCGATCGCGTACCATCTGCATTCCTTCAGCGCGCAGCTCTTGCGCAACCCTTCGGCCCGATGGGTCGGACCACTGCTCGCCAAGGGCGCCGCGGTCACGCTCGGATGCATCGAGGAGCCCTATCTGGAGATGACCCCGAACATCGGGATCTTCTTCGAGCGCCTGCTGGACAACCAGTTCACCGTCGGCGAGGCGGCGTTGGCCTGCCAGGTGTTCCTGTCCTGGCAGAACGTCGTCATCGGCGATCCGCTCTACCGGCCGTTCGGCAAGAGCGTGCTCGAGCTGGAGGCGCAGCACTTGGCGAGCGGCAATCCTCTGGCCGCCTGGGCCCAGGTCCGCAAGGTCAACTCCTACCAGCTCGCCGGTCGCGACGCCGAGGTCCTGCGCCAGTTCCTGATCGAGCAACCGGGCGCGACCAACAGCGCCGTGCTCTCGGAGAAGATCGCCCGCATGTTCGCCGACCGCGGCCGGTACAAGCAGGCGATCGAATGGTCCAGCCGTTCCCTGAAACTGCCGGACGGTTCACCGCAACAGCATTCCCGCCTGTGGCGCAACCTGGCCGATTGGCAGAAGGTTCTCGATCCCGAAGGCGCCTTCCACAGCCTGGAATCCTTCGCCGTGGAGTTCCCGCACCATCCCGATATCTACGGTGTGCGGCAGCAGCAGCTCGAGCTGGCCAAGGACATCCGGCGCAAGCCCGAGATCGCCCGGATCGAGAAGGAGTTGGACCGCTATCGGAACGCGGCGTACGAAGCCGGCAAGGCCGCCGAAGCCAAGACAAAGGCCGCAGAGGCGGAGGCCGCCGCCAAGAACCCGCCGAAGAAGAAGTGAGACGCCACCGTGCCGGCACCGGCGGGGCCCGAGGATGTTTCGCGGGTCCCCGGACGGCGTCGTGACGAAAGATGTCGAAGATCCCGTGATGCCCGTTCCCACATCGTCCGTCCTCTCGCTCGCGGGCGGTTGGCGGCTCGACCATTCTTACTCGCGGCTGCCGGCACGTTGTTCCGCGCCGGCGTCGCCCACGCCCGCCGCTGCGCCGCGGTTGGTCGTGCTCAATCGCCCGCTCGCGCTGGAACTCGGGCTCGACCCCGACACGCTCGAGCGGCCCGAGAACGTCGGTTGGTACACCGGCAACACCCTGCCGCCCGGTGCATCGCCGATCGCCCAGGCCTACGCCGGACACCAGTTCGGGCGCTTCACGATGCTCGGCGACGGACGGGCCATCCTGCTCGGCGAACAGCTGACCCCGCAGGGCGCACGTCTCGACATCCAGCTCAAAGGCGCGGGCCGGACGCCGTTCTCGCGCGGCGGCGATGGACGCGCCGCCCTCGGCCCGATGCTCCGCGAGCACATCATAAGCGAGGCGATGCACGCGTTGGGCATCCCGACCACGCGCAGCCTCGCCGTGGCGGTCACCGGCGAACCCGTCTTCCGCGAGACGCCGCTGCCCGGAGCGGTCCTCACCCGCGTCGCGGCCAGCCACCTGCGCGTCGGCACCATCGAATGGGCCTCCGCCACCGGCGAGCCCGACCTCCTGCGCGCCGTCGCCGACCACGCCCTGCAGCGCCATTACCCGGAGCCTCTGGGTGCCGAGCAGCCCTATGTCGCCTTCCTGAGGGCCGTCCTGGAACGGCAGGCCGCGCTCGTCGCGCGCTGGCAGCTGGTCGGCTTCATCCACGGCGTGATGAACACCGACAACATGGCGTTGTCCGGCGAGACCATCGACTACGGCCCGTGCGCGTTCATGGATGTCTATGATCCCGGGACGGTCTTCAGCTCCATCGACCACCAAGGCCGGTACGCCTACGGCAACCAGCCGACCATCGCCCACTGGAACCTCTCGCGCCTCGCCTCCGCCCTGCTGCCGTTGCTGCATCCCGACGAGCAAGCCGCCGTCGAGATCGCCAACGAGGTCCTCGGCACGTTCACGAGGACCTTCCACTCCCGATGGCTCGGCGGGATGCGCGCCAAGCTCGGGCTCTTCGATGAAGAGCCCGGCGACGTCGTGCTGATCGAGGACCTCTTCGCCGTCCTGCAGGAACACGGAGCGGATCTCACCAACACCTTCCGCGACCTCTCCGGCGATGCGATGACCGATGCCGACCTCGCCGCAGGCACGGACTTCCAGACATGGCGCACGCGCTGGCAGGAACGGCTCGCCTGCCAACCGCAGGGCCGTGACGACGTGCGAGGTCTGATGCGCCGGACGAACCCGGCGTTCATCCCGCGCAACCACAAGGTCGAGGAAGCCCTCGCCGCCGCGACGATGGGCGGCGACCTGGGCGTGCTGGAGAAACTCGTCGCCGTGCTCGCGAAGCCGTTCGCCTACGAGCGCCAACTTCCGGAGTTCAGCACCCCGCCTGTGTCCGATGGTCGGGTCTACCAGACCTACTGCGGGACCTGAGGCAAGGACCACCGGACGCCCGAGGCCACGACCGGGGTGCGGTCAGAAGTAGCGCAGAATTGTATTCTGCTGTTTCGCCGAGTTGGACTCGGCAAGGCGTGAGGAGAAACCCGTGCGCTTGGGCGAAAATGACGTCTGCGGATTGCAAATCCGCGGAACAGCAGAGTGCAACTCTGCGCTACCTACGATCCCGTGTCCGCCACTTCTTATCGTACCCTCACGATCGTGCGGCCTTGACCGGAGCGGTTGGCCCCCATGAAGGGATGATGCCTTCGTGGGCGAGCAGCCAAGCGACGGCAGCCACGATGACCGCCAGCACGGCGGCCCAGAAGAAGAGCTTCAACAGCGACTTGGTGATCTTCCAGAAGACCACGAAGCCGACGACCGCGGCCACGACCAGCCCCGCCGAGACGAGGAAGCTCCTGACCTGCGGGTCATCCGCCATAACGGGCAACCTCAAGCTGTGGCGAGCTGGCGCTTCTCGGCGCGCAACCGCTCTGCTCCGTGGCGGAGCATGCGCTCCGTCGCCTCCCAGCCGAGGCACGCATCGGTGAGCGAGACGCCGTACCTGAGCTGCAAGAGGTCCTTCGGGATCGGCTGGTTGCCGTCCGAGAGGTGGCTCTCGATCATCACACCGATGAGCGGGTCGCAGCCTTCGACGCGTTGGGAGACCAAGTTCATCCAGACCTCCTCCTGCTTCGCGTGCTGCTTGCTGGAGTTGGCGTGCGAGCAATCGACCATCAAGCCGTCGGGCAGGCCGGCCTTCTTCAGCTGGGCTGCCGCGTCGGCGATGCTCGAGGCGTGGTAGTTCGTGCC
>JBBRQL010000088.1:0-15698 GCA_038226425.1 Verrucomicrobiota bacterium
AGGAGATCAAGCGCCGCACCCGCGTCGCTCGCGTCTTCCCCAACGAGGCCTCTCTCCTGCGCCTCGTCTCCGCTCTCTTGTCCGAGACCTCCCAAGATCGGGAGACCGGAACAATCTACCTCAACCTAGTCTCCTCCAACCCACCCACGACTTGATCCCCGCAGAAATTACAGAAAGAAAATTGCGCGGCCCGCCGAAAGCATCGCACGCCCGACGAACGCGCCGATCTTGTCGCGGCGTATCGCAAGAGCGGCCTGACGCGGCGAGAGTACGCTGCCCTGGAGGGGGTGAGCCTGTCCTGCTTGGGCATCTGGCTCCGAAAGACCAGAGCGGGGACCAGGAGCACGGTGCCGCCCACGTTCATCCGGTTGCCGGTGGACCTGACGGCCGGCGGGGATCCGCGTCCGGCTTATAGGATCGGGTTTCCTTGTGGCCATAGCGTGGAGGTGTCCGCGGGGTTCCAGCCCGATGAGTTGAGGGAACTCTTCCGGCTCGTGCGCGGGCTATGATCCCCACCGGACCCGCGACGAAGGTCTATCTGGCGCTGGGCACGACGGATCTTCGCAAAGGGTCCGATGGGCTCGGCGACCTGGTGAGGCATCAGATGAAGGAGGACCCGATGAGCGGTCATCTGTTCGCTTTCGCCAACCGGGACCGGAGCCGGGTCAAGCTGCTCTATTGGGACGGCTCGGGGACGTGGCTGCTGACCAAGAGGCTCGCGAAGGGGCGCTTCAGCTGGCCCCGGGAAGAGGGCGCGACCTCTGCCCCGGGGCTGCGGGTGCTGGCGGAGGAGCTGACCCTTTTGTCGGGCGGCATCGACCTGGAGAAGACCCGGTCGCGAGCTTGGTGGCGCAAGGCTGCGTGACCGATATGCCGGGAAGCATCATCCCGTTTTATTATTGATATATATGTTGCGGACCACCTGTCCTGATATACACTGTCCGCAGAGCCGATGAAGCTGGACCTCACATCACTTCCGCCCGGATATGAGCAGGCGTTCACGGCCATGGAGGCGGAGGTGTCGAGGCTCCGGGTCGTCCTGGACCTCAAGGACGCGCAGATCCGTTTCTTGAACCTCCAGATCTGGGGCCCCAAGGCGGACAAGCTCTCCGAGAACCAGCTCGCGCTGCTTCCCCAGGAGCTGGTCGTCCTGGCTCCTGAGGTCGAGCGCGAAGCCGGGTTGCCGGAGAAGGACAAGACCTTGGCCAGCGTTCCCAAGGCCAAGACCCCGCCGAAGGACCATCCGGGTCGTACGCCCCTTCCGGGCCATCTGGAGCGGCGCGAGGAGATCATCTCCTGCCACCCCGAGGATTGCTCCTGCAGCGTCTGCGGCCAGCCTCGGCCGGTCATCGGCTACGAGGTCCGTGAGGAACTGGGGTGCCGGCCGGCCGAGTTCTTCGTGCGGGTCATCAAGCGCGAGAAGCGCGGCTCCCACTGCGTGCCCGGGCAAGGGGTGGTCGTTGCGCCCGCCCCGGCGCAGATCGTCCCCAAGAGCAAGCTCTCCGACGAGGTGGTCATCGAAGTGCTGGCGGCCAAGTTCCAACAGCACACCCCGGTCTATCGCCAGTGCGCCTGCCTGCTCGAGGACCACGGCATCGGATCGGGCCGCCAGACCCTGGACGGGGCCGTCCTGGCCGCCGCCGGACTGCTGGTCCCGGTGGTCCAGGCCCAGGCGGTGGAACTGTTGTCCGGGGATCATCTTCAGGCCGACGAGACCACCTTGCCGTGCCAGGTGCCGGACAAGACGGGCAAGAACCACCTGGCCTACCTGTGGGAGTATGGCCGACCGGATGGAGCGGTGGTCTTCGATTTCCGGATGGGTCGGGGACGGAAGACGGGCCCGGGCGAGTTCCTCAAGCCGTTCCGGGGCAGACTGCAATGCGACGGCTATGCCGCTTATGACAAGCTGGGCGAAGGGATCACCTTCGTCGCCTGCATGGCGCATATCCGCCGCAGGTTCGTCGACACCGCCAAGGTGACCCCGCTGGACCCGCTGCCGGTGGAGATCGTCCGCCAGATCGGGCTGCTCTACGACGTCGAGGAGGAGGCACGGTCCCGGAACCTCACCCCGGACCAGCGGTTGGATCTGCGGCAGACCAAAAGCAGGCCGCTCATGACGGCCCTCAAGACGAGGATCCTCCAGATCCGTCAGGACATCAGCCCCGACCGCGCTTTGGCCCGTGCATGCGACTACGCCCTGGGTCAATGGGAGCGGATGGAGGAATACCTCCGGGACGGCCAGGTCGAGATCGACAACAATTGGTGCGAAGGCGGGATGCGGCCCATCGCCTTGGGACGCAAGAACTGGCTCCATCTGGGCGACGAGACCGCCGGCCCGAAGATCGCCGCCGTCATCTCCATCGTGGAGACCTGCCGACGTCTGGACATCAAGCTCCGCAGATACCTGGGCGACGTCCTTCCCAAACTCGGAAACTGGCCCATCACCCGAGTGGGCGAACTCACTCCCACCGCTTGGAAAGCTGCACGCTGTCTCTGACACAACGCCAGCTTACCTCCTCCGCCCTCCTCCGATAGACGCACTTCCCCAGACGGATACCGTTCTTTCGCGGCCTTCTCGTTCCGAAAGCAGCCGCGTGGCGCGGCTTCTACGCTGGCGAGCGCTCCCATTTTCGGCGCAAGTTTCTCCTCCCTACTTCGCGTCGCCGAGTCTTTGCTCTTCGCCGTGCACACGCTCTACCTCGACCTCTTCAGCGGCATCAGCGGCGACATGTTCATCGGTGCGCTGCTCGACCTCGGCGTCGACGCCAAGGCCTTGGAGCGGGAGTTGAAGAAGCTCAGGCTCGACGGCTACCACCTGCACGTCGCGCGGGGACAGAAGTCCGGCATCGAGGGCGTGAAGTTCGACGTGCATCTCACAGCGGAGTGCGACGGCCACTCCCACGGCCACGAGCACGCTCATCCGCATCCCCACGGCAACGACGGGCATCCGCACGGGCACTCGCACCCGGAGAACCGGGACTTCTCGCAGATCCAGCAACTCATCGCTTCAAGCACGCTCTCCGCGTGGGTGAAGGAGAAGTCCGTCGCCGTCTTCCGCCGCGTGGCGGTCGCCGAGGGCAAGATCCACGGGATGCCGCCGGAGAAGGTCCACTTCCACGAGGTCGGCGCGGTGGATTCCATCGTGGACATCGTCGGTGCCTGCATCGGGTTGGAGCTGCTCGGCATGCCGCGCGTGCTGGCCGGCCCGGTGACCGAGGGCACGGGCTTCGTGAGGTGCGCGCACGGCCGCATGCCCCTGCCCGCTCCGGCCACGCTGGAGATCTTCGCGGCTCGCGGCGTCGCCATCGCGCAATGCGACGAACCCGGCGAGTTGGTCACGCCCACCGGGGCGGCGTTGCTGGCGGAGTTCGCCGAGACCTTCGCGCCCATGGGCGGCCTTGTCGCGCGCAAGGTCGGCTACGGCCTCGGCACGCGCGACAACCGGACGCGGCCCAACGTGCTCCGCGCCGTGCTCGCCGACCCGGCCGGCACCGAAACCGGCGGACATGACTGGGAGACCGACACCATCGCCGTGCTGGAGACCAACCTGGACGACGTGAGCGGCGAGGTGCTCGGTCATTTCATCGGGACCACGCTCGCGGCGGGCGCGCTGGATGTCTTCCACACGCCGGTGCAGATGAAGAAGAACCGCCCCGGCGTGCTGCTCACGGTGCTGTGCCGCGCGGAGGACGCGGACAAGTTCACGGTGCGGTTGCTGCGGCACACGAGCGCGTTCGGCGTGCGCCGGACGCTCGCGGAGCGCCGCAAGCTGCGCAGGGAGTTCGTCACGGTGAAGACCGAGTTCGGTGACATCCCGGTGAAGCTCGGCATGCTGGACGGCGAGACGGTGCAGGCCGCGCCGGAGTTCGAGGTGTGCCGCGCGAAGGCGGTCCAGGCGGGCGTGCCGTTGAAGGAGGTCCAAGATGCGGCCCTGATCGCCCGGATCGCGGCCGGCAAGAAGTGAAGGCGATCGACGAGCCGGGTCTTGTCGCCGGGGCTCGTCCCGTGGGTCGGCGCATCGGGTTTCCGTCCGCCGGCGCCGGCGTGGCGATGGATGGCCGCAGGCGGCGCGCTGACGGCGGTGCAGTCTTTCCTCATCTCCGGCAGCATCGGGTGGTCGCACGACGCGACCGGCGTGAACGTCGTCTACACGCTCCGCGGGCTCTGGGCGATCGCGCTGGTCTGGGCGGCGGGACATCGGCTGGGCAACGACGAGAGAGCGCAGACCGGTCCCGGCGTGCTCGCGAGGCGATGGGTCGGCGCCACGGCGATCCTCGGAGCGGTCGTGCTTGCCGTGGCGGCGGCACGGTGAGCCGGCCGCTCAGGCTTCCGCCGAGAGGAACCGTGCGAGGACCTCTCGCAACCTCCCGATCTGTTCGCCGCTATGGGCGCTCGAGACGGCGAAGCGGAAGAAATGGCCCGCCGGACCATCCCGGTAGCGGATCAACGGCGGGAAGATCCCCGCGGCCAAAAGGCCGCGACGAAGACGCGCCAAGGCCGTCGGCGTCGCTGGTGCCACGCAGAACATCGGTCCGGGCCTGAGGACGGGATCGGCGTCCGGACCGGCCAGCACCTCGCGCGCGCGCGCCGCGTTGGCGGCGAGGCGTGCCCGAGCGGGACCGCTGTCCTGCATGATGCGGACCGCCTCCAGCGCCGCGGCGGCCATCGGAGGAGGCAGCGGCGTCCCGCCGCCGAAGGCCCGGCTCGTGGCGAAGGCAGACGCGCGCAACCACCGCGGTCCGAGCACCGCTCCGCCGTGGCAGCCGAACGCCTTGCTCAAGGTCACGGTGAGCACCACCCGCGACCGGTCGAGGTCCAAGGATTCCACGGCACCGCGCCCCTTCGGCCCGAGCACACCGGCCCCGTGCGCATCGTCCACGAGCATCCACGCATCGGACGGGACCGCCGCTTGATACCGGTCCAGCGGCCGCACCGAACCATCGAGCGGCGAGAGCCCGTGGGCGAGCACGAGCAGCTTCGCGCCCACGCCGCAACCGCGCGCCGCCGCGGCCAACGTCTCCGGGTCGTCGCGACGGAACGGGACGACCGGACACCCCAGCATCCCGGCCGCGTCGTGGAGGCATCCGTGCGACCCGGCGTCCAGGAGCGCGTGGGTGAACCGGCCCGCCATCGCCTGCGCGGCCACGATCGGCGCCATATAGCCGCTCGGGGTCAGCACCGCGGCTTCGGCGCGGAAGAACCGCGCGAGGCTCTTCTCAAGCTCGCCGTACAGCGCGAGGTTGCCGGTGGTGACGCGGGATGCCGCGGCGTCCAGCCCCCACACATCGATGGCGTCCTTCGCCGCCTGCCGCACGGATGGATGCCACGAGAGCCGCAGGTAGTCGCATCCGCCGAAGCTCACGAGCCGCCTTCCGCGATGCTCGACATGCGTCGGGTCGACCGCGCGCGGCGATGCGGTGGAGGACGTGTCGTTCATCGGAACGGGGCTCATCGTTCCAACGGGAACTCGACCACCACGCGCAGCCCGCCGTCGGCGCCGGGGAGGACCTCGATGCGCGCAGAATCGCCGTAGAGCTGGCCGAGCCGCGAGCGCGAGTTCGCGGTGCCGATGCCGCCCTCGGCCGATCGCCCCGGGGCGAGCCCGCGGCCGTTGTCCTCGACCTCCAGCCGGACGCGTCGGCCCGGCAGGATCGCGGCGCGCAGCGTGATGAGGCCCGGCCGGACCTGCGGCTCGATGCCGTGCTTGAGCGCGTTCTCGACCAGCGGCTGGAGGATCAGGTTCGGCACCGCGGCGTCGCGGACGGCGTCATCGATCTCGTGCTTCACGCTGAGCCTTCCGCCGAAGCGGATCTGCTCGAGCTCCAGGTACCGGTCGAGGAAGGCGAGCTCGTCGCGGAGCGGGACGCGCTGGGCATCCGTGCGGTCCAACGCGTGCCGGAGCAGTTCGCTGAGCTTCACGAGCATCCGGTCCGCCGCGTCCACGTCGCGGTACATCAGCGCGCTGACGCCGTGGAGGGCGTTGAAGAGGAAGTGCGGGTTCAGCTGCATCTGGAGGGCGAGCAACCGCGCCTCGGTGACGTGTTTCTCCAGCTCGAGCGTGCGGCGCTCGCGTTCGCGCAGGCTCTTGTAGAAACCGATGGCGTGGGCCACGGCGACGACGACCCAGTAGACCAGCAGGTTGAAGACGAGCGTCGCGACCAACGCATGGCGCAGCGTCTCCGCGAACGGCTTCCCTTCCATCGCCACGGCCACGCCCGCGCGCAGGAGCATCCATACGAACGAGAAGAGCAGGCTCGCGACAAGATGCACCATGGCCAGCAGGCGCAACGGGGCGCTACCGAGCGGGAACCGCCGGGCGAAGACGACCGCCGGCAACGACAACAGCGCGAACACGTACCAATCCGCCAACGAACGCGTCACCGCGAAGCCCCAGCTCACCGGCGAACCGATCTTCGATTGCGTGAGATAGAGCTGCCCGGCGAACGCCAGCCCGACGAGCGTCCAGAGCCCGGCGAACGCCAGCGGCCGCCATACGGCAAAGCGCGGCAAGTCGGCCCGGGAGCGGATGGCGGCATCAGCGTCGATGCGGCGCAGCTTACGCGGGCGGCTCCGGGCGGGAAGCCGTAACGCGACGGCCCCGGTCGAAGGACCGGGGCCGAGGCGAGGCAGGAGCGATGGACGCGCGGACCACCGCACGCCTATCCGGCGATCAGATCGCTCGGACGAAGAAGAGCGTCAGCTTGAGCTCGGGCACCGGGATGGCCAGACGACCGACCTCGGAGATGCTGGCCTCGTGGGACTCGTCCTTGCCGTCCTTCTTCGAGCTGAGGACGTACTTGTCCGAAGAGCGGACCCACGTGCCCTCCGTCGAGAGGTCGGCGATGCCTTTGCCGCTCTTGTTGCCGTCGGCGAGGATCTTCTTCGCGACCGCCATCGGATCCACCGGGGGCGCGGCGCGGACGACCGGAGCAGCGGCCGGCGCTCCGGGACGACGGCCGTAGCGGGCGGTCAAAAGATCGACGGCGGGAGCGGCCGCGGCATCGGCGGCAACCTCGGCCTTGGGCGCGGCGGGCACCGGTACTTTGAGCACGTAGCGGCCGTCGGTATAGGCGGTGAGCGAGGCCTGCTTGAGCACCGTGTTGAGCATGAACCGGAGCGCCTTCAGGTCGGCAGGCTGGAGATTGGTGCGCTTGCGGCGCGCATCGGTGACGGTGGACCCGACATCCGCACGCCAGCGGCCGAGCAGCTTCTCCTCATCGAATTTCGGCGACTTGCCCGTCTCGAGATAGGTCTTGAAGTCCTTGAGGTCGGTCGCGAGCAGGAGCTGGCGGAGCTCGGCGTTGCCGAGGATGGCCTGGGACTTCGGGTTGGTGTAGACGGCCGTGAAACCGGCCCGGTCCTGCAGGAGTTTCTGGAAGTCCGCGTCGGCCCCGAGCTCGGTGAACTCCGAGCGCTCGCCGAGAGCGAGGAACGGTGGGTAGTTCTGCACCCGGCCCTGGATGAGCGGGTTGGCGTGGATGAGCCCGAGGATGTCGTCGATCGCGTAGTCCTGCGCCGGGGTCCGGTCGAGGGACGCGAAGGTCTTGTCCCAGCC
Organism: Verrucomicrobiota bacterium; assembly: GCA_038226425.1. GTDB lineage: Bacteria > Verrucomicrobiota > Verrucomicrobiia > Limisphaerales > UBA9464 > CAIVQB01. The sequence goes on from JBBRQL010000088.1 coordinate 7,556, forward strand.
GCTCTGGGCCATGTCGTTGCGCAGCTGGTTGAGGTAGCCCACCGGGCTGGCTTCACCCGCCTCGGCGGCGAGCTGGGTGGTGAGATGGCCCTTGGAGTAGATCGGCTTGCCGACCGCCAAGAAAACCAGCACGCCGGCCAACATGCCCACGAACACGCCGAGCGCTTTGTTCATGCGCTCGAAGCCGACGCGGGTCGAGTCGTCCTCGCGATACTTGAAGTGCAGCTCGACCGGCTTGTGGGCCAAGAAGCCCAGGCCGAACCCGATTGCCCACACCAGGACGAAGCCGACAACCGTGGGCAAGATCTGTTGCCAGACGACGCCGGCCGAAGCGAACAGCGGCGTCAGCAACCCGCCGATCAGAGGCGCCAACAGAAGCGCGAGGACCACCCCGAGCAACGAGACCGAGGCGCGGATAGCGCCGGTCTGGAACCCGATGGCCGCGAAGCCACCGACGAGCACGAGCACAAGCAACCAGATGAACATGCGTTGAACCTATGTAGGGACCGGCACGGACGCACGTGGAAAATCCGTGGCGCCGGGGCCCGCATCTCGGCGCCGGCTCGGTTTCTCCCGGCCTCAACCGGGACCGTTTTTTTTGACAGAAGAGAACGAAGGAAACGAAGCGGCCAGGAAGGGCGACCCAGGTCTTTGCGCACGCGCACATCCGATACCCTTTGGTTGTCCTCTCCCTTTGACCCGCAGTTCAATTTCCCGCCCCCCTCTCTGTTCCCTTCGTTGGCTTCTGTCCCGACTGCAGGGTCCCGGCTCAATCGCGCACCGCGGCGCTCACCATCTCCAGCACGCGGCGCAGGCCATCGTCGCCGCCGAGGCTGCCTTCGTGGAACGGCGTGCGCGGGATCGACGTCCAGCCGTCGCGCGAGGTGTCCACCGTTCTCGGCTGCGGCACGTCGGTGAAGGTCGGGTCGTACTGGCCGTTGCTCCCGCCCATCTTGTAGATGACGAGGTCGAGCGACGGCACGATGAAGATGCCGAATCCGCCCGCGCCCGATTTGTAGAAGGCGTCCCGCGGCGCGCCGGCGACGTGGCCGTCGGAGTTGTGCTCGAACTGCAGGCTGAACGGCGTGTGCGGGTTGTAGAGCGACGGCTGGCGGCATTGGACGATGTAGTCCGCCGGCACGAGCTGGCGCCCGGCCCAACGGCCTTCGCGGAGGAGGCAGTAGCCGAAGCGCAGCGCGTCGGTCGCGTGGACGGCGATGCTGCCGGCGCCGTTCGCGTGCGGCATCCGCACATCGCCGCGATGGAGGCAATAATCCCACGGCCCCCAGCCCATCGGCTTCGCGAGCCGCGTGTCGATGTAGTCCTTGAGCTCCATGCCGGTGACATTCCGCAGCACGATCGAGGCGATGTGCGGCGCGGGCGACGAGTAGGAATAACCCGCGCCGGCGTTGGTCCACAGCGGCACGCGCAAAGACGATCCATCGAGGTCGCGGATGTCCTGGCCGGGCACGCCCTTCAGGCCGCCGGCCTTGCCGAGCACGACCGTCGACGGCGATCCGCCTTCGCCCCAATGGCCGGAGGTCATGCTGAGCAGATGCCCGAGCCGGATGTCGGCCTTGCGCGGGTCGTCGAGCGGCAGCGCCTCGGGGAGGAAACGTTCCGTGAAGACCTTGGTGTCGAGCCCTTCGGGGATCTTGTCGTGGAATTCTCGCAGCATGATGCCGCTGGCGATGCTGGTGTAGGCCTTGCCGGTGGACGCCATGTCGGGGTTCACGTCGCGCGACGCCCGGCCAAAGTACCGCTCGAACACCAGGTAGCCGCGCCGCACGACGAGCAGGCCGCCGTTCTGGCTGCACCGCTGGGTGAACGCGTAGGCGCGCTCCAGCTGGCCCAGGTCCATGCCGGCCTTGCCGCGGATCTGGCCGGCGTCCTTCAGCATGCGCCAACCGCCGTCCTTGTCCGGCGGCGGGAAATACTCGGCGGCCTGCGACGACGCTCCGATGCCGACGACCGCGAGGAGGAGCGCAACTCGGAGGACAGATCGGCGCATCAAGAGACAAGCGAGGTGGATCACGCCCGGATGGGAGCAGCGATCCGCGCACGGCGACAACGAAGTTCTCGGCAGGGGCCACCGGGAGCGTTAGACCGATACGGCCAGTGGCGCCGGCGGGATGGTGCGTCACTGTAACGTAACCATAACGTCACTTGATGGTTGACGGACGACAGGGCGCCCGGCTGAAGTCCGCCCGTTCCCCGTAGCTGCTTGGTCCGGGCCCGCCCCCATCGGTGTGTCCGGATGCCGATCTCTTCCTGCAAGGCGTTGCCATGCCCGGGCGGAGTGCGGCGCCGGCAGCCGAGGCGGGGATGTCGGTCCAAACCCCATCACCCCATCAAAACAATGAAACGAAGCTCCAACCTAGGCCGGTGGCTTGCCTGCATGGCCGGCATCGGCGTCGGCGTCTGCGCCGTCCGGGCGCAGGACATCGTGGTGCCCGGACTCATCAAGTTCGAGGCGTACACCAACATCCTGACCACGGCCATCGATGCGCTCACCTCCGACCCCAGTTATCCGGCGAGCCCGGGCGAGGTGCTCTATCTCACCAGCTTCAACACGCGGACCGGGTATCCCACCGACGTCCACGAGAACTATGGCGGTCGCATCACCGGCTACGTCACGCCGACGCAGTCGGGGGACTACGAGTTCTTCATCCGCAGCGACGACGCGGGCCAGCTGTTCGTGAGCACCGACGACACCGAGGCCAAGCTCGCGCTGGTGGCCGAGGAGACGGGCTGCTGCGATGCTTTCCATGAATCGGGCGACCCGGAGACCTCCGCCCCGATCGCGATGGTCGCGGGCAAGCGCTATCTCGTCCGCGCCCTGTTCAAGGAGGGTGGCGGCGGCGACTACTGCCAGGTCGCGTGGCGGAAGGTCGGCGACACGACTCCGGCCGCGTCCCTCCTGCCCATCCCGGGTGCGTTCCTGTCCGTCGCGGTCAAGCCCGGCGGCACGTTGGCGATCCTCAGGCAGCCCGCCGCCCAATCGGTGGCGCACAACAACACGGCGACGTTCAGCCTCGGCGCCACCAACTCGGCCACCCCGTTGGTCGTGCAATGGCAGCGGAACGGCGTGAGCCTCCCCGGCCAGATCGGGACCGCCTACACGTTCGGACCGGTGAAGCCGGCGGACAACGGCGCCAAGTTCCGGGCCGTGGTGTCGATGCCCGGCGCGACCGTCACCAGCGACGAGGTCGCCCTCACGGTGACCGCCGACGCGACCCCGCCGCGGATCACGACGGTGTCCGGATCGGGGACGTTCGACACGGTGACCGTCAACTTCTCCGAAGAGGTCACGGCCGCGACGGCGGCCGTGGCCGGCAACTACTCGCTGGACGGCGGGCTGACCGTGAGCGCCGCGGCGCTGGTCACGCCCACGCGGGTCCAGTTGACCACCAGCAAGCAGACGCTGGGCTCCACCTATGTGCTGTCGGTGAAGAACGTGGCCGACACAGCCGGTCTGCCGGTGGCAGCGGGCACCTCGAAAGCATTTGGTGCGTTCGCGTACATCAGCGGCGGCCTGAAGATGGAGGCGTACTTCGACATCGCGGGCGGCGGTGTGCAGGCGCTGCTGGATGCCACCGACAAGTACCCGGACAAGCCGGATTTCACGGGCTTCACCACCCAGTTCACCTCCCGCCTGTTGTTCACCGATGCGTCCCACGAGAACTACGGCGGCCGGCTATCGGGCTGGATCATCCCGCCCGCGACCGCCGAGTACGAATTCTTCGTCCGGTCGGATGACTCGTCCATCCTGCAGCTGAGCACGGACGACAAGCCCGAGAACGCGGTGACGATCGCCGAGGAGACCGGCTGCTGCGGGGCGTTCGAGGAGCCCGGCGCGCCCGAGACTTCGGTGCCGGTCCGGCTGGAGGCCTCCAAGCGCTACTACATCCAGGCGATCTGGAAAGAAGGCGGCGGCGGCGACTATTGCGACGTGGCATGGCGCAAAGCGGGCGACACCGCGGTCCCTCGCGCCTTGCCGTATATCCCCGGCACGGTCCTCCAGAGCCTCGCGGCCCCCGGGGTCTTCACGCCGCCCACGGTGGCGATCAGCTCGCCGGCGGCCGGCAGCAACTTCGAGCCCGGTGCGCCGGTCGTCCTGACGGCCAACGTCGGCACCGATCCGTCGAAGATCGTCGCCAGGGTCGAGTTCTACGAGCTCACCCGGAAACTCGGCGAGGTCGCCGAGGCGCCCTACGTGTTCACCGTGGCGGGCCTGGCGGACGACGTGCACATCTTCTCCGCCCGCGTGGTGGACAGCGCCGGTCTCTCGACCGATTCCGCGCCGGTGAGCATCACGGTCGGCTCGCTGCGCCAGAAGCTCACCCTGCTGGCCATCGACGACAAGACCACCTGGCGCTACGACCGGTCCGGCCGGGACCTCAGCTCGGTCGCCCGCGAGAAGAACTACGACGACAGCGCCTGGCCCCAGGGCAAGGCGCTCATCGCGGACGAGACGACGACCACCGTGGCCCCGATCCGCACGCCGATCACGCGCTTCAACGACGAGGGCACCTACGTGAAGACCTTCTACTTCCGCAGCCACTTCGATTTCCCGTCCGATCCCGGCCCGGCGATCAAGCTGGCCTTGCGCCACGCGGTGGACGACGGCGCCGTGTTCTACCTGAACGGCCATGAGGTCCACCGATTCGGCATCGCCCAGGGCGTCGTGGTCGACGCGACCACCGACGCCTCCGGCCACGAGAACGTGTTCGAGGGTCCGTTCGACCTCCCCACCGCGTTCTTGGTCAAGGGCGACAACGTCCTGATGGCGGAGGTCCACCAGTCCGGAGGTTCCAGTTCCGACATGGTGTTCGGCGCCGAGCTGGAAGCCACCATCCCGTTGAAGATCGTCAGCAAGGACCTGGCGAAGATCGACGACGTCACCGAGTGGCGCTACGACCGCTCGGGCCGCGACCTCGGCACCGATTGGCGCCAACCTGCCTACAACGACAGCACCTGGCCCAAGGGCAAGGCGCTCATCGCGGACGAGACCACGACCACCGTGGCCCCGATCCGGACCCCGATCACCCGGTTCAACGACGAGGGCACCTACGTGAAGACCTTCTACTTCCGGACGCACTTCGCCCTGACCTCCACCAACGGGGCCAAGCTCAAGCTCAGGCACGCCGTCGACGACGGCGCGGTATTCTACCTCAACGGCGTCGAGATCCACCGCTTCGGCATCGGTGCCGATGTGGTCGTCGATTCCACCACGGACGCCTCCGGCCACGAGAATGTCTTCGAGGGGCCGTTCGAGATCGCGACGACCGCGTTGCGCGTGGGTGACAACGTCCTCGCCGCCGAGGTCCATCAATCGGGCGGGTCCAGCTCGGACATGGTCTTTGGCGCGGAGCTGACCGCGACCACGCTGGAATTCGATCCGCTCGGGGCGGTGGCCGAGCCGGCGACGTTCACCAAGGCCGGTCTTGTCGACGGCAGCCTCAAGCTCGAGTGGACCGGCAGCGGAAAGCTGGAGTCCGCGCCGGGCATCGGCGGTCTCGCCGTTGACGGTCCCGACCGTCCAAGGCCAGCAGTATTACCGGTTCCGCTGAACGGCAGCGAGGACGGCAGACCGTTCTGCGACACGACGGCCAAGAGCACCGCTCTTGGCCGTCTTTTTCTTTCCGTCCATCAGGGCGCTGAACCCGGGTGCGATGAGAAGTGGCGGTCAGGAAGCAGTGAAGGAGAGGCATGGCTGTGGTTTGGGAGCGAGGAGGAACGAGACCGCGGGTAGGGCGAGGCTCCTGCCGGTCATTTTCGGAGCCTTAAACAGCCATCGACTGCTCATAAATTGCCCGTTTTCATTGGGGATTTCAACAGGATTCGGGACAATCCTGCCACAACTCTGGACTGCTCTTCGGTGTCGATTCTGGTGTCAGTTGACACCGACTGGCGGCGGAACCGGCTGAGGTTCCGCCGCCAGCGTGGTGCTGCGGTCAGGAATGGAAATGCCCTAACGACCGGAGGGACGAGACGTTGCCGTTGCCGACCACGACATGGTCGAGGACCTCGATCTTGAGGAGCTGGCCGGCGCGGATGAGTTCGCGGGTGATTTTGAGGTCGGCTTCCGAAGGGGTGCTCTCCCCGCTCGGATGGTTGTGCATGAGGAGAACCGCGTTGGCGGAGGTCACGATTGCGACGCGGAAAATCTCGCGAGCATGGACCATGACGGCGTCTTGCGTGCCGATAGAGACGAGGTGGTGACCCTTGACGCGGCGGCGGGTGTTGAGGAGCAACACCACAAAACACTCGCATTCGGGGTTGAAGTGCGGATGGGTGGCGATGTGGCGTTTCCAATACTCGGCGGCCTTGTCGGGCGTGTCGCAAAGCTGCAAGGCCTCGGGCAACGGGCATTCGCGCAGGGCCGTCACCTTGTATTCGTGGGGTGACGCGAGGAACTGGAACGGCTTCACGAGTTGTTCCATGCCGGGAAGAAAAGCGGTGGTGCTCATGGTCGGGCTTCCTCTCACGAGTTCCTCACGGCGGCCGGGAAATAGCTGCCGTAGCGGCGGTGCGGGTCGTAGGTCGCCCGTTCTGGGCAAGGAACTCCGCACGGGTGCTGCCACGCCTGACGGGCACGGTTCCAATGGAAGCCGAGCTGGGCCAGTTGCTGGCGGACCTCAGCAGCGGGAGCGTCCTTGAACTGGACCCAGACCCATTTGCCGACCACTTCGGCCAAGCGGAAGAGTTCGGGGGCTTTGACGCCCAAGAGCTTCAACAACGTCGGCGTCGGGAGCGTCCGGTTCCACCGGCGCTTCACCGGGTCTATCGGTAGGCGGCTGCCTTGTCTTGCAATGCCACGCCGTTCGGCTCGGTTCCGGAGCCCAGATTGAATTGGAAAGTTGGTTTTCATGGCCTTTTTTTTGTGCTCTGCCGTTCGCCTTCGGACCGTCGCCCTTCACCGAAAAAGGCAGCGAAGCAGGGCGGCCAGCGGGAGTGGTCTTCAGAGGGCACCGCGTCCGGCCCCCTGCTGAAGCGGCCTGGGGAGGGCGATGGGGAGAAGGCGCGGCGAGAAACCAAAAGGGCCTGAAAGCCCCGGGCGCGCGATAGCGCCAGCCCGCTCCGACCTCTGGCTCCTCGCGGTGAGGCAAGCGGGAGGGTGGAGCGCGCCACGGCCCTCCAAAACGGCGCGGCGTAACCCGGCTCGCGCAGCCTCAGAGCGAGGGGCCAGACTGGATTCCCCCACCGCAGTGAGGTCGGCCTGTTTGCCGGCGCAGCAAGGCGAAGCAGGCCGTGCTCACGCGGATTCCCTCCCCGCCTGTCCTGCTGGTTTTCGGGCTATTTCCCTCAACCCTGTCGTGGTGGAACACGCACGGACCCAACCACCCGAAAGCCGGCAGGTCAGGCGTTCCTAGCCGCCCCGCAGTGCCGGTAGTTTCGGCTCTGCGGGGCGGCTCAAGACTGCCATTCAATCTTCATCCGGCAGCATGACGGTGATGGCGGGTTGCGGGTCGTCGATGTCGAGCGGACCGCAGACGGCCATGAGGTTCACGAGTTTTGGCGGCCGTTTGGTGTTGCGGACGTAGAGCGTCACCGGGATCCGGTCGCTGCCGGAGCGGCTGCGGCGGATGGCATCGCGCAGCATCCAGACGATGTCCCAGAGCCGGCCGGATTCGTCCTGCCCGGCGACACCGTCAGGGACGGTCACGAACTGGTAGTAGACGCTGCGGGTCAGGAACACGGGGAAGCGGATGCCGGCCTCGGCGGCGACGGTGGTGACGTCCACTTGCTGGCCATCTTCGATGGCTTCGGCGCGTGTGTAGGCGTGGATGACTTCTTGCATGGGGTGACTCCTCTGAAAGTTGGGGGCGGGCCTGATGCCTGCCCGGTGGATGGGGCTAGTTCGACTTGGTGGCGAGGCGCAGGGCGATGCGGCTGGGCCTGCATCGATAAAACGGACAGAGAAAAGGGGTTGGTTGGTTAGTTGTTTTGTGCTTCGAAATCGGCGGGCGAGAGGCCGCCGAGAGAGGTGTGGCGGCGCTGGCGGTTGTAGAAGAGCTCGATGAAGTCGAAGATCTGGGACCTGGCATCGCGGTGGTTGTAGAACGTGCGGCGGTAGACCAGCTCGAGCTTGAGGGTGCTCCAGAAGCTTTCCATCGAGGCGTTGTCGTAGCAGTTGCCC
>JBBRQL010000089.1:0-15504 GCA_038226425.1 Verrucomicrobiota bacterium
ACCCTTTTCCCTAGCTCGTATGCCTTCCCTTCGCTCCACCACGCAGCTACCGCGCCACGCTCCGCCGTCGCTGAGCTTGGGGTCGTTAGGCGTCATTGCACGTCTCCCCTAAAATGAGCGTTAAGATCATTGAGATTCCAGACATGTCGCTCTGGTCGCAGAGCATCGGCGGTCTAATCATAAACTTCGGTCTCATAGAGTTTCAGTCGCTGCGATGGATTCAGAAGCTCGGCGGCGATGACGCCGCAATCAAAGCCCGCAAAGACAAACTTTCATTCCGCATCACCACAGCGGTTGCATTGATCGGACCATCGACGATTCCCGCCGCAGACCAAGCAAGAGCACGCGACTTATGGAGCGAGGCAAGCAAGCTCTCAGGGACGCGCAACCGCATTGCCCACAACCCAATTTGTATCGGGCGACGTGAACAGACTGGAGAAGCAGTGTTGAGCATCATCGACCTCAAGAAGATGGCTCCGACCAGCGACAACCCACTTGAGACGCTGGACTTTTCACAGATCGCCTCCGTCGCTCTTCGCGTTCGGGAGATCGCCAGAGAGTTGAGCGCCATTCTCGAATCCATTCCATGAGGTCAACTCCGCATTCCGAATGACGCCTAACCATGCGCTGCAGCGAACGGCTCCGGGCGTCACGGCTCCTGCTCCTCCCGCAGAGCCCGCCGCGCAGGAGCCGCGCCGCCCTCCGCCGTCGCTGAGCTTGGGGTCGTTAGGCGATTTCACGTCACACCCCGAACCACAAAACAACCGATAAAAATTATGCCCACACCGAAAGAAAAAAATGAGATTGAGAAAGAGTTCGATGCGACTTCGATCCGCCGTCGCGAGTTGGAAGCCGAGAACCAAAAGCTGAACACGACGGCAGAGAATCTCAAAGTGATTGCGCAGCTTGAGGAGGCCAATAAGAAGCTCGCCGAGCAGAACAAGGGAGGGGTCAAGTGAACAGGCTCTGAGCAGTTCCATTGCTTCGAGCTTGTAGTCCAATCGCCTCCTGAGTAACAGGACTGAGTTTCATGGTCAGGGCGAGGGCTTAGCGGTGGAGATTCTTGAGACGAGGGGCGGTCGCTGCGGGTGTCTCGCCACCGCTTTGACGCCCTTCGCAAAATGCCACAACCAACCCAAAGCGGCAGCTCCGCACCGCTTCGCCACCGCAGTCCATGACGCTCCGTGACCACCGCCCGCATCTCATTTTCTTGCCAAAATCCTCTGGCTGGAGCGCGAGCCGGAGGCTGCCAGCCATTAGCCGGGGGTTGAGTGAGCGATCGATACCCCCGGTAGGCCGATCCAAGATGTCCGCACCCTGAAGGGGGGTGCCAGCAACCCGCCCTGATCATTTCGCAGCGCTGCGACCCTTTCAGGGTCGGGTCGTAACGCGCACGGTTCCCGGGGTGTCGTCGCGCTGCTCCTCAACCCCAGGCTAATCTTGCTATGAAATCCGATACCGTAGTGTTGATGGTGCTGGGTGCATCGGCGGCGGCCAATGTGGTCCTTTCGATCTATTCCTTCTGGCGCGCGAGAGGCTTCTGGCGGCTTGTTGCCAGTTTTCCAGTCCTGAGCTTTCTTGGAGTCGTCCTCAACATCCTTACAGGGATATCGCGAGACCCGACATCTCACAATCTCTGGCCATTCGAGGGCCTCGTGACTTGTGCAGCGGGCATCGTCTACTCCATCGCCTTCCTTGGGCTACAGGCCCTGTTCTTGAGGCGGAAGCACCACAAAATCCATGAAATGGACGCCTCCTGAGTAACAGGATTGAGATGCTTTTATAGTGGAACGAATTTCATGTTGAGGGCGAAGGCTTGGTTGTGGAGGTTCTTGATACGACGAGCGGTGGCTGAGGGTGTCTCGCCTCCGGTTGAACGCTCCTTTGCAAAACGCCGCCACCCTCCCAAAGCGGCAGCTTCGCTCCGCTTCGCCGCCGCAGTCCATGACGCTCCGCGCCCCACGGGCCCGCTTACGGATTTCAGATTCTTGCGAAGGGTACATGGCCGAAGCGCAAGCCGGAGGCTTGCCAGCCATTAGCCGGGGGTTGAGGAGCATCGCGACGACACCCCCGGTGACGGACCGTCCAGTCCCGACCCCGGCAGGGGTCGCAGCCTCGGAAGACATTCGTTGCCGCCGTCTGCGACCCTTCCAGGGTCGTCAACCCGTTCGACGCATCCAGGGGTATCGCTGACTCAACCCCCGGCTAATGGCTATCAGCCCTCCGGGCTGAAACGGCAAATCCCGATTCGCCCAATCGTTTCGCACCGATCCAACGCGAGGTCGTGAGGAGCGCTGGCCTGTGCGCGCGTCAGCGTCTTGGAGTGCGCGTGGCTTGCCACCGCTTTGGCCGCCCTTGTCGAGACGCGGCCGTCCTTCCAAAAGCGGCAGCTCCGCTCTGCTTCGCCGCCGCAGTCCATGACGCTCTCGCGTCTCCGCCAACGCTTGCCTGTGGTCAGGCAGCTTTGTAGGATCCGGACATGAAGGGCATCACACTAGCCGCCCATTTTGACGGCCAGCACATCCAGCTCGACGAGCCTTTTCAGTTGTCGTCCCAAGCCCGGCTGCTTGTCATGGTGCTGCCCGAGTTCCCTACCGACTCCGAGCGGCAGGACTGGTATGCGCTCTCCAAATCCGGCTTGGCACGCGCCTACTCCGACGACGAGCCGGATTATCCGGAGAGCCTCGTCCGCAAACCCGCCGCGCCATGATCGAGGGCGATGTCGTGTTGACGCCCTTCCCGCAGGCGGACGGCAAGGCCAAGAACCGACCCGCCATCGTCCTGCGCGTCATGCCGCCGTTCGACGACCTTCTGGTTTGCGGTATCAGCCGGCAGTTGCGACAGCGGGTGCCGGATTTCGACGAGATCATCGCGGGCACCGATGCCGATTTTGCGTCCAGCGGCTTGGTGGACACGTCGCTTATCCGTCTCGGCTTTCTCTCGCTTTTGCCTGCGTCCGAGTTCCTCGGCGCCATAGGTTCCATTTCGCAGGAGCGTCGTTGCCGTTTGTTGCGCCGTCTCGCCGAGTACCTGGAAAGGTCCACAAACGGACCCACCGTCGCCCCTTTGGCTACATGAACGGTGATAGCGGTCTTTCCAGTCCGCCGTATGCCCTGCTGAGTGCGACTCTGCGACTGCCACCGCTTTGGCGGCCCTTTGCAAAACGCCGCCAACCTCCCAAAGCGGCAGCTCCGCTCCGCTTCGCCGCCGCAGTCCAAGACGCTCCGCGACCCACGGCCGCATCTCAGTTTCTTGCCAAAGTCATCTGGCCGAAGCGCAAGCCGGAGGCTTGCCAGCCATTAGCCGGGGGTTGAGGAGCGACGACACCCCCGGTGAAGGACCGTCCAGTCCCGACCCCGGCAGGGGTCGCAGCCTCGGAAGACATTCGTTGCCGCCGTCTGCGACCCTTCCAGGGGCGTCAACCCGTTCGACGAATCCGGGGGTATCGCTGACTCAACCCCCGGCTAATGGCTGTCAGCCCTCCGGGCTGAACCGGCGATATCTACCTCGCCACCCTCCGGGATGAAGCGGCAAACCCCGGTTCGCCAAATCGATCCACTCTGATCCATCGCGAGGTCGGGAGTAACGCTGGCCTGTGCGCGGCAGCGTCTTGGAGTGCGTGTGGCTTGCCACCGCTTTGTCCACATTCGTAGGACAAAAAAAGGAGGCTGACCCAGCGCTGCGTTCGGATTGCGATGGGCCATCAAGGTCCCGATCGGACGTCAGCCATCGGCGGATCGTTGATGGGTAGCCGGATCCACGAGTTCCCGAAGAGTGGGTCGGACACCAGATGAGGCATGATTGAACGAACGATGAAGGACCATCACGATTGCGATGCACGCGCTTCCATGCCCCATCGGTGAGCTCAGGTCGTTGCGCCACGGTCCAAGCGGCAACTTCCGTCGGGACGGATTCCTTGGTAGGGTCGCGCGGTGCCTGAGTTCATCCCCCCTCCGCGTGTCAACGTGCTCGGCGTCGGCATCTCCGTGCTGGACCTCGGGTCGGCCGTGGCCGCGCTGCGCGACGCGCTTGCAGCGGGACGTCGCGGCTACGTGACGGTCACCGGCGTCCACGGCGTGATGGAATCGCAGGACGACGAGGCGTTGCGCCGGATCCACAACGGCTCGCTGCTGACCACGCCGGACGGCATGCCGATGGTCTGGATGGGCCGGCTCGCCGGTCACAAGACGATGGGCCGCGTGTACGGGCCGGACCTGATGGAAGATGTCTTCGCGTGGACGCAGAAGACCGGCCACACGCACTTCTTCTATGGCGGCAACACCGGCGTGGCGGATGAGCTGAAGGCGAAGCTGGAGGCGAGGTTCCCGGGCATCCGTATCGTGGGCACGTACACGCCGCCGTTCCGGCCCCTCGACGAGAAGGAGTTTGCCGGCCTCGCGGCGCAGGTGGCGGCTGAGCGGCCGGATTTCTTCTGGGTGGGCCTGAGCACGCCGAAGCAGGAACGCTTCATGGCGTCGCATCTGGCGAAGCTCGACGTGCAGATCATGCTCGGCGTCGGCGCGGCGTTCGACTTCCACGCGGGCCGCGTCCGGCAGGCGCCGCGCTGGATCCAGCGCAGCGGCTTCGAGTGGCTTTACCGGATGTGCGCCGAACCGAGGAGGCTGTGGCGCCGATATCTGCGGAACAACCCGCGCTTAGTCTGGCGCGTGCTTGGGCAATTGACGGGTTTGCGGAAGGTGCGTGACGTCTAGCACAAGGAGAGATGCCTCTGCAGGATTGAGGCGTCATCCGCGCTTCGCGTCTTGGACTGCGCGTGGCTTGCCACCGCTTTCCGTCTGCCGGACGCGCGTCCTATTCCGCCGCATCGTGGGCTTCGTCGAAAGCGGCAGCTCCGCCGCCGCAGTCCATGACGCTGGCGCGACTCCCTGTGGCCAGCATCGCTCCGCCCGCGCCGATTGTGCTGCTTCCGCTTCACCACAGCTCCGTTTGGTCGCGTTCGCGGCGGCGGAAATTGTCGGTGGTCAGTTCCGGCCAGCGGCCGGCGATGCCGGCGCGTTGGCAGGCCACGCGGAACAGTTGCGAGATCCGTTCCGCGGCGGGGCCTTCGCCGGTCATGCGCGAGCCGAACTGCGAGCCGTTCAGCTTCCCGTCACGCATGGAGCGGACCTGGTTGAGCACCTTCTCCTTGCGGTCGGGCATGTGGCGGTCGAGCCAGTCTTCGAACAACGGCGCCACGGCGAGCGGCAGCCGGAGCACGACCTTGCCGGCAAACTTCGCGCCGGCTTCCACCGCGGCCTCGATGAGCTTGGGGATCTCGTGGTCGTTGACCGCGGGGATGACCGGCGCGGTCATCACGCCGACCGGGATGCCGGCCTCGCTGAGTTGCCGGATCGCCGCGAGCCGGGCCGCGGGCGGCGACGTGCGCGGCTCGAGGATGGAACGCAGGTCCGGGTCGAGCGTGGTGAGCGAGATGAAGACGACCACGCAGCGATGGCGGGCGAGCTCGGCGAGGACGTCGATGTCGCGGGTGACGAGCGCGTTCTTGGTGACGATGCCGACCGGGTTGCGGAACTCGGCGAGCACCTCCAGGCAGCGGCGGGTGATGCGGAGCTTCCGTTCGACCGGTTGGTAGCAATCGGTCACACCGCTCATGGCGATGCAGTCGGGCTTCCACTTCGGCGAGGCCAGCTCCTCGCGCAGCAGCTCGGGAGCGTCGTATTTCACCATGATCTTCGACTCGAAGTCGAGGCCGGCGCTGAAGCCGAGGTACTCGTGGAACGGCCGCGCGTAGCAATAGATGCAGCCGTGCTCGCAGCCGCGGTAGGCGTTCAGGCTCCAGGTGAACCCGATGTCCGGGCTGTCGTTCGAGGTGAGGATGGATCGCGTGTGGTCGCGGAGGAACTCGGTGCGCGGCAGCGGTTCCTCGGCGGGGTCGAGGTCCTCGGCGTCCGGATCGCGCTCGCGCCGGACCTCGATGAAGCGGTTCGGCGGCTGCGTCAGCGCGCCGCGATGCGGGGAAGGTCTCGGATCCGCCATGCGCCGAAGTTACGTCGCCGGTCGGACAACGGAAGGGGGAGATCAGGCGGACCGGCCGGACCGCACGGCGCCCGGGTCGGCCCGATCATTCCTGTTCCATCCCGGCCCGGTCATGGTTCACTCGGTGCCCCAAGATGAAGCAGAAAGCCTACGCTGCCGCGGGCGTCGACATCGACCTCGGCAACCAAGTCAAAAGCACGCTGCCCGCGCTGCTCGCCTCGACCCATCGCCGCGAGGTCCTGGGCAAGGTCGGCGGGTTCGGAGGCCTCTTCGCCCTCGACGTGAAGAAGTACCGCCAGCCGGTGCTCGTGTCGTCGGTCGACGGCGTCGGCACCAAGCTCAAGCTGGCCTTCGCGATGGACAAGCACGACACGATCGGCGAGGACCTTGTGAACCACTGCGTGAACGACATCGCGGTGCTCGGCGCGGAGCCGCTCTTCTTCCTCGACTACCTCGGCACCGGAAAGCTGGAGCCGCACGTCTTCACCGAGATCATCAAGGGCTTCGCCCGCGGCTGCGCCAAGAACGGCTGCGCGTTGGTCGGCGGCGAGACGGCGCAGATGCCCAGCTTCTACCAGCCGGGCGAGTACGACGTGAGCGGCACGATCGTCGGCGTGGTGGAGAAGTCCCGGATGCTCAACGGGCAGAAGTCCGTGAAACGCGGCGACGTGGTGATCGGCATCGCGTCCAGCGGACTGCACACGAACGGCTACTCGCTCGCCCGCAAGATCCTGTTCGAGCACATGTCGATGAAGCCGCAGGATTTCGTGGTGGACCTCGGCAACACTGTCGGCGACGAGCTGCTCAAGGTCCACCGGACCTACGGCCCGCTGGTGCAGTCGCTGCTCAAGAAGTTCAACAAGGTCGGCAAACCCGACGTCGTGAAGGCGCTCGCCCACATCACCGGCGGCGGCTTCGTGGACAACATCCCGCGCACGCTGCCGGCGAAGTGCGACGTCGTCATCCGCAAGGGCACCTGGGTTGTCTCGCCGCTGTTCCAGATCCTAGCGGCGGACGACACGGTGGACGAGGCGGAGCTCTACCAGGTCTTCAACATGGGCATCGGCATGACCGCCACGGTCGCGGCCGACAAGGCCGACGCGGTCCTCGGCGCCATCAAGGCCGCGAAGCACCAGGCGTGGTTCATCGGCGAGGTCGTGAAGGGCACGGGCATCTGCCGCGTGGAATGATCCGCTGGGCCGCCCGCGAGGAACATCCGGCCCGCGGCGCTTGAACCGGCCGTGGGTGCCCCCTAGCTTGTCGCCATGACTTTGACCGATCTGCAGAAAGAGACCGCCCGTCGCTGGATCGCGGACGGCATGAAGCTGTCCGACTTCCAGAAGCGGCTGGAATCCGAGTTCGGCCTGAAGTTCACCTACATGGAGGTCCGGATGCTCGTCGACGACCTCAAGGTGCTGCCCAAGGATCCCGAGCCGCCGAAGCAGCCGGAGCCCGTTGCCGCTGCTGTCGCCGCTGCCGTTCCGTCGGGCCAGCCGGCCGATGCGGGCCTCCTGGATCCCGCTGCGCCGATCGGGGGCAAAGGTGTGCAAGTGACCGTCGACACCGTCATGCGGCCCGGGGCGATGGTGAGCGGACGCGTGGTCTTCAGCGACGGACAGGGCGGCGCCTGGTACGTGGACAACTACGGCCGGCCGGGCTTGGTGCCCGACCTCAAGGGCTATCGTCCGGCCGCCCCGGATCTCCAGGAGTTCCAGGTCGCGCTCGAGAAGGAGCTGGTGAAGCTCGGCATGTGACGCGGGGATCGCGGCTTGCCCGCGAGGCACCGGTAACGACTTATGGCGATTGCCGGAGGTGTCCCGCTCGGGCGTAGTCCCGGGCAAATGGATCCGGCCCCCGACGACGATTCCCGACCTGCCGCCGCGCCCGGTGTCCGTGGGTCCACGACGCCCGCCCTATCTTGGTTCCGAGCGACCGTGCTCTTCATCGGCGTCATCGGGACGGCCTCGTGGGCTGCCAGCGCGGCCGCACCTTTCCAGCAGTTGGCTCCGGGCCTGCCGGGCATCTTTCGCGGGACGGCGACCTGGGGTGATGCGGACGGGGACGGACGCCTCGACATCCTGCTCACGGGGAACACGGACGACTTCGGTCGCATCGCCCGCATCTACCATGGCAACGACGACGGTTCCTTCACCGACACCGGGGCGCTCTTCACCGGCGTGGTCCGGGGCGCGGTGGCTTGGGGCGACTATGACCGCGACGGCGACCTCGATCTCCTGATCACCGGCGACACCGGCGCGGGCAAGATCGCCCGCGTCTACCGGAACGACGGTGGCGGCAAGTTCACCGACATCGCCGCGGGATTGCAGGGTGTCTTCAACGGCTCGGTGGCGTGGGGCGACTACGACCGCGACGGCGACCTCGACATCCTTTTGACCGGCAGCACCGGCACGAGCCGCATCTCGCGGATCTACCGCAACGACGGCGGGACGTTCACCGACATCGGGGCCGGCCTGATGCGCGTGGACGACAGCGCGGTGGCGTGGGGCGATCTCGACGGGGACGGGTATCCCGACATCGTTCTGACGGGCAATTCCGACGGTGGCCGGGTCGCTTCCATCTACCACAACAACCAGGGCGACGGCACGTTCACCGAGACCGACCCGGGCCTCACCGGCGTGGACCTCGGAGCGATCGCTTGCGCGGACCTCGACCAGGACGGCGACCTGGACATCCTGTCGACGGGCAACACTGCCACGGGCCCGGTCTCGAAGATCTATCGCAACGACGGCGGCGGGAAGTTCACCGAACTCGCGGCCGGGCTGCGAGGTGTCTGTCAATGCTCGGTGTCGTGCGGGGATTTCGACAACGACGGCGACCTCGACCTCGTTGTCTCGGGCAACACCAGCAACACGGGCGCCGAGCTCGTGACCAATGTCTATCGTAACGACGGCGACGGAAAGTTCACCGACATCCAGGCCGACCTGCCGGGCCTCCGGTTCTGCGGCGCGGCCTGGGGCGACTTCGACCGCGATGGAGATCTCGATCTTCTGTCGGCGGGCGTGGCGCAGGTGAGCTGGATGGCGACCGTGTTCCGCAACGACGGCGCAGCGAAGAACACGCCTCCGAGCATCCCTACCGGCCTCTCGGCGACGAGCGAAGGCGGCGTGACCACGTTGAGCTGGGCGGCTGCGTCGGATGACCGGACGCCGGCCGCGGGGCTGGGCTACGATCTCCGCGTCGGCACGTCGGCTGGCGCGGGCGATATCGTCACGGTGGCTTCGACCTCGGCGGGCGTGCCGCTCCTGCCGGGCACGGGCAACGTGCCGTCCGGGACCAAGGCGCTCCTGCGGCTGCCAGTGGGCCGCTACCATGCCAGCGTGCGGTCGGTGGACGCAGCTTTCGCGGTGTCGGCGTTCTCGGCCGACCTCATCTTCGAGGTCGGCGGGCAGACGACGCCTCCGCTCTTCACCGGTCAGCGGATCGTGTCCGGTGGCGGCTTCCGGATGGATTTCACCGGCGACGCGCCGGGATATTCTGTGATCGCGACGGAGGATCCGTCGTCGCAGTCGTCCGCGTGGACCCCGCTCGGCGATGCGACGGTCACGGCGCCGGGCCGGTGGCAGTTCACGGATCTTGGCGCTGTCGGCGGACGCGTCCGGTTCTATCGCGTGCTCTCCCGGTGAGGGTCGGCGGAGCGTTTCAGGCTTCGGACTTGATGCCGAAGAGCCGCGCGTGCTCTTGGATGCAGTAGCCGTCCGTCATGCTGGCGACGTGGTCGCAGACGGCGCGTTCCCAGCCGACCTGGGAGGCGCGGCGGCGGGCTTGTGCGCCGGCCTCGTCCGGATGGGCGATGAGGTGGTCGAAGACCTCGGCGAGCATCTTGGTCGCGCGGTTGTTCGGCCCGGCGACGACCGGGTTGTAGTACAGGTTCTTGTAGAGGTAGCGGCGCAGCTCGAGGTTCTGCTCCTTGCGTCCCGGGCTGTAGCAGACCAGCGGCCCGGGCTGGGCGCGGACCTCGTCGGCGGAGCGGACCCCGGAAGCGAGCACCCGCTGCTCGGTGGTCCCGACGACATCGGTGACCTGGCCTTCGATGACCTGGCGGATGGTGTAGTAGCGGCGGCTCTCGTCGGGGAGCCTGCCGGACTGCGCCTCGACTTCGCGCGCCGCCGCCGCCCAGACCGCCACCTCGTCCAGCAGGCGCTGCTCGTCGAGCAGACCGGAATCGAGCCCGTCGTCGAGGTCGTGGCTGTAGTAGGCGATCTCGTCGGCGAGGTCGGCCAGCTGGGCCTCGAGCGAAGGCTGCCGGAAGACGAGCCCTGTGGCGCCGCCGGGTCCGGCGGTGCCGTCGCCGTGTTTCCCGAGACCTTCGCGGACTTCCCACGAGAGGTTGAGGCCGGAGAAGCGCGGATACTTCTGCTCCAGCTCCTCGACGACGCGGAGGCTCTGGTCGTTGTGGTCGAAGCCTCCGTGCGATCGCATCAGGCGGTCGAGGGTCTGCTCGCCCTTGTGGCCGAAGGGCGAGTGCCCGAGGTCGTGCGCCAGAGCGATGGTCTCGGCGAGGTCCTCGTTCAGCCGGAGCGCGCGGGCGATGTTCCGCGAGATCGCGGCGACCTCCATCGTGTGGGTGAGGCGGGTACGGAGATGGTCGCCGCTGCCGTTGAGGAAGACCTGCGTCTTGTGCTCCAGGCGGCGGAAGGCGCGGCTGTGGATCACGCGATCGCGGTCGCGCTGGAACTGCGTGCGCCAGGTCGGCGGCTCCTCGGGGTGGACGCGTCCGCGCGTGGCGCCGCTCGTCTGGGCGAACGGCGCTAGGAACTGGCGCTCGCGGTCCTCGAGCTCGGTGCGGGTGACGGGCATGCGGGTGCCATCCGGCACCGCTGAGGATGCGTGCCCGCCCGCTGGATGTCCAATGCACGCGCTGAACTTGGAGTGCCCGGCGCCTCGCTGCTTGATGCCGCGGCGGTCGGCGGGCTATGAATCTGCCCGACGTCCACAACGCAGCCTCCACCCGAAGCCCCATGCCTGCCTCACGCCACTCCTCCTACAGCCACAACACGCTCGCGGTCATCATGGGCGGCGGCCAGGGCACGCGCCTCTTCCCGCTCACGCGCGACCGCGCCAAGCCGGCGGTGCCGCTGGCCGGCAAGTACCGGCTGGTGGATATCCCCATCTCGAACTGCCTGAACTCCGGCCTCAACCGGATCTACCTGCTCACGCAGTTCAACTCCGCCTCGCTGCACCGCCACGTCTCGCAGAGCTTCAAGTTCGACCACTTCGGCGCCGGGTTCGTCGAGATCCTCGCGGCCGAGCAGAGCTTCTCCAGCACGTCGTGGTACCAGGGCACCGCGGACGCCGTGCGGAAGAATCTCCAGCACTTCCAGAACACGGACTTCGACTACGCGCTCATCCTCTCGGGCGACCAGCTGTACCGGATGGATTTCCGGCGGATCATCGAGGCGCACGAGGAGAGCTCGGCCGACCTCACCATCGCCACGATGCCGGTGCCGGAGCGCGAGGCCGGAGCGCTCGGGATCATGCACATCAACGGCGAGCGGCGCGTCACGACCTTCGTCGAGAAGCCGAAGGACCCGGCGCTGCTCGATTCGCTCCGCCTCGACAAGGAGAGCTATGCCGGTCTCGGCGTGAAGGGCGACGAGCAGTTCTACCTCGCCTCGATGGGCATCTACGTCTTCAACCGCGAGGTCCTCTTCGACCTGCTCGACAACAACCTCACCGATTTCGGCAAGCACATCATCCCGGGCGCGATCAAGACCCACCGCGTCTACAGCCACGTCTTCCAGGGCTACTGGGAGGACATCGGGACGATCCGCAGCTTCTTCGACGCGAGCCTCGACCAGGCCAACGACCTGCCGAAGTTCAACTTCTTCGACCCGCCCGTCTTCACCCGCCCCCGCTTCCTGCCGGCCTCGAAGATCAACGGCGCCGCCATCGACCATGCCGTCATCGCCGACGGCTGCATCCTCAACAAGGCGCGGATCCAGCAGAGCGTCATCGGCATCCGCGGCATCATCGAGGAGGGCGCGTACCTCAACCGCGTGGTGATGATGGGCGCGGATTTCTACGACTCGGCGTCCCGCCAGTCGCGCGACGAGAACCAGGGCATCCCCGTCGGCATCGGCAAAGGGACCCGCATCGAGAACGCGATCGTCGACAAGAACGCCCGCATCGGCGACGGCTGCATCCTCTCGCCCGCGGGCAAGCCGGCGGATGTGGACCACCCGCTCTACTACATCCGCGACGGCGTGCTCATCGTCCCGAAGAACGGCGTCATCCCGCACGGCACGGTGGTGTGATCCGGGCTCCCGGCCGGTCCGACGGTCACAAACGTGGAGGGTGCGATCCGAAGTGGCGGGCACGGGGCCGCGGGTAGCGCAGAGTTGTACTCTGCTGTACCGCGGATTTGAAATCCGCAGACGCCACCTGTGCCCAGGAGCACGTGTCTCTCCTCACGCCTTGCCGAGTCCAACTCGGCGGAACAGCAGAATACAATTCTGCGCTACTTCTGATCGCACCCCAAGCGTGGATTCTCGCTTGCGCTGGCGGTCGGGCCGGTCCGGGATGCGTCTTCCCGCCGGCCGTCGTGGGCGGGAAGCCCGTCCATTGCCAAGCCCATGCAACTTGTCGCTCTCCTTGCTCTGCTCCGTCGGGGGCTCCTGTGGTCCTTGGGCCTTGCCTTGGCCTTCACCGGCCTCGCCCAGACCGGCGCTCCGGTCATCACGATCCAGCCGTCCGACACGACCGTGGCGCTCGGCGGCTCCTTCGTCGTCTCCGTCGGGTGGAGCGGGGGCGGCCCGGCCGGTTATCTCTGGACCAAGGACGGCGTCCGCCTGACCGACGAGATCAACTACGCGCTCATCCGTTCCGTGTCGAAGGCGAGCGACGCAGGCGTCTATTCCGTGACCATCACGAACGCGTCCGGCAGCGCCACGTCGTCGCCGGCGACGGTCAGGTTGACCACGCCGCCGGTGATCACGGCCCAGCCGGGCTCCCGGACCGTCGCCGTCGGCACGGACACGGTCTTCAGCGTCGGCGTCACCGGGACGCCGCCGCTGACCTACCTATGGTCGAAGTACGGGGCCGCTCTCGCCGGCGCGACGAACGCGTCGCTCACGTTGACGGACGTCTCGGTGGACGACCGTGGGAGCTACACGGTGCAGATCGAGAACGCCTTTGGGACCGCGACCTCCAGCCCGGCCGGGCTCGCGGTGTCCGCCGCGCCGGTCTTCACCGGGCTGCCGGCGGACACCTCGGTCTATCTCGGGCAGACCGCGATCTTTTCCACGTCGGTCTACAGCGCCACGCCGGTCCGGTTCCAGTGGCTGTTCGGCACCGATGCATTGGTCGGCGCGACGTACGACACGCTCGTCATCCCGGGCGTCACCGCCACCAACGTCGGCACCTACTATATCGTCGCCACCAACTCCGTCGGCAGCTCTTCCACCTACGCGGTGCTGTCCGCCAAGGCGCTCCCGGATCCGGCGTTGCGCTTCGGCCCGCCGACCGTGGTCCAGGACAACCTCTTCTTCCCCGTCTATTACACCGCGCACGGCACCGAGACGAACCTCTCGTTCTCGGTCCGGTTCGATCCCGCCGTCTACACCGTGGACGCGCAGATCTCCGTGGCGACGGCGGCCGCGTGCGGTTGCGATTTCACCGGCACCTCGTCGAGCGTGTCGAACAGTTCGGGGAACTTCTCCATCACCACGACGATGTTGCTGGTCGACGGCTCCGTGCTCCTGACGCCGCCCATCGCGCTTCCCCCGACCCCGACCGCCATCGAGCTTCGGGCCGACCTGGCACTGCTCCCGCCGGTGACCGGGACCCGCTCCGGCACGAGCGCCGCGAAGCGGGTGCGCCCCGCAGCGCTCCCGACCGGCGCGGTGGTCGCGGAGGACCGTTCGCGGACCGCGGAAGGCCTGCTCGGCGTGGGCATCACGTTGCCTTCCGGGAGGACCTTCTATCCCGGCGAAGACCGTATCGGCACGGTCGCGTTCACCCTCGTGCCCGGCGCGACGAACCTCTACGCGGGCCGGTTGGCCTTCGCGTCGCAGCCGCTGCCTCTCGCCTTCGCGCCGGCCTTGGTCAGCGCGACGGACACCAACGACGTCGTGCTCGCACGCCCGGTGCCGCCGGTGTTCACAGGTGTAAGCAACGCGCCTGCGCTCGACCCGCAGACCGGCCTCTTCCAGCAGGTCGTCGAGCTGGCGAATCCCGGGGCCGACCTTTTCGGCGATGTCTTCCTGGTCGTCGGGCCGCTCGGCACCGATTCGCGCACCAACGCGATCCGGCACCAGAACGCGCACGGCCACCTCACGACCGGCGAGACATACGTCAACTCCGGGGCCATCGCCCCGGGCGAGACGCGTCGCCTCACGCTCGAATACTTCGTCCCCGACTACGTCACCCGTCCATCGCCGACGTTGACGCCCCGCGGCAGCGCGCTGGTGACCTTCACGCCTCCCACCGGCACGGCGCTCGCGGTGACGACCAACCGCTTCATCGCCGCAGGGTTCCTCGTCGAGTTCCCGACCCGCACCGGCTACCGCTACTACGTGCAATATGCCGCGGATGCGGCGGGGTTCTCCGGCACCGGCACATCGGCCGTGCGGACGGCGTTGCCCGCCGTGGCCGGCACCGGCAGCAACGTGCAATGGCTCGACAACGGTCCGCCGAAGACCGCCTCGCGCCCCACGGATGGCGGCCGCTTCTACCGCGTGCTTGAGGCCCGTTGAACCCTATGCCGACCTTTGATATGGACCGCTCCCGCATGCTCCCGCCCAGCGCCGCCGCCATCGTCCTCGGCGCCACGGCCATCGTCTTCTCCGCGGTCGCGGCGGACGCGTCTCGTCCGGGATGAAGGCCACCCTCCGCGACAACCGTCCTGCGGGAGCGCTCGCAGCCGGCATCTATGACGACGGTTTCGTGCAACCGGCGGCCGGCGGCAACCCGGTGCTCACCGCGAACTGGGGCTATCAGTCCGCCGCGCAGCTGCAGGGCAACGACCTCGTGTTCCACCGCCTCGACGGCACGCCACGGGTCGGCGACAGGAGCGGGCTGAAGGACGACCCGCAGTTCGCCGGCGAAATCGTTACCGGCTTCGAGTTCTTCCGCTTCGGCATCGGCAAGCGCGAGGCGCGCTTCGGTTTCGAATTCGGCTACAGTTACAGCCAGCTTTCCGTTTCCGACCGCTCGGTGTCGACCGGCTCGGCGACTTATACCGTGGACCGCTTCGCGCTCGACGCCGCGAGCGCGGGCAACCCGGTCGTACCGCCGCTGGCTCCCTACTCGGGCTCGGCGGTCGGTCCGGGACCGTTGATCGGCCTGAGCCCGTCGGCGCACACGATGCTGACGACCACCGGCACGTCGTCGCTCGACAGCAAGCTCGACGGTGAGTTCCACAACCTCCGTATCGGACCGTGGATCGAGGTGCCGATCACCGCGCGGTTGAGCCTGTCGATCAGTGCCGGCTACGTGGCGATCTATTCCAGCTCGCACCTCGACCTCGCGGAGAGCGTCGCGTTCGCC
>JBBRQL010000090.1:0-15294 GCA_038226425.1 Verrucomicrobiota bacterium
AGATACAAGGCCAGCGGCGTGGAATGGCTGGGCGAGGTGCCGGAGCATTGGGAGGTGAAGCGGTTTCAACGGTGCGTCCATGTTGCCGAAGGACAGGTCAATCCAGAGCACCCAATCTATGCCGATATGTCATTGATTGCTCCAAACCACATTGAATCGGGAACTGGGCGTCTATTAAATCTTGAAACGGTGGAAGATCAAGGTGCCGAGAGCGGCAAGTATTTGTGTAAAGTCGGTGACGTAGTTTACAGCAAGATTCGCCCGGCCCTGCGGAAGGTCTGCATCGCGCCAACAGAGTGCCTATGCAGTGCCGACATGTATCCCCTGCGCTCGCATTCCGGCCTCCGCAACCCATTTTTGTTTTGGTTAATCCTATCGGAACAATTCTCGGCGTTGGCCGTGCTTGAGTCTCAGCGCGTCGCGATGCCGAAGATAAATCGGGAATCGCTCAAGGCTGTGATGTTTGCGGTTCCTCCAGTCGTAGAGCAGTGTTGTATCGCCGCGTTCCTGGACCGGGAGACGGCGAAGATTGATGAGCTGGTGGCGGAGCAGCGGCGGCTGAAGGAACTGCTGAAGGAGAAACGCCAGGCCGTCATCTCCCACGCCGTCACCCGCGGCCTGGACCCCGCCGCCCCCCTCAAACCCTCCGGCATCGAATGGCTCGGCGACGTGCCGGAGCATTGGGCGGTCATGCCGTTAAAACGTGACCTCAATGTTCTCACAAGTGGCTCCCGCGGATGGGCGGACAATTATGCCGATGAAGGAGAGCTGTTCATTCGCATTACCAATCTGACTCGGGACAGCATCAGTCTTGACCTGTCGGATAACCAGCGGGTCGCTGTGCCCGAGGGGGCCGAGGGATCTCGAACCAAGGTGCGGACTGGAGATGTTCTGTTTTCAATCACGGCATATCTTGGTTCGGTTGCCGTCGTTCCAGATGCACTCGAAGCCGCATACGTCAGCCAGCATGTTGCGTTGGCCCGATTACAGCAAATCAAGCTGCAACCGAAGTGGGTCGGCTTCGTCGCCCTTTCGATCGTGGGAAAGACGTGGTTTGAAACACAGAGCTACGGAGGCACGAAGATTCAGCTCAGCTTGGATGACGTAAGGGACCTGCCGATTCCCGTTCCGCCGATGGCCGAACAGCGAGACATCGCAGCTTACATCGAAAGCGAACTCGCCAAGTTCGACAGCCTGACCGCCGAAGCGCAACGGGCCATCGACCTGCTGCAAGAACGCCGGACCGCGCTCATCTCCGCCGCCGTCACCGGCCAGATCGACGTGCGCCCGACGTGACCTCATGCAACCATCGGCGTCATCCCTCTCTCTAGCGCCAAGGGCGCGGCCACAAGCCAGCCCAGGGCAACGCCCTGGGTTGCGTCCGCACAAGGGGTCAGCCCTGAAGGGGCGCACCCACCGCGCACCGATGGATCGCCCCTTCAGGGCTCGGTCATCTCTGACCTTTTCACCCAGGGCGTTGCCCTGGGCTGGCCTGTTCCGGGCCTTTGGCCCTTCCGGATTCGCCCAATTCGACACCCTGACCGCCGAAGCCCAGCGCGCCATCGACCTGCTGCAGGAACGCCGGACCGCGCTCATCTCCGCCGCCGTCACCGGCCAGGTCGACGTGCGAAACAGCGTTGGCCCCGCCTCCACCAAACCCTTAGGCTTCCGCGACTCATGAGCTACCGAGATCCATTGCCGGAAGGATGCCCACCTGACGCTGCGGAGGAAATCGGCACGGAGCGGGTCGTGTTTCGCCTCGTGCGGACCGCCCCCCCGACGGCGCTCGACTTCCTCTCCCAACGGCAGGAAAAGCCGGAACGGGTTTTTGCTGGCGTGAGCGAATGTGAAGCGCGCGGGCTGTCCGTCTTCGCGGAGAGGCGTGACGCGGAAGCTAAAGCGCGCAAGCTGCCGCATCTCAGAGATCGTAAGCTTTGCAGGGTGCTGCTGCCTGCCGGGGCGGGGTGCATCCAGCAGACTTTCCAGCCAAGTCACCAAACGTGGTGGCCACTGGCAACTTTCGACATCCTGGCAAACTGTATGGTGGGAACTGCATGAAGACGATCCGGCATACGACCACGCTGTTTTACTATGACGGCCCGCAGGTCTTCGAGGCGCGGGACATCATCGGCGGGCACTACATCGCGGTGATGGTGCAGCCGCAGGATGGGTTGGACAGCTACCTGGTGGCCGGTGTGGCACCGGTACGGTTGCGTCAGTTTCGGGCGGGCACGCTCGATCTCCGGGCCTTGCTCACGGACGGTGGATCGGAGGAATGGTATCTGGCGCGAGGTGCGGACTTGGATCAGCCATTGGTCCTCTTGCCGCAGACTTCGTCGCTGGTCGACAGCGGATTTTTGCCGGATGAGGGCTTCCTGCTGCACGACCGCCCGACGGAGGAACTCGCGCTGAGGGAAGCACGGGAGCGGAACAATCTCGTCCTGGAGATAGCCGCCGATCCACCCGAGGCGGCGGAGGAGCATAGGATCCGCGTAGGGACGCTGATCGGGCTGCTCGGTCACGTGCAGATGCTGATCAAGCACGCCTACGGGGCGGCGTTGCGGACGTTGTCCCCCGACGACCGACGGGCGATCGACAAGACGGATGCCCACATGATGGATGTGGTGGTCCCGGCGGCAGCAGGGTCGTTCCGAGTCGTGCTGGAAGCGGCCAAGACGCCGGATCTGCTAGGACAAAGTGAGCTGGCGCGTGCGCTCCGGCGGGTGGATGAGCTTTTTGAGAATGCCGGCAGGCCCGAACAAACTCTGGCCACCCTGAAGGCGCACCGGGGGCATCTGGCCGGGGCGTATCTGCGGCTCCTGCGCTTCCTCGCCCAGCACAAAACGGGGCTGCGCTATTCATGGGCTGAACCGGGCTTCACCAAGCCAAACTTCCGAGCAGTGACAGAAGCGGAAGTGGGGCCACTGGTGGATGTGCTCTCAGGAGTCTCCAATCTCGGGGGCGAAGCGGTGACGCTGGTGGGAGAGTTCGAGAAGGTGAACCGCGGCACCGGCGCATGGGGCTTGCTGACTGCGGAAGGTCCGTATTCCGGCAAGGTCCGGGAGGGTGGCCCGAGTCTGGATGGATTGAAGGTAGGAGGACGCTACAGGTTTTCGTGTGTCGAAGAGATCGAAGAGGTGGAGGGGACAGGCCGTGAACAGCACACGTTCTATCTCACCGAGCACGAGCCAGCCTGATCGAAGTCGGGCTGATGTGATGGTCGGTCGTGGCTATGAACCTCCACAAAGAAAACAAGTTCGAGGCCGAGATCTGCGAGCACCTCGGCAAGCACGGCTGGCTCCACGCTGAAGGCGACGCGGCAGGCTACGACAGGGCGCGTGCTCTCTTCCCGGCCGACGTGCTGGCGTGGGTGCAGGCGACGCAACCGCAAGCTTGGGCCGCGCTGACGAAGGCCCATGGAACCAATGCCGCCGGCACGTTGCTCGCCCGCCTGCGGGACCAACTGGACCAGCGCGGCACCTTGGACGTGCTCCGCCACGGCATCGAGCTGCTGGGCCTCAAGCAGCCGCTGAAGGTCGCTGAGTTCAAGCCCGCGCTCGCCATCAACGCCGACATCCTCGCCCGCTACTCGGCCAACCGGCTGCGCGTGGTGCGGCAGGTGCGCTACTCGCTGCACAACGAGAACTGCCTCGACCTGGTGCTCTTCCTCAACGGCATCCCCGTGGCGACCGCGGAGCTGAAGAGCGACTTCACGCAGAGCGTCGGGGACGCGATCGACCAATACCGGTTCGACCGGCTGCCGCAGCTCAAGGGCAAGCCGCCGGAGCCGCTGCTGTCCTTCCCCCGCGGCGCGCTGGTCCACTTCGCGGTGAGCAACAGCGAGGTCCACATGGTCACCCAGCTGCGCGGACCGGCGACGGTGTTCCTGCCCTTCAACCGGGGGAACGACGGCGCGGCCGGCAACCCGCCCGATCCGGCGAGCGGCCACCGCACGGGCTACCTGTGGCGGGAGGTGTGGGACCGGGAGAGCTGGCTGGAGATCCTGGGCCGCTACCTCATCGCCAAGCGGGACGAGAAGAAGGAGATCCGCGACGTCATCTTCCCCCGGTACCATCAGCTCGACGCCACGCGGAAGCTCCAAGCCGCGGTGCTGATGGACGGACCGGGAGCGACCTACCTGATCCAGCACTCGGCGGGTTCCGGGAAGACCAACTCGATCGCGTGGGCCGCCCACTTCCTCGCCGAGCTGCACGACGCGACGCCCCGGAAGGTCTTCGACACGGTGATCGTGGTGTCGGACCGCACGGTGATCGACTCGCAGCTCCAGGAGGCCCTGTTCGACTTCCAGCGGCAGATGGGTGTCGTCGCCACCATCACGGGCAACGAGGGCAGCAAGAGCGCGGCCCTGGCCGCCGCGTTGTCCGGGGACAAGAAGATCGTCGTCTGCACCATCCAGACCTTCCCCTTCGCCCTGGAGGCGGTGCGCGAGCTGGCGGCCACGCAGGGCAAACGGTTCGCCGTCATCGCGGACGAGGCGCACAGCTCACAGGCCGGCGAGGCGGCGGCGAAGCTGAAGGCGGTGTTGACCACCGAAGAACTCGCGGTGCTGGGCGACGGCGGAGACATCGACATGGAGGACGTGCTGGCGTCGCAGATGACCCAGCGGGCGGACCGCGGAAAGATCACCTACGTGGCGTTCACGGCCACGCCCAAGACCAAGACGCTGGAGCTGTTCGGCCGACGACCCGACCCGGGCCAGCCGGCCGGTCCCGGCAACCTGCCCGCGCCGTTCCACGTCTACTCCATGCGGCAGGCCATCGAGGAGAAGTTCATCCTCGACGTGCTCCAGAACTACACGAGCTATTCGCTGGCCTTCAAGCTGGCCCACGAGGGCAAGGACCACGACGACGAGGAGGTCGAGCGCAGCGCGGCGATGAAGGGCATCATGGGCTGGGTGCGGCTGCATCCGTACAACATCTCCCAGAAGGTCCAGATCGTGGTGGAGCATTTCCGGGAGCACGTCGCCCCGCTGCTGTCTGGAAAGGCCAAGGCCATGGTGGTGGTGGGAAGCCGGGTGGAGGCCGTGCGATGGCGTCTGGCGATCGACCGCTACATCAAGGAGCAGGGCTACAAGATCGGGACGCTGGTCGCCTTCTCGGGCGAGGTGGACGACGCGGAATCCGGGCCGGATCCGTTCTCGGAGACCAGCCCGGCGATGAACCCCGACTTGAAGGGGCGGGACATCCGCGAGGCGTT
The DNA here is from genome assembly GCA_038226425.1 of Verrucomicrobiota bacterium. Classification (GTDB taxonomy): domain Bacteria; phylum Verrucomicrobiota; class Verrucomicrobiia; order Limisphaerales; family UBA9464; genus CAIVQB01. The sequence goes on from JBBRQL010000090.1 coordinate 5,218, forward strand.
CAAGGGCGACGACTACCGGATCCTGCTGGTCGCGAACAAATTCCAGACCGGCTTCGACCAACCGCTGCTGTGCGGGATGTACGTGGACAAACGGTTGGCGGGCATCCAAGCGGTCCAGACCTTGTCGCGGCTCAACCGGGCGCATCCCGGCAAGGACACGACCTACATCCTCGATTTCGTCAACAAGCCGGACGAGGTGTTGGCCGCTTTCAAGGCCTACCACACGACCGCACGGCTGGCCGGTGCGACGGACCCGAACTTGGTCTTCAACCTCCGGTCCAAACTGGACGGGAGCGGCTGCTACGATGACAACGAAGTCGAGCGGGTGGCGAAGGTGCAGTTGGACCCGACGGCCCGGCAGGGCGAACTGGTGGCGGCCGTCGGACCGGTGAGCGACCGGCTGATGAAGCGGTTCAACGCAGCGAAGCTCCGCCATGCCGCCGCGAAGGAGAAAGGCGATGTGCCCGCCATCGAAGCGGCCAAAGACGAGATGGACGCGCTGATCCTGTTCAAGGGCGACCTGGGCGCGTTCATCCGGCTCTACACGTTCCTCTCGCAGATCTTCGACTACGGCAACACGGCGTTGGAGAAGCGCTGGATCTTCTACCGGGTGCTGCTGCCGCTGCTGGAGTTCGGCCGCGAACGGGACCAGATCGACCTGTCGAAAGTGGTGCTCACCCACCACAACCTGAAGGACCGGGGCCGGCAGCCGATGGTCCTTGCGGAAGGGACGCCGCCCTATCTGGTGCCGATCGACGAGGCCGGCAGCGGCAAGGTGCAGGAGATGGAAAAGGTGTTGTTCGCGGAGATCATCTCCAAGGTGAACTACCTGTTCGAGGGAGAGCTGACCGACCAGGACAAGCTGGTGTACGTGAACAGCGTCATCAAAGGGAAGCTGCTGGAGTCGGAGACGCTGCGGCGGCAAGCCGAGGGCAACTCCAAGGAGCAGTTCGCCAACAGCCCCGACCTGAACAAAGAGCTGATGAACGCCATCATGGGCGCGCTGGACGCCCACACAGCGATGAGCACCCAGGCGCTGAATTCTCCGACCGTCCAAGCGGGGCTCAAGGACATCCTACTGAACTACGCGGGCCTGTGGGAGGCGTTGAGGCGGGGCAAGGCGGGCTAGGAAGACTCAAGAACGGATCACGTCTGGTCGTTGGGGGCGGCGGATTCTCGGGGCTATCCGGCTCCACGCGCACTTTTTGGGACCTTCAACCGTCGTCCGCTGCGCCGCGGGCCGGCCCCGCCACTTACCAAACGCCCCCGGACGGCCTTGGATCTCCGGGGACATTTTATCACCAGGCTTTAGCACCAGAGGGCTTCTGGGGGCCGTAAAAATGAAAAACCCCTAGCTATCTAGGGGTTCTTGACCGTGGTGGCTGGGGCCGGAATCGAACCGGCGACACTGCGATTTTCAGTCGCATGCTCTACCAACTGAGCTACCCAGCCACGAACGGAGGGGCGAAATAAAGTCGAGCGGACGGCCGTGAGGCAAGGGATTTCTCCCTGAGTTTCGCGCGGCCCGTAAGCCTCAGGCCAGTCGCAGCTTCAGCCGCTCGAGCAACAGCTTGGTGGCGTTGACGCCGTCCCGCTCCGGGAGGTGCTCGCCTTCGTACTCGATCCCGAGCCAGCCGTGGTATCCGCCGGCCAGCACGATTTTCAGCATCCGCGCGTAATCGGTCTCGGTGCAGTTCCCGGAGGCATCGAAATCGTAGCTCTTCGCGCTGACCGCCTTGGCGTAGGGCATCATGTCGGTGACGCCCTGGTAGCGGTCGTAGTCGTACCAGTTGCCGAAATCGGGAAGTAGCCCGGCGCGTCGATGGTCGACGAGGCGCATGAGGCCGACGAGCCACTTGCCGTCGGAGGCGAGGCCGCCGTGGTTCTCCACGATGCAGTCGAGGCCGAGGCCGGCGCAGTAGACGGTGAGCTCGCGGAGGCCGTCAGCGGCGCGCTTCTGCTGTTCTTCGCGGCTGCCTTTGCCGCCGGTCTCGGCGTTCACGCGGATGCAGTGGCAGCCGAAGTACTTCGCGGCATCGGCCCACTTGTGGTGGTTCGCGACGGCCTGGCGGCGCTTGGCGGGGTCCACGTCGCCGAGGTCGCCCTCGTCGTCGCACATGATGAGCTTGATGGCGACGCCCTCGCCGTCGGCGCGGCGCTTGAACTCGGCGAGGTGGGAACGGTCGGCCGCCTTGTCCATGAAGAACTGGTTCACCAGCTCGATGGCGTCGATGCCGTGCTGCCGGCGCGCGACGATGGGGAAGTCCAGGTGGGTCATCTTCTTCCCGAAGATGGCCTGGTGGTACGACCACTCGGCGAGGCTGATCCGGAAGGGCGGCTTGCCCGGCCGGCCGGCCTGGCTGTCATCGCTGGCGCACCCTGCCGCGACGAGCGCGGCGAGGGCAGCCGATCGGGTGAGGAACTGGCGACGGTCCATGGCGAGGTCCCTTCGGGGTGATGAGAGGGTTCAGTGGGCCGGGGCCGTCCCGCGTCCGGTCTGCGGCACGGCCTTCTTCGGCGGATGGAAGAAGGCGATCAAGGCGACCGCGGCAACGGCGGCGCAGACCAAGGGCACGAGGAACAAGCCCCTGAAATCGGTGACGTCGTTGACCGTGTAGACCTTCTGGAGCAGCCACGGGCAGATCGAGTTCGCCACGAGGGCGCCGATGCCGAGGATCATCAGGTTGAAGAGACCTTGTGCGCTGGAGCGGATGTCCTTCGGGAAGTGTTCGTCCACGAAGATGTACACGGTGGCGAAGAAGAACGCGTAGCAGACGCCGTGCATGACCTGGATGAAGATGATCAGGCTCTGGGCGGACGGCAGGAAGGCCCAGACACCGAAGCGGACCGCGTGGCCGAGCACGCCGAGCACCATCGTGGTGCGCCAACCGAAGCGCTTCAACGTCGCGCCGAGCGCGAACATGGTGAGGATCTCGGCGATCTGGCCGATGCTCATGACGGGCATGATCCAGTTGCCGGCGATGCCGACCGACTTGCTGCCGAGGAAGGTGCCGGCCCAGTTGAAGTAGCAGTTGTGGACGAACGAATCGACGAAGGTGACCAGCCAGAGCACGAGCACGAACGGATGGGTGAGCAGCTTGGCGGCGGAGAGCCAGGCGAGGTTGCTCTCGCCCTTGGCGACAGGCTTGGGCGGCGTGTGCGGGAGCGTGAGGCTGAAAGCGGCGAGGACCAGCGAGGCGAGGCCGGCGACCACGAAGGTCCACTTGGTGGCGTCCTGCAGCGGCTGGCCGCTCAGGCCGTTGGCGAGCACGGCGCCGACCCAGTCCACGACGCCGGCCGGTTTCGCGGCGTCCACCTTGGCCCAGTCCACGAGGATGAAGGTGAACGGCCACGCGGCGAGGATCCAGCCGATGGTGCCGCCCATGCGGACGATGCCGAACTCCTTCTGCGGGTCCTTCATCGCGGCGAAGGCGATGGCGTTGGTGATCGAGATGGTCGGCACGTAGAGCAGGCAATGCACGAGCATCAGCCCGAAGAACGGCCAGAAGCCCTTGACGAAGCCGCAGCCGAGGATGGCCAGGCCGCCGATGAGGTGGCTGAAGGCGAGGAACTTCTCGCCGGCGAAGTTGCGGTCGGCGAACTGGTTGCTGAAGAACATGCCCACGATCGCGGCGATCGGGAACGCGTTGAGGATCCACGACTGCTCGCCGGGCGAGAAACCGAGGCTCGGCAGATAGCCGAAGATCAACGGCAGCCAGGCGCCCCAGATGAAGAATTCGAGGACCATCATCAGGAACAGTTTGAGGCGGGTAGAGGAGTTCATGGATAGGTGGCGGGCGCGGACTTCGCGGCCACGCTAGGGAGCGGCGGCGGCGGCGACAAGCAGGATGGCGTGCCCGGGTGCGACCCGAAGTGGCGGGCACCTGTGGATCCTCGATGGGTTGTGCCGCTGATCTGGACTCGGCCGTGCGTGCGAAGAAGCTCGGACGACCAGCAGGTAGCAGCATCAGCAGATCGCAGGTCCGCGATGCTACGGAGTGCTCAGTAAAACGGATGAATCTGGAAAGCAGGAAAACAGGAACGGAGCCGGCAAAGCTCGAGATCTCCTGCTTTCCTGTTTTCCAGATCCGATTCCCACCGGTGTTTTCTACGGATGAAGTCCGACTCTGCGCCGGCTGCTGTGTCCGCCGCTTCGGATCGCACCCGGCGTGCCCGGGACGGGGCCGCTCGTCACTCGTCACTCGTCACTCGTCATCGCCTCCGCCGCCTCCGCTGCGGCGCTCCCATTTGCGCGGGGTGCGCTCGGGAAGGGAGGTGTCGGCCTTAGCGAAGTAGGTTCCGGGACCGAAGGCCGCGTCCACCGCCTGTTCCAGCGGCATCGACGGCGTCACGTAGTAGCGGTCGTTCGATTCGAGGAACGCGGTCTCGCCGCCGGCGAGCTTGATGGCGAGGAACAGCGGCACGGTGCCGGCGTGCGATTCGGCGAGGCCGCGGGCTTCTTCGAGCTTGGCGCGGTCGAGCGAGGCGGCGCGGAGACGGAAGTGGACCTGCTTGGTGAACTTCTTCGGCGCGTCGTCGAGGCGGAGGATCTCCTGCGGGAAGACTTTCGGTTTGTCCTCGCCGGTGCTGACCTCGCCGGTGACGAGCAGCGGCGCGTTGAGCACGAAGAGCTCGCGGAACTTGTCGTAGCTCTCGTTCATCGCGAGCAGCTGCACGTTCCCGGTGAGGTCCTCGATGGTGACCATCGCGTAGGGCTTGCCGGATTTCTTGCTCACGCCCTGCTGCACCGCGCTCACGAGGCCGCCGAGGCGGGCGACGCTGCGGTTCGGCAGCGCGGCGAGGTCGGCGACGGTGTGGAGGGCGTAGCGCTCGAGCAGCTTCTCGTAGGGCTGGAGCGGATGGCCGCTCACGTAGAAGCCGAGCAGCTCCTTCTCGGCGGCGAGCTTCTCGGCGACCGGCCAATCGGGCAGCACCACCGGCTTCTCCACCTTCTTCTTCGGGGTCGCGTCGAAGGCGTCGAAGAGCGACGACTGGCCGCGGGCCTTGTCGGCGGCGAGCGAGCCGGCGCGGGACATCGCGTGCTCGATCTGGACGAAGAGCGTGGCGCGGTTCGCACCGAGCGTGTCGCAGGCGCCGGTCTTCACCAAGCATTCGAGCGTCTTCCGGCTCGCCGCCCGCAGGTCGATACGCTCGCAGAGGTCGTTGAGCGAGGTGAAGCGCCCGCCCTCGCGCCGCGCGTCGAGGACCGACCGCACCGCGGCCTCGCCGACGCCTTTGACCGCGGTGAGGCCGAAGCGGATGCGTTCCGGGCCAAGTGCTCCCGGCGTCTCGCCGGCGACGCTCCGGGCGGCCGGCGCGAAATCCACGTCGGACTCGTTCACGTCGGGCCCGAGCACGGCGATGCCGAAGCCCTTCGCCTCGGCGATGAACAGCGCGAGCTTCGCCAAGTCGGCCTGGTCGTTCGTCATCATCGCGCAGAGGAACTCCACGGGGTGGTTCGCCTTCAGGTAGGCGGTCTGGTAGGCGACGATCGCGTAGGCGGCGGCGTGGGATTTGTTGAACCCGTAGCCGGCGAACTTCTCGAGCAGGTCGAACACCTCGTTCGCCTTGGGCGCGCTGATCTGGTTCTTCTCGGCGCAGCCCTTCACGAAGGCCTCGCGCTGCTGGACCATCTCCTCGAGCTTCTTCTTGCCCATCGCGCGGCGCAGGAGGTCCGCGCCGCCCAGCGTGTACCCGGCGAGGATCTGGGTCGCCTGCATCACCTGCTCCTGGTAGATGAGCACACCGTAGGTCTCGCGGGCGATCGGCTCTAGGAGCGGATGCGGATACTCGACGACCTGCTCGCCATGGCGGCGCTTGATGAAGTCCGGGATGAGGTCCATCGGCCCCGGCCGGTAGAGCGAGATGAGCGCGGTGATGTGCTCGATGCTGGCGATCTGGAACTTCTTGCAGAGGTCGCGCATGCCGCCGGATTCCAGCTGGAACACACCGAGCGTCTGGGCGTCGTTGAGCAGCTGGTAGGTCTTGGCGTCGTCGAGCGGCAAGGCCTCGAGGTCGAGCACCACGCCCGTGGTGCGCTTCACGAGCTCCACGGTGTTGCGGAGGACGGTGAGCGTCTTCAGCCCGAGGAAATCCATCTTCAGCAGACCGAGGTCGCCGACCGGGCCCATCGCGTACTGGGTGACGATGCCGCCGTCGTCGTCCTGCTTCAGCGGGAGCAGGTTCACCAACGGCTGCGCGCCGATGACGACGCCGGCGGCGTGGACGCCGGCGCTGCGGGCCTGGTCCTCGAGCAGGAGCGCTTGGTCGACCAGCTCGCGGGTGACCTCCTCGGTATCGTAGGCGGCCTTGAAGTCGGGGTTCTTCTCCAGCGCGTCCTTCAGGCCCCACTTCACGTCGGTGATCATCTTCGCGAGGCGGTCGCACTCGCCGAAGCCGAGGCCCATCACGCGTCCGACGTCGCGCAGGACCGATTTCGCTCCCATCGTGCCGAAGGTGATGATCTGGGCGACGGCGTCGCGGCCGTACTTGTCGCGGACGTACTCGATCACCTCGGCGCGCCGGTCGTCCGCGAAATCGATGTCGATGTCGGGCGGGCTGACGCGCTCGGGGTTGAGGAAGCGCTCGAAGAGCAGCCCGTAGCGCAACGGGTCGACGTTCGCGATCTCCAGCAGATAGGTGACCATCGATCCGGCGGCGGATCCGCGCGCCACGCAGGCGATGCCGCGGTCGCGGCCCCAACGGATGAAATCGCCGACGATCAGGAAGTACGAGATGTAGCCCGTCTTCTCGATGACCCCGAGCTCCAGTTCGAGGCGGTCGAGGATGACCTTGATCGCGGCTTGGACTTGAGGCTTTTCGTTCAAAGGCAGGTCGGTCTCGCCCTCACCCCGGCCCTCTCCCCCGAGGAGAGGGAGGATCGTCGCCAGCGTTGGTGCGAAAGCCGCCGCCTCGGAACCGTCGACGGACGAGATGACGGAGGCACTCGGAACTCCGGAGGCGGACTGCGTTTCTCCCTCTCCCAGCGGGAGAGGGCCGGGGTGAGGGCGAGCGGCGGCAGCCGACTCCGTCGCCACCGGATCCATCACGGCCACTTCTGCTGGAAACAAGAACGCCAGCCGGTCCGGCTCCTTGATCCCGTCCACGATGATGGCCTCGCCCTCGACGTGGGCGTCGATGGTGTAGCGTTTCATCAGGCCGTCGCAGAGCAGCTTCCGGAGGTAGCCTTGGCGGGTCCAGGTCTCGGGCGGCTGGAAGACGGGATAGTGCTCGGCGCCTTTGCCGTTCTTGATCTTGAGGTCGCACTGCTCCGCCACCTGCACCGTGTTCAGCACCGCCTCGGGGACCTCGGAGAAGAGCGCCTTCATCTCGTCCTCCGAGCGGAGGAAGAACTGCGCCTCCTGGTAGCGCATGCGTTTGGTGTCGCTCAGCTGCGCCTGGGTACCGAGGCAGATCAGGCAATCGTGGGCCTTCCAGTGGCCTTGCTCGACGTAGTGGACGTCGTTCGACGCGACCGTCTTGAGCCCGAACTCCTTGGCCCACGGGATGAGCGCGCGGTTGACCTTGGCCTGCTCGGGGATGCCGTGGTTCTGGAGCTCGAGGTAGTAGTTCTCCGGACCGAGCGTCTGCTTGAACCAATCGATGGTGTCGCGGGCCTTCTGCTCGTCGCCCTTGAGGATCTGCTCGGAAAGCTCGCTGGCGAGGCAGCCGGAGAGGGCGATGAGGCCGCCGGAATGTTTCGCGAGCAGCTCTTTGTCGATGCGCGGCTTGTAGTAGAAGCCCTCGAGGTTCGCCGCGGTGACGAGCCGGATGAGGTTGTGGTAGCCCACGTCGTCCTTCGCGAGCAGCACCAGATGGTGGTAGACGTCCCGCATGCTGGAGCCGGGTTTCTTCTCCAGCCTGCTGCCGGGGGCGACGTAGACCTCGCAGCCGATGATGGGCTTGATGCCGGCCTTCTTCGCCGCGTTGTAGAACTCGATCGCGCCGAACATGTTCCCGTGGTCGGTCATCGCGAGCGCCGGGAGCTTGAGCGCGGAGGCCTTGGCCATCAGGCGGTCCAAGCGGCACGCCGCGTCGAGCAGCGAATACTCGGTGTGCAGGTGCAGATGGACGAAGTCGGACATGGCGGCCGGAAGGATCGGTCCGGCAGGGACGGTGTCGAGGTCCGATTGCTCACCGGAGCAAGGCGACGACTCGGGAACTGGCCGCAGCGAGAGGGCCACGGGGCAACTCTGCCTGGAATCTCACTTCACCAGCAGCACCAGCTCCGGTTCGCCGGCAAAGTCCTTGGCCAGCGGTTCGTCCAATGTCGCCAGCTTCAGCCGGTGATGCCGGGCCAAGGCGACGAGGTAGCGGTCGGTGACCTGGTTCGGCCCGCGCATCAGGTCGGTCCGCACGACACGGTCCTGGCAGCTCAGATCATCCGCGACGAAGCGGTGGCGCGGGTCGGCCAGCAAACGGCGGAGCACGCCGAAGGCATCTTCTGGCGACAGGCCATAGCCCAACAGAGCGTGCGACGAGACCCGCGCGAAGCCGAGCTGCGTGATCGGGCAAGTGGCAAACGACGCGACTCCACGCAGCCAACGACGGGCGGCCACGTGGTGCTCATGGTTCTCCCAGAGGAGCGCCATGAGCAGGTTCACGTCGAGCAGGCAAGTCACGACGTCCGGCATTCGAGGTCGCTGACGAGCTGGGAGGTGATCACGCCGCCGTCGGACTGGATTACTGGCAGGCCATCTTCAGCCGTCAGCACCGAGAACCGCGGACGCTCCGGCCCGAGCTTGGTGAGGACGTAATGGCCGGGCAGCAGTCGCTCCAGATCGAACAAATCGCCCACGCCGAGATGATCGGTGGCGCGGATCTCGGCCGGGATCCCGATCTGGCCATCGTGCGTGAGCTTCGTCTTCATCGTGGTCATGGGTAACGAACCCGCGGCTCCAAGCCAAGACTCATCGCGTCCGACTCATCGCGTCCGGCATCAATTTCCGATTGCGCGCCTCCGGCCCCTTGCCGCGGACGAGTACGAGTACGGCCGGCCCGGCGGCGAGCCGGCCCTGGAAAGCAAAAAGCCCCGCACGAGGCGGGGCTTTGGCGGGGTCGGATACGACCTCAGTGGACTCAGGCAGTGGAACTTGGGGCGGGCGATGGAACGGACGGAGCGCCGGTTTCCAACCGGCTCGGGTCTGTGCTGACCGAGATGCAAGGACCGTAACCGGACCCCTCCAAGGTTTTCGCAAGGAGGCTGGGTGCGAGGGCCGTCCCACAGCCCGAGCCGATTGGAAATCGGCGCTCCGGGGGCAGTGAACGGACGGAGCGCCGGTTTCCAACCGGCTCGGGCCCGTGCTGACCGAGATGCAAGGACCGTAACCGGACCCCTCCAAGGTTTTCGCAAGGAGGCTGGGTGCGAGGGCCGTCCCACAGCCCGAGCCGATTGGAAATCGGCGCTCCGGGGGCAGTGTCAGGCCATGCCCGAGGCGGGGGCGGATACGACCTCAGTGGAAGCTCTGGACGGCCTTGCCTTCCTTGCGGGCGATCATCTGGTCGTGGATCCAGCGGAAGGTGTGCTCCATGCCGTCGCGAAGCCGGGTCGAGGGTTCCCAGCCGAAGACTTTCTGGATGAGCGTGTTGTCCGAGTTGCGTCCGTTGACGCCCTTCGGGGCCTTCAGGTTGTAGGAGCGCTTGAGCTTGATGCCGGCGATGTCCTCGACGATGTCGACGAGCTGGTTGATGGAGACGAGCTCGCTGCTGCCGATGTTGATGGGTTCGACGAAATCACTGTGCGTGAGCATCTGCGTGCCCTTGAGGCAGTCGTCGATGTACATGAACGAGCGGGTCTGGTGGCCGTCGCCCCAGATCTCGATGTCATCCGTCCCGGCGAGCTTGGCGGCGATGACCTTGCGGCAGGTCGCGGCGGGGGCCTTCTCGCGGCCACCGTCGTAGGTGCCGAACGGACCGTAGACGTTGTGGTAGCGGGCGACGCGGGTCCAGATGCCGTAGTCCTCGCGGAAATGGCGGCACATGCGCTCGCTGAAGAGTTTCTCCCAGCCGTAGCCGTCCTCGGGCAAGGTGGGATAGGCGTCCTCCTCCTTGAGGGCGGTGACGTTCGTGTCGCGCTGC
>JBBRQL010000091.1:0-15293 GCA_038226425.1 Verrucomicrobiota bacterium
AGTCCGCCGTCTTCGTTTCTGCGCCGCGCTACTCCGACAACGCCTCGACCACGTCGCGGAGTTCGCGGAGCGACATCAGTTCACCCAGGCCCTCGACCATCGACGACGGACCGCGTTCGCGCGCCTCGACGTCGGCCTTCTTCACGGTCACAAGACCGTCCTCCGGCGATGCGACGACCAGCTCGGTCGCGGTCTCGGATTTCAGCACGCCGGCCACGTTCGAGCCGTCCTTGCGCGTGAGCACGACGTTCTCGTAGCCCGCCGCGATCTCCGCGTTGGGGAAGAGGATCGACCGCAGCACATACTCGCGGCCCTTCGCGCGGCCGATGCCGGTGAGCTCCGGTCCGACGTCGCCGCCTTCGCCGCGGAGCTTGTGGCAGCGCAGGCACGCGAGGTCCTGCCGCTCGGTGAACACCTTGAGCCCGCGCGCCGCGTCGCCGCCGGCCAAGGCCGGACGATACAGCGCGAGCGGGTCGCCCTTCGGCAACGAGTTCGTCCACGCGGCGAGCGGAAGGCCGCCTTGGCGCGCGGCATCCAGGACGTCGAGTTGGAGTTCCGGCGCGACCTTGCCCGCGATGAGTTGTCGCAACCAACCTGCCACCGCTTCCGTCGCGACGGGACCTTTCGCGCGGCTGAGCGCGGCGAACGCGGCCTGCCGTTCACCCAAGGCGCCGCGGTCGAGCCGCGCGACGAGCCCGGGCACATCGGCTGGTGCACTCGCGTCGGCCAAGCGGGCGACTTCGGCGCGCACCGCCGGGCTGGGATGCTGGCGCAAGGCGGCCAACTTGTCGGCGAACGCATCGGGCCCGAGCGCCGCGCCGGCGCGGACGGCGGCGAGCACGACGTTCGTCGATGTGTCGGCGACGAGCGCGGGCCAAGCGGCGTTGAAGGCTTCACGCGCCGGGGCATCGTCGCGCGTCGGTAACGGACGCCACGTCCCGACGATTTTATCGCGACCCGGCGGCTTGGCCCAATCGCCGAGGTCCTCGATGGCCTCGACGCGGACGCTCTCCGGCGCGTCGGTCCGTGCCGCGAACGCGCCGAGCGCGGCCGCGTTGGACGGGGAGCCGAGCCGGAAGTTCGCGTTCACCGCGCGGCGCAGCACCCAGGTGAGCCACTCATCGCGGGTGAAGTTGAGATCGGTGGGCCAAGCGTCGGTGGCTGACTTCGAGAAGCGCGCGGCATCTTCCAACAACGCAGCCAATGCGGGCATCGCTTCGGGGATCGGCACGTCGTTGATGGCACGGACGGCTTCGAGGACGATGAGCGGTTCGGGATCCTGCAGTATCTGGTGCAACCAACCCACGTTCTCGGAATCAGGCAGACGCCGGATGACCTCCACGACCATCAGCCGATGAGCAAGAGATTGTGAGGTGTTGTAGATGAACGGGCTGCCGAACAGCGCACCAGGCGGCATCCTCCGAAAAAACTGCGTTAGAAGGCGGATGATTCCATGACGGATAACCGGGTCGTTTCCCTCGGGGGCATCGGCCAATCGTGCGAGGTATGTGACAGGCGAGACCAGGGTCCGGGAGTTCCCCTGCCCGATCGTGGTCAACGCCTTGTCGAGTTCCTGTAGCTTCCCCGTCGCACGGCCCAGTTTTGTGGCCGCGAGTTGGAGAAGATTCTCGTCGAACCTCCATCCGCCACTTCTCATCGAAGCCGAGATCCCCTCTAGCGCCAAATGTCGGGCCCTCGGCGACGGGTCGCCAAGCAGACCAAGCAGCGGCCTCTGGGCCTTGGACACATGCGCTTCACCAAGGACGACCGCCGTCCGGCCCCGCACCTCGGCGTCATCGTCCACCAACAGCGGCATCAGGCTCTCGAACTCGGCGGCCAATCGGGTTGTCGGCAGGGTTCTCCCCAGTTGACCCAAGGCAAACAGCGCCTGAACGCGTGCTAACGGGTTCTTCGATTCGAACGCAGTCTTCTTGAGCCCGGTAAACGATTTCGTCCCTCGTCCGGCCAGCTCCCACTGCGCTTCCAAGCGCACGCGTTGGTCGCGGTGCCCGAGCAGCGTGAGCAGTTCTTTCTCGCCGCGCTTGATCATGCCTTCGGCGAGCAGGCGTTTCGTCTCGGCGATGAGCGGGTCGCCGGCCAGCGCGGGATCGGAGACGTGCCACAGGCGGCCCTTGCCGGTCTTCTCCCAGCCTTGCACCCAATCGGCGACGGTCACGCCGCCGCCGGGCGGGAACGCGACGTCCACCGGCGAGAGGTCCCAGAGGACCTTGCCGACCATGTTGGTCGCGGAGTTGTCCTCTTGCCATCGGCCGGCGAGGTCCGCGCCGGGCTCCGGGACGACCTTGAAGAACGCGCCGTCGGGCTCGACCGCGAACGTTCGCAACCCGCCCGGGAAATCGCTCACGAAGAAATGCCGGTCGTAGCGCGCGGGCAGTCCGGTGCCCGGATACCACGCGATCCCGGCCGGACCGTGGCCGATGTGCGCGACGGGCGGGACGATGTACGCGGCGGTGTTGCTCTCGCGCGTGTGCCAGAGCCGCTCGGAGTTCCACGCGCCCATCTTCGGCAGCCATTGCCAGCCGATGCTCCATCCATAATCGGCGCCTTCGAGCACCAAGGTCCAGCGCGCCTTGTCGCCGCCGTCGCCGTTGTTGTCGGCGGTCCAGAGGTTGCCGAGATCGTCGAAGCACAGCTCCTGCGGGTTGCGCAGCCCTTTGGCGAAGACCTCGAAGGACGAGCCGTCCGGTTCGCAGCGGAAGACCGCCCCGCAGTCAGGCAGCGAGACCACGCGTCCCTCGCGGTTGGTCACCGAAGTGCCCCGGTCGGCGACGGTGAAGTAGAGCCGTCCGTCCGGTCCCTTCACCAAGCCGTGGAGATCGTGCCCGCCGAACGCGATATGGACGCCGAAGCCGGTCAGCAAAAGCGAGCGGGCAGGCGCGTGGGTAGTCGAGCCGGGAGTTTCCTTCTTCCCTGCGTGTCCACCGGCCGGCCCGCTTACGTCCGCGTCGAGGCGCCACAGGTCCGGGATGCTCGTGAACCACACGTTGGTGCCTTGGGCGAGGATGCCCGCCGCGACGCCGCCGACGCGGTTGGTGAAGCCGTCGGCGAAGGTCGTCGCCGAATCCGCTCGTCCGTCGCCGTCGGAATCCCACACCAGCCGGATCCGCTCGGATTCCACGTCGAGGTCGCGGGCGTCGATGGTCCCGTCGTGGTTGAAGTCGCGGAACCCGCCGACGCCCGACTTCGTGAGCGCGGCGAGGAAGCGGTCGTGGTCCGGGTCGCCCGCCGTGAGCTTGCGCGTGAGGAAATCGCGGCGGTCGGCGACGGTGCGGAACGACAGGTCGTCGTCGAGCCACGGCTGGAGGCCGCGGATGTCGAACACGCTGGTGCGGCGACGTCCGGTCTCGACGACGTAGGCGCGGCCGATCGAGTCGAAACAGAAGCTGGTGATGTCCTTCACGAGCGGCTCGCCGGCCCAGAGCTCGACCTTGAGGCCGGGCGCGACGCGGAGACGGGATCGCGCGGCGAGCGCATCCGCCGCGGGCGCGCCCTGGACGACGGTGACGGACGGATCGGCCCGGGCCCACACGACGACGGCGGCGACTGCGGAAGCGATGGCGAGGACCTTCGGGGACATGCTGCGAGCGTACCCGGCTGGTGCGGTCCGTCACGCGCGGAGGCGCCGGTCGCCGTTGATGCCTAGCGCGATCGCAGGAACGTTCCGCGGTCGATCCGCCGCCGGAGCGGTGAACTCCCGATCTGCTACCGATCTGTCCGGGATCGGTAGCAACCTGTCGATCGAAGGTTGGGAGTCCTGCTGTCCGCTACTTCCGGTCGCACGGAGGGACGCCGCGGACTTTGCTTGGGCAGACGCCTTGCGCCACTCTCAGCCCATGCCGACCTCCGAGACCGTCCCTCCTGCCGAACGCATCGGCGCCTTGCTGAAGGGGCTCGGTATCCCGGTCGGCGATCCGGAACGTCGCGGGTTCGTGTCGCAGCCGGAGGCGACGGACCTCGTGACGGCGCGGGTGCTCAAGGACGGACGCGAGCTCAGGTTGGTCCCGGCGGCCGCTGCGGCATGGCGGACGTTGGCGGCGGCGGCGGCGGCGGAAGGGGTGACTTTGTTGCTCATCTCGGGCTTCCGGAGCGTGGAGCACCAGCACCAGATCCTCGCGAAGAAACTGGCCGCCGGACAAACGCTGGACGAGATCCTCCGCGTGAACGCCGCCCCTGGATACAGCGAGCACCATACCGGGCGCGCGGTGGACATCGGCACGCCGGGCTGCCCGCCGTTGGAGGAAGCTTTCGAGGACACGGCGGCGTTCGCGTGGCTGGCCCGCAACGCCGGCGCGGCGGGCTTCCGGCTGACTTATCCGCGGGGCAATCCCCAAGGCGTCATCTACGAGCCGTGGCACTGGCTGTTCGTCGGATGATCCGGCGTCACGGCGCGGCGGGCGAGACGACCCGGTAGTAGCGTTGCGGGCCGGTTCCGGCCAAGGGGACTTCCACGACGCGTCCCGCTGCGCCGGCAGCGATCTGCTGGACCGTCGACCACTCGCCGACGCCGAGCTCGTCGCGCACTTGTACGGTATAGCTGCGACCGGCGTCGGTGGTGAGACGCAGCACCGGATCCGAGCCAGCGAAGGCCACGGCGACAGCAGGCGGAACCTCGCCGGAGACCACGGTGACGGTGACATCATGACTCGCGCTCAGCACGCCGTCGTCGGCCTTGAAACGCAGCAGGTAGCTGCCGGCTTCGCTGAAGGTGGCGGTGGTCCTCGGCGACCGGGCGTCCGCGAAGGTCACCGTCCCAAGACCGCCGACCTTGCTCCAGGTGAACGCAGGGAGCCCGGGCGGGCTCGGCAGCCCGTCATCGGTGAACGACCCGGCGAGCACGGCGACGGTCCCGAGCGGGATCGTGATGTCGGGGCCGGCGTCGGCGGTCGGTGCGCGGTTGGCGGGGAAGACCTGGCCGACAAGCGCGAGGTCGAAGCTGATGTCGCTCGATGTGCCTGCGCTCTGGTGGAGCTCGACGGCGAGGGTGTTCTCGCCGTCGCGGAGCAGGCCGGGATCGACGAGATGATCGAAGAAGGTGCTTTCGTCCGCGCCGCCGACAGCGTTGCTGGCGGTGGTGAGATAGCCGGCGTCGCTCTCGGGCATGTTGTCTCGGACCGCGAGCTTGCCGTTGACCCAGACCACCACGCCGTCGTCGCGGAGGATCTTGCTGGTGAGGCCGGTCACCGATCTGGCGTCGGCCACGGCGAACTTCAGCCGGAAGTACGTGGTGATGGATTTGGCGTTGGCGTCGTTGCCGAAGCCGAGCGTCGTGACCTCGTCGCCGTCGCCGTAGCCGAGCTGGGCCTTGCCGGACTTCCACGCGGCGTCGGCGAACCCCGGTTCGCGCCATGCCGTGCCCTGGTCGGAGCCGTTGTCGAGGTAGCGCCACACCGAGCCGGCGGGCACGAACGTGACGTCGCCGGTCGCCCGCGAGGCCGAGAGGATGAGCTCATCGTCCGTCGCGATGCGGCCGTCGCCCACGGTGAGGCGCAGCGTGTAGATGCCTTGGCCGGGCAAGCGGACCTGGGTGGCGAGCTTGTCGGGCGAGACGATCGTCACTTGGCCGGGGCCGGATGTCTGTGTCCAAGCGTAGGTCAGCGGGCCGCCGGGTTTGCCGTCGTCGGTCGCGGTGCCGGCGACCGAGACGACGAGAGGGAAATCCGTGGTGGCGGGAAAATCCTGGTCGCGCCCGGCATCGACGATGGGCGGACGGTTGCCGTCGCTGTCGTAGCCCGGGGTCGCGCGGCCGTTGCTGGCGACCCAGTTCGCCGGGTCGTCGCCGTAGTTCGCGGCCGACTTGCGCTCGATCGACGGACCGAAGCCCGCGGCGTTGGTCGGCCAAGGGGCCTTGTCGTCGTAGCGGACCGCATCCACGCCGATGAACGGGACGAAGAAGCTGACCTGGCCGAGCTTGTTGGTGACAAGGTCCGGTTTATCGGGCCGCTGGAGTTCGAGGCGTTCGCCGCTGTCCTGCAAGTTGCCGCCGAACGGGCCGAAGACCGGCACCTCGGGCGCGATGCCGAACCGCTTGCGGAAGAGCGCCGGATCGCTGTCGGCGACGACCGCGATGCCGCCGGGCGGCAACGTGACGCCGGGCGGGAACACGAAATCCGCGCCGGCGATCCGCCAGGTGTTGGCCGGGAACTCCGGGTCGAAGAGCGGCACCGGCTGGCCGGCGATGTTCTTCAGCTCGATGAACTCCACCTCGCCCGGTGCGGGATGGTACTGGATCTCGTCGATCACGACCGGGCCGACAGAAGGACCGCTGTTCACCGAGCCCAACGTGAGCGACCGCTGCGGAGGGAACTGCACCTCGCCGGCGGAGTTCGTCATGCGCCCGAACGAGACGCCGTTCGCCGCGGCCTGGAAGCTGAAGCCGTCGCTGTGGCCGGTGAGCTTGCCCGAGGCGTCGGCGGAGTAGAGCCAGACGGAGTCGCCGTGGGAATCGAGCCGGAAGGCATTCGTGCCGAGCGCAGCAGCGTCGAACTGGCTCTCGTCGATGACGAAGAAGCCGCCGGCCGGGATGACGCGCGGTCCGGGGATGCGGAATTTCTTGGGCTGGTTCCGGTCGTCGGTGAGGAACCATCCGGAGATATCAGCCGGCTTGGAGCCCGGGTTGTGCAGCTCGACGGCGTCGAGCTGTGGCGGATCGGTGTGCGTGAGCGCCTCGTTGATGACGACAGCAGGAACGTCTAGCAACGGGTCGTCCGCACCGGGCGAACCGCCGAGACGCGAGCTTGCGCGCCAGCTTGTCGCAAGGCCCGGTGCCGGGGTGGAGTTCGGATCGACAGGGACGAGCGAGAAGCCGAGGCCATCGGGCGTCGTGGGCCACGGCGCGGCGGTGCCGTAGGCGGCGTCGAATATCGGTTTGCCCGCGGCGTGGACGAAGGTGAGGCGTTCGCCGCCGTTGGAGAGCTTGCCGCCGTAGACGCCGGCCACGGGCACCCCGGGATACCGGCTGGCGAAGGCATCGGCATCGCTGACGAGCACGGCGAAGCGGCCGGGCGCGAGGTGGGCGCCGGCGGGAAAGGTGAAGCTCACGCCGTTGGTGGCCTTCACGCCGCTGAGGTCCAGCTCGGTCGCGCCGACGTTCTTGAGCTCGATGAACTCGAAGCGGTCGCCGTCCACATCGCCGGACGCGACCGGATGGAACATCAGCTCGGTGACGGCCAGCGTGTCGTAGTCGCGGATGATCGTGAACGTGGCCTCGGTGAGCGCGCTCCAGTTGGTGTCGCTGAGCGCACGAGAACGGAGGGTCGTGGTCTCGGTGACCGGGAGATCGGTCGTGTACAACTTGGCCGACGGCGCGACGGGATCGCCCAGCAGGCGCGGGTCCGAACCATCGGTCGTGTAGTAGATCGTGCCGGCGGGAGCGACGATCGAGACACGGAACCCGGACGGCACGTTGCCACCGTGCTGGCCGAACGCGGGCGCGGCGACGGCGGGATACAGCTTCCGCGTCTTGAGCTGGTTGAGGACCGTGGTGGTGCGCTGGCCCATGTAGCTGTTGAGGATGCTGTTCACCTGGGGCAACCAGTTCCGGTCGCGTGCCAAGGGGACGGACACCTTGGAATCGCCCCAGCGCGCCGACTCGGCGACCACGGCGGCGTAGATCTCGTTGGTGCGGGCGCCGAAGCGGGCGCGCGCCGCGGCCGGCGTGAGGGCGCCGCCGTTGAAGAAGTGCTTCTGGATGTGGTCGGCGACGCGCAGGCGGAACTCGGCGTTGGCGCTGAGCTGCTGCCAGATGTACTGGGGGTTGCTCTTGCTGAGCGGCCAGCTGGTGGCGCTGCCGTAGGGACCCGTGCGGTTCTCGTTGACGTTCAGGAGCGTGTGCTCCGAATCGTGGGCGTTGAACCGGAACCCGCCGTGCTTCCCGGTGCGGTCGCGGTTCCCGTACCAGTTGTTCGGCGAGGTGTTGCCGAGGAAGTTGGAGATCGGCGCGTCGAGGTTCCCGCCGTAGAGGATGACCAGCATGTAGTCGATCAGGTTGTCGACATCGAGCAGGTTCTCGAGCGCGGGATCGGGCGTGCCGTCGGGGCCGCGGCCCTCGAGCTTGAAGTAGGCGGCGTTGTTGGTGAGGCCGGCCCGGGCGGCGTTGTGGAGGCGCGTCCACGCCGCCATGTCGCCGTCGGTCGCGTTGATGGTGTACGGCCCGGCCTCGACCTTGACGACGTCGTAGTCCTCCTTGTTGCCGCCGTAGTAGGTCGCGGAGTAGGCGGCCTCGGGACGTTCACAAGTGTTGTAGAGGCCCCAGTACTGGCCGTTGATGTAGAGGTGGTAGTACTTGCCGCGCTCGCCTTGGCGCCCCATCGCGAGCTGCGTGTCGCGGCTGAACTGGTCGCGGATGAACACGCCCTGCCCGTCGCCCTGGAAACTCCACGAATAGTTCTGGAAGGTGCGGAGATCGAAGGCGTCGAACTCGTCCGCGCCTTGGTCGCCGAACAGCGGGTACTTCAGCTTCGTCGGGCCGTAGACATCGCGGAAGAAGAAGCGCAGCGCGTGCTTCGGGTTGTCGGTGCTGCGCGAGAAGCCGCCGCGGATGCGGATGCCGGCGTCGATCTGGAACCCTTTCGTCCCGTCCGGATAGACCAGTTCCAAGGAGCAGGGACGCTCCCAGTCGCGTCCGTCCTGTCCGGGATTCGCGTAGATGCCGGTGGTCGGATCGAAGAGGTTCTTGAGCTCGGTGACCACGCAGAACGACGGCAGCGACCTGAGCGCAGGGATGACCTGGTCCTTGTAGATCGGCGAATCCACGATGTCGGGATCCATGCCGTAGTTGCGGACGTTCGCTCCCCACGAGGTCGGCCAACCCGGAGGCGCGGCGCCGTTGGTCGATTGGCGGACCACATCGGCGAGGAAGAGGTAGGTCTGCGTGTCCACGCCGCTGGGCTGGAGACCGTCCTTGAACGCCCCCGCCCGCACCACCGTGGTGCCCGGGATGCCGACCGGCCCGGAGTAGACGAGGCCGGTGGTGGCCGTGGGCGCCACGCCGTTGGTCGTGTAGCGGATGGTCGCGCCGGCGGTGGCGGTGGAGATCGTCAGGTCGAACGGCGTGTCGAAGAATCCGCGGTTCTGGCTGAACTTGGTGTCCGCCACGAAATCCGCGAACCCGCCCGTGTTCGCCGCGCCGGGCGAGGCGGGGTTGAAGAAGAGACGCTGGCCATTGCGGATGCCGTACGAGATGTCGGTCTTCTGCGTCGGATAGACCGGAGCGAACTCGGTCGCGGCGGCGGTGCTGTCCGGCGGGAAGAGCCCGAGATAATCGCCGTTGGCCGACAAGCGGAAGTTCAGGTGCAGCGGCGCGCCCGCGTTCGTGCGGTCCTTGCCCGAGGCGAAGACGACAAGGAACGCACCGGCGTCGAGGTTGGTGGCCGGGAAACGCCATTTCGCCGTGAGGTCGGGACGGTCGGTGAGGGACCAACCGAGCAGGTTGACCGGCCGGCCGCTGGTGTTCTGGACCTCGATCCAGTCCGAGAAATCGCCATCGGCATCCGCGAGCGTCTTGGCGTTGCTGGCCATGAACTCGGTGATGACGACCTGGGCGCGGACGGCGGCGACGGACATCAACAAGACCGCTGCCAAGGACAAGGACCGATGGGACATGTCGAGAAACTAGCAAGCTCGCGGCCAAACCCAACCCGAAGTTGTGGAAAGGTGCCGGCCTCGTCGTCCCACTCCTCGCTGGACTTCGCACGCCGGGACGCGAGTTTGCTGCCCCGATTGGCTGCCAAGTTCACCTTCCTGTTCACGAGCGACGATCGTCGCCGTCCGCTGCCTCACAAGCTGCTGCTGGCGCTCCAGCCGAACGAATCCGCGCGCCACATCGTGCTGAAGCTGCTCGGTTGGCTCCTGTTCTACCGCGAACGCCTCCAGGTGGAGACCGCCGTGCCGGACGATTCGGTGCCGTTCGTCCCCGATGTCTGCGAGCTGGGCTACGACCTGCGTCCGCGGCTGTGGATCGAGTGCGGCGATTGCGGCACCCCGAAGCTGCACAAGATCGCCGTGAAGTGCCAAGAAGCCGAGATCTGGTGCATGAGACGTTCACCGGCCGATGCCGAAGGGCTGCTGGCCGAGATGGCGAAGGACGGCCTGCGCCGCGGCCGCTACGGCGTGATCGCCTTCGAGCCGGATTTCTTCGAGGAGGTCTGCGGGCTGGTGACGGACCGCAACACGCTGCACTGGTTCAAAGGCGGTCTCGGAGGCGAACCCGGCATCGATTCGCCGATGCTCCAGTTCGAGCTGAACGGCCTGTGGTTCGACACCCCTTTCCATGTCTGGCGCTACTGAAACCTTTGTGGCCGAAAAATACCCTTCCCCTCCGCCGCTGCCGCCTCCTCAATCGGCGGCTCACGTGCAACACTATCCGAAGCACTACTGCGGCGTGTTCGGCATCTACGGCCATCCGAACGCCGCCGAGCTCACCTACTACGGGCTCTACCAGCTCCAGCACCGCGGCCAGGAATCCGCCGGCATCGTCACGACCGACGGCAAGCAGTTCTACGTCCACAAGGGCATGGGGCTGGTGCCGAACATCTTCAACGGCGACGTGCTCCACAAGCTCGTCGGCCAGGCGTCGATCGGCCACACGCGCTATTCGACGACCGGTTCGTCGAACATCACCAACGCCCAGCCGCTGACCGTCGATTGCGCCCGCGGCAAGATCGCCATCGGCCACAACGGCAACCTCACCAACGCCGCCGCCCTGCGCGACGAGCTCGAGGCCAAGGGATCGATCTTCCAGACCACGGTGGATTCCGAGATCATCGTCCACCTGCTCGCCCAGCCGACCAAACCAGGCGGCCACGAGAGCGCGCTGGTCGAGGCCGTCCGCCGCATCGAGGGCGCGTACTCGCTGGTCATCCTCACCGAGCACGAGCTCATCGGCGTGCGCGATCCGCACGGGTTCCGCCCGCTGAGCATCGGCCGCTTGGCCAACGGCGGGTTCGTGCTGTCGAGCGAGACCTGCGCGCTCGACCTGATCCAGGCGCAGTTCATCCGCGATGTGGAGCCGGGCGAGATCGTGATCATCGACGCGAACGGATTGCGCTCGGTGCAGGCGTTCCCCGAGCACACGCGCCGCGCGTTCTGCGTGTTCGAGTACGTGTACTTCGCCCGCCCCGACTCGAACATCGCGGACCGCAACGTGTACAAGGTGCGCGTCGAGATGGGACGCCAGCTCGCCCGCGAGCATCCCATCGAGGCCGACATCGTGGTGCCCGTGCCCGACAGCGGGAACTCCGCCGCGCTCGGCTACTCGCTGCAGAGCGGCATCCCGTTCGAGATGGCCTTCGTGCGGAACCACTACGTCGGCCGGAGCTTCCTCCAGCCGTCGCAGCTCATCCGCGACTTCAACGTCCGGGTGAAGCTCAACCTCATCGGCGACCTCGTGCGCGGAAAGCGCGTGATCATCGTGGACGACTCCATCGTCCGCGGCACGACCAGCAAGGCCCGCGTCACCAGCCTGAAGGAGGCCGGGGCCAAGGAGGTCCACGTGCTGGTGAGCTGCCCGCCGCACATGAACCCGTGCGTGTACGGCATCGATTTCCCCGAGCGCAGCAAGCTGATGGCGGCGACGAACACGCACGACGAGATCCGGCGGTTCCTGAACGCCGATTCGCTCGGCTACCTCTCGGTGGACGGCATGGTCGCGGCGACGGGCAAGCCGAAGAACTCCTTCTGCCTCGCCTGCTACGACGGCGACTATCCGGTGCCGTTCGACCCGCTGACGGACAAGCACATCATCGAGCGCCGCCGCGCCCGCGGCACCGGCCTCGGACCGGAGCTCGACGCCGAGGCGAGGCACCAGCGGCTGCTGTAGTGCCTGTTTGAAAAGTGGGACAGGCATCCTGCCTGTCTGCGGACGGGCTTCCAGCCCGCGTCGGGTTCCACTGCGACCGCGGGCTTGAAACCCGCGGTCGGACAGGCTGGAAGCCTGTCCCGCTACCCGCCGGTTCAGTCTCTCGTCCCGCGCCTCTCGACTGCGCCACGCAGCGCTTCCATCTCCTTCTCCGCCACCTCGCGGTGGTCGTAGCGCGCGATGAACTCGCGGCCTAGGACCGCGCGCGTCCGCGACGCGGCGGGGTCTTCGAGCCAATGCAGGACCCGCGAAGCCGCCGCGGCGTGGTCGCGCTGCGGCACGAGATCGAGCTGGCCAGGGAACACGTCGCGGAAGACCGGCACCTCCATCGCGACCACCGGCATGCCCACGGCGAGGAACTCCGTCACCGACAGGCCCCAGCCTTCTTCCCGCGACAGGCTCAGCCCGACGCGGCACGACGGCAGCAGGGCGTCCTTCTCCGCGTCCGGGATCCCCCCGGTGAAGATCACCGCGCCGGTGTCGTCGCCCATGCCGGCCGCGGCGAAACGGCGGCGCAGTTCCTCGCGATGCGGCCCTTCGCCGATGACGAGCAGCTTCGCGTCCGGATGGCGCGCCCGCACGGCCTGCCAGAGCGGCGGCGCATCGAACACGCCCTTGTGCTCGTGGACCCTCCCGAGCAGGACGGCGTCGAAACGCTTCGGCGCGTCGGCCGAGAACGGCAGGCGGGCGAGGTCGACGCCGTAGCCGGTGCTGAAGGTCGGACTGGGCTGGAGGCCGAGCGAGGTCTCGACGGCGTTGAACTCCCGCGCGATCAACGGCGTGCCGCAGAGGATGAGGTCCGCGTGGCGGTTCAGCAGCCGGGCCGTGTGCCGTTCGCTCCAGAAGTGCAGCCGGTCGAAGACTCCTTGCGGCGCCCGCTGCGCCGAGAGGACGTGATGGATCTTGAGCGCCATCGCCGAGCCCATCCGCCGCGCGAGCGTCAACGCCGGACGCACCTCGTAGATGAACTGGGCGCACGCCAGCACGACGTCGTAGCGCTCCGGCAACCGCGTGAACCGCGGCGTGAGCATCCGCCACGTGAAGGCCGGCAGGTAGCGCCACGTCTGGTGCAGGTTCTTCGTGAAATCGAAGACGTCGTCGCTGCTGATCAAGCGCGAACGCGGGAACTGCTCGCGGAAGACCGGCCAAGCGGCGCGGGCCACGAGGAAGTCGACCGTGTGGCCGTCGGCGGTCCAATGGTCGACCACGCCGGTGAGATAGCGTTGCACGCCCGACACGGAGCGGGCATCGAGGGCGGAGTTGTAGACGATGAGGACCTTCACGCGGAAAGCAGGTGCGGTTGGCTAGCGGCGTGGCGTGCCGGTGACAAGGCCGGATTGCTCGTCGTCGCGACGGAAGTCCGCGCTGGCGTTCGTCCGTCCGGTTCCCATCCTCTCCGCCCGATGAATGCCACCGCGCCCGCCGTCGCGCCCCGCCGCCTCAACGTGGGCTGCGGCTTGGACATCCGCCCCGGCTGGGTGAACCTCGACAAGATCGATCACGGCGGGAACACGCTGGCGGACCTGGACCGCTATCCGTGGCCGTTCCCGGAATCCCACTTCGACGAGGTGCTCGCCAGCCACATCCTCGAGCACATGGGCAACTTCAACGCCGTCATCACCGAGATCTGGCGCGTCTGCCGGCCCGGTGCGATCGTCGTGGTCCGGGTGCCGTTCTTCCTCAGCACGAAGTACTATTCCGAGCCCGACCACCGGATCCCGTTCGGCATCCGGTCGTTCGACAACTACGAGGACATCACGGGCAAGAAGCTGAAGTTCTACGAGAAGTGGAAGCTGGGGCACCGGACGAACTATGGCAGCGCCGCGCGCTTCGTCGTCGAGGAGAAGCGGTTCCACTTCTCCAACTTCTCCGCACTGAGCTGGCTCGACCTCATCATCAACTTGGAGCCGGTGCTCTTCGAGCGGTTCTTCGCCACGCTGGTCACGCCGGAAGAGGTGTGGTTCCGCCTGCGCGTGGTGAAGTCCTGATCTTGCCATGATCCTGCCCCAGCTGCTCTGGCGGTTCCTGCGCCATCGGGACGACCCGGTCTTCTACGAGATGCAGGCGACGGACGCGATCCGTTGGCTCCGGGCCAACGGCGTGGCGACCGGCCCCGGCACGACCGCGCTCGACCTCGGCTGCGGCCACGGCGTGTTCGGCGGCGCCTTGGCCGGGCTCGGCTGCGAGGTGACCTTCGCGGACGCGAGCGACCAGCTGCTGCCGGCGCACCGGGGCGCGCCGTTCGTGGCGGTGGACCTCGACCACGACGGGCTGGCGAAGGTCGGCCGGCACGACCTCGTGGTCTGCTCGAACGTGCTGGAGCATCTCGCGCGGCCGGAACGGTTGCTGCACGCCGCCCACGAGATGCTCACCGACCGTGGCGTGATGTACCTGAGCTGGACGAACTGGCTCTCGCCCTGGGGCGGGCACGAGTTCTCGCCGCTGCATTATCTCGGGCCCTCGCTCGGACCGCGCATCTACGACACGCTGAGCCGGCGACCGCGGTTCCACAAACCTCACGAGAACCTGTTCCCCACCTACATCGGCCAGGTGCTCGAGACCGTCCGGGCCACCGGGAAGCTCGAGATCGTGAAGGCCGCACCGCGCTACTACACCGAGCTGCCGTTCCTGATGGCGGTGCCGGGCGTGCGCGAGTTCGCGGCATGGAACTGCGCGCTGCTGCTCCGCCGCCGCTGAACCGCCTCAGCGCAGCGCCAGCACCCAGGTCGTCGCCACGACGGCGGCGAAGATGATCGCCGCGATACGGCTGGCGATCGCGCGGCGGGCCTCCGGGATGAGCGCCGCGAACGCGCCGGCGACCACGCCGCCGAGGAACCCGCCGGCATGGACCAGCACATCCGATGAAGGGTCCACCCCGAGAAGCACGAACAAGAGCGAACCCGTGCCCATGCCCATGAGCACGACCTTGGTGCCCGGCCTCCCGGCGCGCCAGAGCGGCACGGCCTGCGCGGCGAGCATGCCCAGCGCGCCCATGATCAGGCCCGAGGCCCCGACGCCGATGTAACCGCCCGGCCGGAACGCAAGCCCGAAGCCGTTCGCAGCGGCACCGGCAGCCAAAGCGCCGAGCAGGGCGACCCCGGCCGAGTATCGCGCCATGGCGAGACCGATGAACAACGTGCCCACCGCGACGTTCGATGCGAGATGCCCGAGGTCCGCATGCAGCCAGACCGCCGTGAACGCCCGCCACCAAGCTCCGGCGCGGACCGCTTCCGATACGAACAGGCCGGCCTCCAGATGGCCCTGGATCTGGAAACATATCGCCACGGCGAAGACCCACAGCAGCACGCCCCAGTGGAACATCAGGCCGGATCCGGCCAGCTCGTGGCGCCACTGGAACCCGCGGTTCTCCAGGCGGAACTGCCGGATGGCCGCGAGCGAGCGGGGATGGTCGGCCGGC
>JBBRQL010000092.1:0-15268 GCA_038226425.1 Verrucomicrobiota bacterium
CAGTCACTCAGGAGCGCCGAGGCCAGGACCCGCGAGGAACTCCTCCGCGCCATCGCCTCAGCCTTGGCCTCCGTCACCGCCAAAGACGCCCAAAACTGGTTCGCCTCTTGCGGCTACAGTTTCATTTAAACCGCTCTAGCGCAGAGAGTTGGCGGTGTTCACTTCGCCGCCGGCGTCACTTTCAGCAGATAGGCTCGGCGCTGGTCGGCGAAGTTCTTCAGCCCGATCGCGCCGGCGCCGCCGAACGGCCCGCCGCCGTTGCCGCTTGCGGCATCTTCGGTGAGGCCTTTCAGGAAATCCTCGGTCGGTTCGAGCTTGCGCGTGTCGGCCTTCACATCGGCCGCGATGAGCGCGTGGTACTTCTCGGCGATCGGGCCGAGCTTGGCCCAGTCGAGATGCTTCTCCGCGATGTCGCGGACGTAGGCTTGGTAACGCGACCGCAGCGACGGCACGGCGAGCAGCTTCGAGATCAGCACCTTGTCCGGGTTGCCGGCCATGAGCAGCGGATCCAGCTCGACGCCTTTGATGTTCCCGCCGCCACCGCCGGGACCTCCAGGACCTCCAGGACCTCCAGGACCTCCAGGACCTCCAAGACCTCCAGGACCACCGGGCCCGCGTCCGCCGAAACCGGGCCCGCCCGGCCGCACGAAGGTCTCGTTGGCATCTTGCGGCAGGATGTGGAACCGGCCTTTCTCGTCCTCGAAGATGCTGTAGTCGCTGGTGCGGATCCAGTACCCGTCGTTGTTGATCAGGGCGTTGTCGAGCGCGAGGAACCGGAGCGCTCCGTCGATGTCGAGGATGGGCGCGAGCGCCGCCTCCAGTTTGTCCGCGGGCGTCTCGCTGAGCACCCGGGTCAGGTGGACTAGGTCCGCCCAGGCCTTCGGATCGTCCTTCGACTTGAGGTCGTAGATCTTCTTGTAGGCCGCCACGTCGTCGCCGAGGTACGCGAGACTGCCGCGGCCGTTGGGGCTGCCGGGAACCTTCCAGCGGGCGCCTTTCTTCGAGCCGAACCATTCCTTCACGAAGTCCTTGTTGAACTGCTCGACGCTCACGTACACGCCCCAGCTCTCGCCGTTGATGACCACCTTCACGAAGTTCGCCTTGGCTGCGGGCAGGTACTGCCGGGCGATGTCGTAGAAGAG
Organism: Verrucomicrobiota bacterium; assembly: GCA_038226425.1. GTDB lineage: Bacteria > Verrucomicrobiota > Verrucomicrobiia > Limisphaerales > UBA9464 > CAIVQB01. Next base: position 1,143 of record JBBRQL010000092.1, read on the forward strand.
CACCGGCCGCATGAAGATCGGGTCCTCGTGCGCGTTGAGCAGGTTGAGCGTGCGGTAGCCGTAGAGCTCCTGCTTCTCGTCGGCAAAATCGAGCGAGACGTTGAGCGAACGCTTCTGGCCTGCGGAGACCATCCCGTAGGACGACATGCCGCGGAAGTGGACGCCCACCTCCTTGTAGGTCTTGCCGTCGACCGTGAGCTTCGCGGGCACGAGCACGTCGGTCTTGTGGAAGTCCTCCATCTCCTTCTCCCAATGGGCGTCCGCGAACTCGAAGAACAAGGTCCGGACCGTCTGCGCGTCGTAGAGCGGGACGCTGGCCGGATAGTTTTTCACGTCGGCCGGTGAGACCTTCGGCCCCGGCTGGGCCGGCTCAATTCGGTTGCCGCCGGGGCGCCCGCCGAATCCACGACGGCCCCGCCCCTCGACCGCGTCCTTGGCGACCTGGGCACGCGCCGCCTTGCGCTCCGTGGCGTCGAGACGTCCGTCGCCGTCCTTGTCGAAGTCCTTCACCAGCTTGCGCACCGGTTGGACGCCGCCCATCGGGCCGCCGCCGCGACCGCCGGGGCCGCCAGGTCCTCCTGGGCCACCTGGCCGACCGAACCCGCCGGGGCCCCCGGGGCCATCCGGACCGCCGGGACCACCGCGCGGCGGTCCGTCCGGCACCTGGGAAAGCAGCGCGAGCGCTGACAACGTGACGGCCAACAGAGCGCCGAGGCCGCGGAAAGATGTCTTCAAGTTCATGATGGGTGACGTGCCGAAGATGACCGACCGACCCGGCCCGCGATTACAACCATCCCGTCGCGGCGCCGATCGGTCACCATCGGAAGGGACCTGCGTCAAGCCCGTGTGTGCGCCGGGTAGAAGAATTGTTAAGGCTGCGTAAAAGCACCCGACCCCGACGCTGCCGACCGACGCTCCCCACCAAAGAACGATCCGACGCTTGCATCCGGTCCGGAGCGGATCCGAGTCTCCTCCGGTCCGGACGCAAGGGTCGTCTTGGAACCGGTCCCATCCTCCATGATCTATCGTATCGCCGACTCCGCCGATTGGGCCGCCGCTCGACAGGACGGCTCGTTCGCAAGCCCCGATCTCGCCGCCGAAGGGTTCATCCATTTCTCCGAGCGCCATCAGGTCCAAGGCGTCGCGGACCGCTACTACACCGGGAAGACCGGCCTCGTCCTGCTCGCGGTGGACGAGACGAAGCTGGGCGGGACACCGTTGAAGCGGGAGAACACCAGCGGCGGCACAGAACTCTTCCCGCACGTGTACGGCCGGGTGCCGATCCATGCGGTGACCGGGCATGCGCCCTTCGAGCGCGACGCCGCAGGCAGCGTGGTGTGGCCAGCCGGCTTCGCCTGACGTTACCGGGCTCCGTTCCGGCTTCCCTGTTTTCCAGATTCTCTCTCCGGCCGGCGTTTTCTACAGAGCATGTGCCACTCTGCGCCGGCTGCCTTGTCCGCCACTTCCGTTCGCGTCCCCGTCAGCCAGCAGCTGCGTGCCTTGACTTGGCCTTGTTTCCACCTGAATTTGCGTCCACTGCGATATGCGATGCCAAGTCTGCAATAAGGCCGCGGCCACCGTCCACCTGACCCAGATCGTCGAGAACCAGATCAAGAAGGTGGACCTGTGCGAGGCCTGCGCGAAGGAGAAGGGCGTGAACGACCCCACGGGCTTCTCGCTCGCCGACCTCCTGCTCGGGCTCGGCGCGGCGCAGAAGATGGAGGAGGCCACCACTGCCACCGGCGCGGAGGTCGTCTGCCCGGACTGCGGTTTCACGCAGGCGGATTTCAAGAAGAGCGGACGGCTCGGCTGCTCGAAGTGCTACGAGGTCTTCGCGGACGGTCTGGACGCGTTGCTCAAGGGCATGCACAAGGGCACGCAGCACAAGGGCAAGGTGCCCCCGGCCGTCCGCCGCACCGCCGACGTGCGCGCGAAACTGACCAAGATCGAATCCGACCTGAAGGCCGCGATCGCCCGGGAAGATTTCGAGCAGGCCGCCGCGCTGCGCGACGCGCTCAAGGTGGCGAAGAACGCGGAGCAAGAAGCGTGAAGCCATGAACGTCCTCGATTTCCTCATCACGCCGGCCGAGGCCTGCAAGCGCACCGGGCCGCACGACCAGATCGTGTTCTCCAGCCGCGTCCGGCTCGCGCGCAACCTCAAGGGGCTCCCCTTCCCCGGCCACGCCAAGAAGGCCGATCGACTGAAGGCGTTCGAGGCGCTCATGCCCGCGGTGGCAGGATTGCCTCAGATGGGTGCCGCGCCGTTCGCCGAGGCGATGGACAAGCTCAGCGCGATGGACAAGCAGCTGCTCGTCGAGCGCCATCTCATCTCGCGCGAGCACGCCGCCAAGAACGCCGGCAGCGGCTTCGTGCTCAACCAGGAGGAGACCGTGTGCGTGATGGTCAACGAGGAGGACCATCTGCGTATGCAGGCGCTGCGGCCCGGTCTCCAGCTCAAGCAAGCATGGCTCGCCATCGATGCCGTGGACAGCTCGCTGCAGGAGCGCGTCGAGGTCGCGTACGCCGACCGCTACGGCTTCCTCACCGCCTGCCCGACGAACCTTGGCACCGGCATCCGCGTGAGCGCGATGCTGCACCTGCCCGGCCTCGTGCTCGCGGAGCAGATCAACCAGATCATCCAGGCGGTGAACAAGCTCGGCCTGGCGGTGCGCGGCCTCTACGGCGAGGGCACCGAGGCGCTCGGGAACATCTTCCAGGTGTCGAACCAGATGACGCTCGGCGAATCCGAGAGCGACATCGTCGAGCGGCTCGACAAGGTGCTGCTCCAGATCATCGAGCACGAGCAGAACGCGCGCCTGAAGCAGGTCGCGGAGAAGCCGAAGGTGGTCTTCAACCACATCGGCCGCGCCTACGGCGTGCTCTCGCAATCCCATAGCATCTCCTCGAAGGAGACGATGAACCTGCTCAGCCTTCTGCGCTTGGGCGTGGACCTCGGCATGTTCGCCCCCACCCCGAAGTCGCTGGTGGACGAGCTATTCCTGTGCAGCCAGCCGGCGCATCTGCAGATCGGTCATCCGGAGAAACTGGATGCCGAGGCGCGCGACGCCTTCCGCGCCGACCTGCTGCGCCAGCGGATGAAAGCCGTCCCCGGTCCCGACCACACCAAGGTCGCGAGCAAGCCGGAGTGAGGCGGCGCTCCCTGGGAGGGTGGAGGTGGCCGGTCCTGTGATGCCCGTCGCGATCACCGCCAGATGGGCGCCATCGGGCGCACCGTGGTCGCCGGTGGCGAGAGAGTGCTGCCGTGCGTCTCGCCGGCAGACGGTGCGGACCGAGACGCGCGAGGAAGATTTCCCCGGCTTCGGCTTCGGCGAGCCCCTGCCAGCAAGATGCTGGCAGCACGCTGACCAAAGCCTCTCGCCACCACGATGAGACGATGCACCGGGTCCGATCCGAGGTGGCGGACAGGAAGCAGTGACGGAGAGGCATGCCTATAGGGCCTGGAACCGAGGAAGAACGAGACCGCCGGTAGGGCGAGGCTCCTGCCGAGCCGCTGAGCAAAGGGCGGTCCGTCAACTCGCAGGGGCTCAGCAGGAGCTTCGCCCTACCACGCGACAGGAAGAAGGTCCGCAACTGGCCTTACCGCTGCACTCCCCGTTCCAGCCAGCGTTTTCTCTCCCACAACGGTCCGCCATCTCCAATCGCACCCCAGTCCTCGCCCGGTCGCGCCGCTGGAAACCAGTCGTCGCATCATGTCACGTCCGTCGTGCTGCGGACTGGAAAGTCCGCGCTCCCAGCTGCTCTCAGCTGCTCCCGGCCGCGCCGGCCGCGGCTCTATCGCAGCTTCTCGGGATTCAGACCGAGCAGTTTCTTGGGCAGGAAACGGCCGTCCTTGCGGACCAGCTCGCCGTCGAACCACACCTCGCCGCCGCCCCATTCGGGCCGCTGGATGAGCACCATGTCCCAGTGGACGGCCGAGCGGTTCCCGTTGTCGCAGTCCTCGTACGCCTGGCCCGGCGTGAAGTGCAGCGAACCGGCGATCTTCTCGTCGAAGAGGATGTCGCACATCGGCGACTGGATGTGCGGGTTGAAGCCGAGGCTGAACTCGCCGATGTAGCGGGCACCGGCGTCGGTATCGAGGATCTCGTTCAGTTTCTTCTCGTTGGAGCCGGTCGCCTTCACGATCTTGCCCGCCTTGAACTCGAGCCGGATGCCCTCGAACTTCGTGCCCGAATAGAGCGTCGGCGTGTTGAAGGCGATCACACCTTCGACCGAATCCTTCACCGGGCAGGAGAAGACCTCGCCGTCCGGGATGTTGCGCGTGCCCTCGCACGGCTTGGCGCCGATGCCCTTGATGCTGAAGCGGAGGTCGGTGCCGGGCGCGGCGAGGCGGACCTGGTCGGCCTTGGCCATGCGGTCCACGAGCGGCGCCATCGCCTTGGCCATCTTGCGGTAATCCATCGTGCAGACGTCGAAGTAGAAATCCTCGAACGCCTCGGTGCTCATGTTGGCGGCCTGCGCCATCGAGGGCGTGGGCCAGCGGAGCACGCACCACTTGGTCTTGTTCACGCGCTGGTCGAGCACCGGGCGGAGCGTCTTCGAGTACATCTGCAGCTTGTCCGCCGGGACGTCGCCCGATTCGCTCGCGTTGTGCGCGCCGCGGATGGCGAGGTAGGCCTGCATCTTCTTCATCCGCGCCAGATCGATGTCGCGCACGGTCTTGGCGTGGGCCTCGTCGGTGCCGCGGACCAGCTCGCGGTTGATGCGCGAATGGCGCACCTCGGCCAACGGCGTGCCGCCGGCCTTGCGGGCCGCGCGGATCAAGGCGACGCCCATCTCGTCTGGCACGTCGACGAGGTCGAGCAGGATCCGCTCCCCCTTCTGGAGGTCGCAGGAATAGTTGATGAGCAGGTCGGCGAGCTTGGCGTAGCGAGGGTCGTTCATGTGCGCGAGATGACGTTGGATTGGACCACAGCGGCGTCGACGGACACAGCGGAATCGGGTCAGGCCTTGGCTTGCTTGGCGGTCTTGGCCGCCTTGCGCTCGGCCTTGCGCCACTCCTGTTCACGCCGCTTCGTCTCCTGGCGGAGCAGCTCTTCGGCGGACCATCCGGCGGTCTGGCAATGCTGGGCGATGAAGAACAACGCCTGGGCCACGTCGCGCTTGGTCGCAGGACGTCCGGTCTTCTCGGAACGCGTCTCGATGTCATCGACCGCGAGGCCCGCCTTGGCGGCTTTCTTGACGAGCTTCTGCGCGCGCATCAGGGCCGGCAGGCGGGCCGGGATGCCGTCGAGCGCCGACTTGCGCTCATGCTTCGAGCCGGCTTTCTCGCCGCGCTTGATCTGCTCCCAGTTGGCCCACACCTGGTCGATGCCCGCGACCTTCACGTCGCCGAAGACGTGCGGATGCCGGCGGACCAGCTTGTCCACGAGACGCTGGCAGACGGCGTCGAAGTCGAAGGCGTCGCGCTCGCGTCCGAGCTGCGCGTGGAAGACGACCTGGAGCAGCAGGTCGCCGAGCTCCTCGGCCATCTCGTGGTCGTCGCCCGCCTCGACGGCGTCGAGCAGCTCGTAGACTTCCTCGACCGCGTGCCAACGCAGCGTCCGGTGGTCCTGCTCGCGGTCCCAAGGGCAACCGTCCGGCGCGCGCAGGGCGGCCATGATCTCGAGCAGCTGGCGGATGGGCGGAAGTTTCTTGGACGGAGGCTTGGGCATGGGAGTTTCGAGGGGCGTGGTCAGTGGTCAGTAATCAGTAATCAGTAATCAGTCGAAGGCAGCAGACCAGGCGGGAGCGGCTCCGGTCGGGCTGGGGTTCACAGGATCACGAGGTCGTCGCGGTGGACGACTTCTTTCCGGGAAGCCGCTCCGGCGCGGAGTCCGGCGGCGCCGACGCGGGCGAGGCCGCGGGCGAACTCGTGTCCGGCGGTGTCGCAGATGCGCACGACGTCGCCGACGCCGAACTCGCCTTCGACGCGGCTGATGCCCGGCGCGAGCAGGCTACGCGACTGGTCGCGGAGCGCCCGCTTCGCGCCGTCGTCGACGACCAGCGCGCCCGCCGCGTGATGGTAGAAGGCGATCCAGCGCTTCCGGCTCGAGAGCCGCGCCGGGTCCGGCACGAAGAACGTGCCTTCGTCCTCGCCGGCGAGGATGCGGGCCAGGACGTCGAACTTCCGTCCGGGCGCGATCACGAGCGGGATGCCCGAGCGCACGACCGTCTTCGCCGCGAGGATCTTCGTGGCCATGCCGCCGGTCGCGGTGACGCTGGTGGTGCCGCCGGCCATGTCCTCGATGGCGTCGTCGATGCGCTCCACGACCGTGAGCCGCTTCTCGGTCGGTCGCCCGAAATCTTGGAGCAGCCCGTCGGCCGTCGTAAGGATGACCAGCAGGTCGGCGGGAAGAAGGCTGGCGACGAGGGCGGAGAGCTTGTCGTTGTCGCCGAACTTCAGCTCGGTGACGGACACGGCGTCGTTCTCGTTGATGATGGGCACCACGCCGTGCTTGAGCAGCGTGAGCAACGTGTTGCGGGCGTTGAGATGCCGCGTGTGGTCCGCGAGGTCCTCGTGGGTGAGCAGCACCTGGCCGACCGCCAGCTCGTAGTGGCGGAAGAGCCCTTCGTACATCGCCATCAGGCGCGATTGCCCGACCGCGGCGCAGGCCTGCCGTTCGGCGAGCGCGGCGGGTCGCTGTTCATGGCCGAGCACGCCCATGCCGGCGCCGACCGCGCCGGAGGTGACGAGCACGACCTCTTTGCCGGCCGCGCGCAACGCCGCGATCTGCGCCACCAGCTGCGCGAACTGCACCTGGTCCGGGCGCTTGCGGCTGTCCGTGAGGACGCCGGTGCCCAGCTTGACGACGATGCGGCGGATGGAACCCAGCAGTTCGGAACGCACGGCCGGTTGGTAGCAGATGGCACCGAAGGGCGTCGAGCCGCGACCCGGTCCGCGCCACGGAGGACGCGGGCCGGGGATGTCGGCGGAGCTTCAGGCCTTGCCGCCGTAGCTCACGTAATCATCGAGGTCGAGCAGCTCGAACCACGTGCCGATGTCCTCGCGCTTCTCGCCGTACTGCTTGTGCAAGCCGTTGTAGAAATCGCGCGTCTCCACGTCGGTCACGATGCGGCCGGATTGGAATGCGCTCCATTGCTCGACCTCCCACTCGCTCGGCTTGGTCGTGGAGCCGGCCTCGATCCATGCGAGCAGCTCGCCATCGCCCTTGCCCGTCGCGACCTCGGCCTTGAAAGCATCGGCGGTGATACCGGCGAAGCGGAGCAACCGTTTGTCGAGCGGGCAGTCGTAATGGTACTCGCCGTTCTTGCCGACGAGCGCAGCGCGGCATTTGTCGATCATCCGGGGCAGGATGACGAAGCCGCCGAGCTTCACACGGGCGCTGCGGGGAGGATGGAGGGTCAGGTCGGGAGCGTTGTAATTCATGGGCGCCACCAGTAGGTCCCCGGGGATGGACCGGCAAACGAAGTTCGCGTCACGATGGACCGCGATGCCGACGGCACCTCCGCCGGCCTTGGACGCGGGTCAGATCACGAAGTCGACCGGCTCCATGGGCTGCGCCTGGAGCGTTTCCGCCCGCGCGACCAGATCGGCGAGGGTCATCCGCTCCATCATCGCGGCGACGGTGTCGCGGACCTCCTTCATCACCGATCGCAACGCGCACCGGGCCTCGTCCGGGCACGAGCATTTCTCGTAGAACTGGTGGCTCACGCAACTCAACGGAGCGAGCGCGCCATCGACGTGCCGGATGATCGTCGCCAGCGGGATCTCCGAGGCCGGCCGGGCCAACCGATATCCACCCGCGACCCCTCGCCGGCTCTCGACCACGCCGGCCGCCTTCAGCCCGTGGAGGATCTGCTCCAAGAACCGCCGCGGGATGTTCTGCTCGGTCGCGATTGTCTGCATCGGGACGACCGTTTCGCCCGCATGCCGCGCCAAGACCTGGAGCGCGCGCAGGGCATATTCGCCGCGGACGGACAGCTTCATCGGCCTTCAGGATAGATTCTTGACTCAGTTCATCAAGATTTGATCAACCGTGCGTTCCAAGAACATTTGCGCCTGAAATCAACGTTCAAGACGACATTCCCAACCACGTTCACGCAGTTACAATTAAAACTCTATTGACTTGGTGTAGTTTAAAGATTTACTCGCCGAAGTCGTGACCGAAACGCACCTCATCTCGACGGATTTTTCCGCCCGCGGAACCGCAGCCACCCGTCAGCCGGACTGGCTCGTCGCTCTGCGCGCATAGGTCGCCTCAATCCGATGACCCCATCTGCTGCCTGACCTGAACGTTGGCCCTGACCGCGCCTAGATCTGCTTCTGGTTCCGGCGCATCCGCGCATCGCGCCCTCTCCCGCCCATGAAACGATTCTTCACCGTCCTCCTTGCCGCTGCCGCGCTCACCAGCGCGCTCGCCAAGGAGATCACGCTGCTCAACGTCTCGTACGACCCGACGCGCGAGCTCTACAACGCGGTCAACAAGGCCTTCTCCGAGCAATGGAAGGCCAGGACCGGCGACACCGTCATCGTGCGCCAATCCCACGGCGGATCCGGCAGGCAGGCCCGCGCCGTCATCGACGGTCTCGACGCCGACATCGTCACGCTCGCGCTCGCCTACGACATCGACGCGATCGCGGAGCGCAGCCGCCGGTTGCCCAAGGACTGGCAGAAACACCTGCCCGAGAATTCCACGCCCTACACCTCGACCATCGTGTTCCTCGTCCGGAAGGGGAATCCGAAGGGCATCAAGGATTGGGGCGACTTGGTCCGCCCGGGCGTAGGCGTCATCACCCCGGATCCCAAGACCAGCGGCGGCGCGCGCTGGAACTATCTGGCGGCCTGGGGCTGGGCGCTGCACCAACCCGGCGGCACGCCAACCTCGGCGAAGGATTTCCTCGCCAAGCTCTTCAAGAACGTGACCACCCGCGACACCGGTGCCCGCGGCGCGGCGACGACCTTCGTCCAGCGCGGGATCGGCGACGTGCTGATCACTTGGGAGAACGAGGCCGTGCTCGCCATGAAGGAGTTCGTCGAAGGCAAGTTCGAGGTCGTCGCGCCGAGCGAGAGCATCCTCGCCGAGCCCCCGGTCGCGGTCGTCGACAAGGTGGCCAAGAAGCGCGGCACCGCCGAGGTCGCCAAGGCCTATCTCGGATTCCTCTACACCGATGCCGGCCAGGAGATCATCGCCAAGAACCACTACCGCCCGCGCAACGCCGCGGTCGCCGCGCGCTTCGCCGACGGGTTCCCCAAGCTGAAGCTCTTCACCATCGACGAGGTCTTCGGCGGCTGGGCCAAGGCGCACAAGGAACACTTCGCCGACGGCGGCACCTACGACCAGATCCAGGCCCGGAGACCTTGAACCGGCACCGGTCCCGCACCTCCATCGCCATGACCGCCACGCTCCCCCGGACGCCTGCTCGCGCACCTCGCTCACAGCGCCGAGAACTCGCGTACCTTGGTCGGCCGTTCAGCTTGGTCGTTCGAGCTGACGCTGGAGACGCCGCAGAACCTGCGATGGAGACGATCCTCGCCGGACACCGTTATCTTCAGTCGGAAGAGCGCAGGACATCTAAGCCGGAACCATGCAGATGGATCAGGGTGGAACGGCCAACCTGGCCGTTCTCGGCGGCAACTTGCCGCCGAGCTTCGGCACAAGGACGCACCCAACGGATGGTGCGTGCCCGGCGCACCCAAAGCGGCGGGCTGGTAGCCCGCCCAAACGGGCCGGTGGCCCGTTCCACCCACCCTTTGACTGCATGGTTCCGGCTAAGGGCCTGTTTGAAAAGTGGGACAGGCATCCTGCCTGTCTGCTGGCGGGCTTCCAGCCCGCGCTGGTTTCCTTTTCGACCGCGGGCTGGAAGCCTGTCCCACGCCCATTCCACGCCCTATGGTGGGTTTGCCAACAGGCTCTGATCCGATCCAGTGCGGACAACGATGACATCACCGGGCATGGACCGACCGAAGACAACCGCCGCAGGCATGAGGACGCGTCCTCGTGTCCGGCAGAACCCGAGTATCCGCTGATGGCGTTCAAACGATCCAGTCCGCTGCCCGGCTTCGGCCTGACCTTCGGCTACACGGTGATCTACCTCGCCCTGCTGGTGCTCATCCCCGTGGGCGCGCTGTCGCTCCGCGTGGTCACGCACATGACGTGGGCGGAGTTCTGGAAGCTCGCGACCGCGGACGTCGCGCTGGCGACGTACCGACTCACCTTCGGCGCCTCGCTCGCCGCGGCGGTGCTGAACGCCGTCTTCGGCACGCTGCTCGCCTGGGTCTTGGCGCGCTACGAGTTCACCGGGCGCCGGCTGCTCGACGCGCTGGTGGATTTCCCCTTCGCGCTGCCCACGGCGGTCGCCGGCCTGACGCTCGCCGACCTCTTCTCTGAAAACGGCTGGCTCGGACGCTTCCTCGTGCCGCTGGGGATCAAGGTCGCGTACACGTGGCTCGGCATCGTCGTCGCGCTCACCTTCGTCGGGCTGCCGTTCGTGGTCCGCACGCTCCAGCCGGTGCTGGAGAACCTCGACCGGGAGACCGAGGAAGCCGCGGCCACGCTCGGGGCGGGACGCCTCCGCACGTTCTTCACCGTCATCGTGCCGACGTTGACGCCGGCGCTGCTGACGGGTTTCGCGCTGTCGTTCGCCCGGGCGATCGGCGAGTACGGCTCGGTCATCTTCATCTCCAGCAACAAGGTCTTCGAGGGCCAGATCACGCCGCTGCTCATCGTTCACCGGCTCGAAGAATACGACTACACCGGCGCCATGGCGCTGGCGGTGGTGATGCTCGTGTTCTCGTTCACCCTGCTCATCGGCATCAACGCGCTCGAGCGCTGGGCATCGCGGTTCGAGCGGTAGTGGATAGAAGCGAGAGCGGATGGTGGATGGGATCACACGCAACGATCTGGCAAACCATGAAAATGAAAGGACAGGATGTTCACCTTTGAACGGCTGGAGACATGGCAGAAGGCGATCGATCTCGCCGACCTGGTCTATCGCGTGACGAAGACATTCCCGGCGGACGAACGGTTCGGGCTGACGAACCCGATGCGCCGCGCCGCTGTCCCGGTCTCCTCCAACATCGCGGAGGGCAGCAGCCGTTTCTCCAAGGCGGACTTCGCGCGCTTCCTGGAGATCGCGACCGGCTCGGTCTTCGAGATCGTGTCGCAAGCCTTCATCGGACGCCGCCAAGGTCATCTGACCGGCACCGAGTTCAAGGAGCTCTACGCCGCTGCCGAAGAGCTAGGCAAGATGCTCAGCGGTCTCCGCAGATCCCGGCTCGATCCGGCTTGAGGGGACGACCCGGGGCTCTTTCCATCCACCATCCTCTCACCCTTCTATCCACCACCCCTTGTCCGCCATCGCAAAGTCCCGTCTCCCTGCCACCGCGAAATCCCAGCGCGGCGCCGAGGAATCGCCCTTGGTGAAGTGGACGCTGATCACCATCGCGCTGCTCTTCGCCGGCATGTTCCTCGTGCTGCCGCTGGCCAACGTCTTCTACCAGGCACTGAGCAAAGGCTTCGGCTCGTACTTCCGCGCGCTGGCCGAGCCGGACACCTGGGCGTCGATCCGGCTGACGCTGCTCGTCGCGGGGATCAGCGTGCCGTTGAACTGCGTGTTCGGCGTGGTCGCGGCCTGGGCGGTCGCCAAGTTCGATTTCAAGGGCAAGGCGCTGTTGCTGACGCTGATCGACCTCCCCTTCTCCGTCTCGCCCGTCGTGGCCGGCCTGATGTTCGTCGTGCTCTTCGGCCTCCAGGGCTATCTCGGGGAGTGGCTCGACGCGCACGACATGAAGATCATCTTCAACGTCCCGGGCATCGTGCTGGCGACGCTCTTCATCACCTTCCCGTTCGTGGCGCGCGAGCTAATCCCGCTGATGCAGGCGCAAGGCAGCGACCAGGAGCAGGCGGCGCTCACGCTCGGCGCGAGCGGGTTCCAGACCTTCTGGCATGTCACGCTGCCCAGCGTGAAATGGGGCCTGCTCTACGGCGTGATCCTCTGCAACGCCCGGGCGATGGGCGAGTTCGGCGCGGTGGCCGTCGTGAGCGGACGCGTGTCCGGTCTGAGCGAGACGATGCCGCTGCGCGTCGAGAAGCTTTACAACGAGTACAACGCCGCCGCGGCCTTCGGCGTGGCCAGCCTGCTCGCGCTGCTCGCGCTCGTGACATTGGGCGTGAAGACCTGGCTGGAGCACCGGCAGGCGAGCGGATTGGAACAAGCACAGACCGAAGACCTGACCACAGATGGACACAGATAGACACAGATGCAGACGCCACGGGGGACGATCTGTGTCCATCCGTGTCCATCTGTGGTTTCAAGACAAATGAGCATCGAACTCCGCAACATCACCAAGCGCTTCGGCGACGTCCCCGCCGTCAGCGACGTCTCGTTCACCGTCGGCGAGGGCGAGCTCGTCGCGCTGCTCGGGCCCAGCGGCGGCGGCAAGACGACCGTGCTCCGCATGATTGCCGGCCTCGAGGTCCCCACCTCGGGCGACCTCTTCATCCGCGGCCAGCGCGTGAACGACGTCAGCGTGCAACAGCGCAACATCGGCTTCGTGTTCCAGGGCTACGCGCTGTTCAAGACGATGAGCGTCTTCGACAACATCGCCTTCGGCCTGAAGATCAAGAAGTGGAAGAAGACCGACATCGCCGACCGCGTCGGCGAGCTGCTCAAGCTCTTCGGCCTCGACGGCCTCGCGCGGCGCTACCCGCACCAGCTCTCCGGCGGCCAGCGACAGCGCGTCGCCATCGCCCGCTCGCTCGCGCCGCGACCCGGCGTGCTGCTGCTCGACGAGCCCTTCGGCGCGGTCGACGCCAAGATCCGCCAGGAGCTCCGCGAATGGCTGGTGCAGCTCCACGACGACCTCGACGTCACGACCGTCTTCGTCACCCACGACCAGGAAGAGGCGCTCGAGGTGAGCAACCGCATCGTCATCTTCAGCCGCGGTCGGTTGGAGCAGATCGGCACGCCGCGCGAAGTCTACGAGCAGCCCGAGAACGAGTTCGTCGCCCGCTTCATCGGCGTGATGAACGTTCTCGAGCTCACCGTCCGCGACGGCCACGCGCGCCTCGCCGAACTGTCCTTCCCCGCGCACGGCGCCGCCGAGGGCCGCACGATCCGCATCGGTTTCCGGCCCTACGCGGTCCAGGTCTCGTCCAATCTCGGCGAGCACCGCCACCGGGCGACGCTCAAGCACGTATACTTCCTCGGCGTGCTGCTGCGCCTGGAGCTGGAGACGCCGAGCGGCCTCGTCATCCGCGCACGCATCACCAAGGAGGAGTTCAACCGGCTCGGCCTGGAGGAGGACCGCGAGGTCAGCTTCCAGATCCGCGAGTACCGCGTCCTCTCCCGCGAAGGCGACGCGCTGCCGCCCGAGGCCTCCGTGGCGCACCAGATGTCCTACGCCGAGGGCATCTGAGGCGGGACGATGGGGTTGGAGTCCAACGTAGCACAGGCGTCTCGCCTGCCTTGGCCGCAACAGCAGCCCCGTTGGATGTCTGAACTCAGAGAAATCTCCTGTCCACCCTCTGGTGGGGACAGCCCACGACGTCCGGAACAGGCGAGACGCCTGTGCTACGTTGTCCGGCGGATGTCGCCGTGAGGTGCGATGGCATCGTCCCGGCTGAGACGGACGCGGCAATCGGAGCGCGGACGGTCACGTCCGCGTCGCCTCATCCCCGCAAGCCGGAGGCTTGCCAGCCATTGGCCAAGGGTTGAAGAGCGCAGCAACGACACCCCGGACCGAATCGCCAATACCTCGACCCTGGTAGGGGTCGTAGCGCCATCCCCATGCCGTCGCTCAGCGATGTGCCGGGGCCGATCGGACGGCCGAGAGAGAGACTGAGCCGGGACCATGCGACCTGTTCCGGGGGGAACGGCCAACCTGGCCGTTCTCGGCGGCAACTTGCCGCCGAGCTTCGGCACGAGGATGCACCCACCGGAAGGTACGTGCCCGGCGAACCCGTTCCCCAAAAACCTTTGACTGAATGGTTCCGGCTCAGAGCCTGAGTTGTGCCTGCCGCCAACATGGGTGTCCTGGTTTGCAGCTGGTTCACGGGGCCGTGAGGGGTGCAAGGCGGCCACTGGAGGCGTATCCGCGGGTCGGTCTTCGTGAGGTCGGCGGCAGCCTCCCGGGTGATAAAAGCGGCTCTATGAGTCGACATTGG
>JBBRQL010000093.1:0-14934 GCA_038226425.1 Verrucomicrobiota bacterium
CCCCCAGTTGTCCGCCGCACTTCTCCCCAGCCGCCAGAGCCGCTACCCTCACCACTAATCCCAGCAAACTTGAGCTAAGTCCGACAGGCTGCTAGGTGACGCATCGGGAAAGATCTCCAGGCCCGCAGGGCTGAAACTCAGGCGGGCTTGCAGCCCTCATCGCCTTTGCTTCGAGAACCTGGGCCTCGCCGTGCTTCAGCCCAGGCAAACTTCAGCCGCGCTTGCAGCGCTTCGTCGTCGGGGGCCAAGTCCGTGAGACTGGGATTGAGAGCGGCCCTCGGTCGCTTTGGATCGGGGCGTGCCAGTTTGTCTGCGGGCGGTGTCCGCGCCTGCTTTCACCGTTCACCGACGTATCCGCCGAGATTGTGAAAAAAATCACAAAACCGGCTTGCCGCCCGGAAACGCTGATCCCAAGCTCCGCGCACCGGCAGGATTTCCCGCCGGCTCTTCTGTTTTTATGAGCGCGAACGCCGATGCCAGTGCGCCGAACGTCACCGAGGTAGGCTACAACTCGAAGGTCGAGGGCGAGGTCGTCCACACCACCGTGGACGCGGCTCTGAACTGGTTCCGCAAGAACTCGCTCTGGCCCATGCCCATGGGCCTCGCCTGCTGCGGGATCGAGCTGATGGCCGTGGGCGCGAGCCGTTTCGACATCTCTCGCTTCGGCTCCGAGGTGATGCGCTTCTCGCCCCGCCAATCGGACGTGATGATCGTGGCCGGAACCGTCACCTACAAGATGGCCCTCGCCGTCCGCCGCATCTACGAGCAGATGGCCGAGCCCAAGTGGGTCATCGCCATGGGCGCCTGCGCCTCGACCGGCGGCATGTACCGCAGTTATGCGGTGCTCCAGGGCGTCGACAACATCCTGCCGGTGGATGTCTATGTCGCCGGTTGTCCTCCACGCCCGGAGGCGTTGCTCGACGCGCTGATCAAGCTCCAGGGCATCGTGGCCAAGGAACGCACCGTCTGGAACCTGAAACGCGACGTCGCGCCGGCGAAGTACGGCAGCCTCGGCATCGAGCTGGGCGAAAAAGGCGAGGTCGTCCACCCCTGAACCGATCCTAGGTCCCGTGCCCACCCCTCTCGAACTGGCCGTCCGCCTCCAGGAAGCGTTCCCCGGGCTCCTTTCCACCCCGACCGAGTTCCGCGGCGAGACGACGCTCAAGGTCGCCGACGCCGATCGCATCGCCGAGGTCTGCGCCCACGCCAAGAAGGCGCTAGGGTTCGACATGCTGCTCGACCTCAGCAGCGTGGACAACTACGGCACCGACCCGCGCTGGACGGTGGTCTACGAGCTCTACGGTATCGGCCACGGCGCGCATCTGCGGCTCAAGGCCGAGGTGGGCGAGGAGAAGTCGGAGCTGCCGACCGTGAGCACCGTCTGGCGCACGGCTGATTGGCACGAGCGCGAGGTGTACGACATGATGGGCATCCGCTTCGCCGGGCATCCCGACCTCCGCCGGATCCTTATGTGGGAGGGCTATCCGTACTTCCCGTTGCGCAAAGATTTCCCGTTGGCTGGAAAGCCGACGGAGCTGCCGGAGACCGCGTTCACGCGGACGGCGCCGCTCGAGGGCGGGCCGTTCGTCACCGTGGCGGGCGCCAAGGGCAGCATCGCGCGCGAGCCGCGCGCGCGGACGCCGGAGTGATCCAAGCCATGGCCACCGAGACCATCGAATTCCGTGACACGGCCGCCCGATCGGCGCAGGCCGCCGCGTCCGCGCCCCCTGACGAGCTGCGCGACATCCAGGGCGACAAGCTCGTGCTCAACATGGGCCCGTCGCATCCGTCCACGCACGGCGTGCTGCGGATCATCATCGAGATGGACGGCGAGACCATCACCCGTGCCGTGCCCGACGTCGGTTATCTGCATCGCGGCGACGAGAAGATCGCCGAGAACATGACCTACACCCAGTTCATCCCTTACACGGACCGGCTGGATTACCTCGCGCCTCTCGCCAACAACGTCGCGTACGCCCTCGCCGTCGAGAAACTGATGGGCATCGACCAACTGCTCCCGCCGCGCTGTCAGTACATCCGCGTCATCTGCTGCGAGCTGGCCCGCATCTCGGCGCATCTGCTCGGGCTCGGCGCGTTTGCGATGGATGTCGGCGCGCTGACCGTCTTCCTCCACACGTTCACGGAGCGGGAGAAGATCTACAACCTCTGCGAATCGCTGACCGGCGCGCGCTTCACCACCAGCTACACCCGCATCGGCGGCTTGATGCGCGACCTGCCCCCGGGCTGGGTCGGCCAGGTGCGCAAGTTCCTCGACGAGGTCGTCGTCAACATCGCCGAATCCGAGACGTTGCTGACCCGTAACCGCATCTGGGTCGACCGCACCAAGGACGTCGGCGTCATCTCCCGGGAACTGGCCATCGACTACGGTCTGACCGGCCCGAACCTGCGCGGTAGCGGCGTGGACTACGACGTACGCAAGGCCTCCCCCTACCTCGTCTACAAGGACCTCGAGTTCGACATCCCGGTCGGCTCGGTGGGCGACAGCTACGACCGCTATCTTGTCCGCATGGAAGAGATGCGGCAGAGCGTGCGCATCCTCCACCAGTGCCTCGACAAGCTACCCGGCGGCGCCGACAACCAGTCGAAGGAACCGGTCAACATCGCCGACGGCAAGACCGTGCTGCCGCCGAAACAGAAGGTGATGACCGGCATGGAGGAGCTGATCCACCAGTTCATGCTGGTGACGCAGGGCGTGGACGCGCCTCCGGGCGAGATCTACTTCGGCGCCGAGAACCCGAAGGGCGAGCTCGGATTCTACATCGACAGCCGCGGCGGCGGCACGCCCCACCGGCTGAAGATCCGCGCCCCGTCCTTCGTGAACCTGAGCATCTTGCCCGCGGTGCTCCCGGGCCACCTGATGAGCGACGTGGTGTCGATCCTCGGCTCGTTCGATTTCGTGATGGGCGAGTGCGACCGCTAACCGACCTTCTGCGATGAGCTTTGCCGTCCCCGCACCACTGGAAGCCCGCCTCGACGAGCTGACGACGCGTTATCCGCAGAAGCGGAGCGCGTCGCTCATGTTCCTGCACGCGCTGCAGGAGCATTTCGGCCATATCTCCGACGAAGCGGTCGAATGGACCGCGCGCAAGCTCGGCCTGATGCCCATCAACGTCCACGAGCTCGTGACGTTCTACCCGATGTTCCGGCAGCAGCCGCTCGGGAAGACGCACGTGAAGGTCTGCCGCACACTCAGCTGCGCCTTGGCGGGCAGCGCGGAGGTGCGCGCCCATTTTTGCGAGAAGCTCGGGCTCGATGCCCACGCGCACGCGCCGCAGACGACATCCGACGGGAAGTTCACGGTGGAGTTCGTGGAATGCCTCGCCGCGTGCGGTTCGGCTCCGGTGGTGCTGGTCAACGAGGACCTGCACGAGAAGGTCACCGCCGCGAAGGCGGACGACATCCTGAGGACCGGGAAATGAGATTGTTGCCCGACATGGATTTGAACCATGACAAGCAGATTCAGAATCTGCTGTGCTACCGTTACACCATCGGGCAGACCGAAGAGCGCAGACGCTAGTCAGGGAAACTTCTGAGTCAAGCATTGCCATGCCGGAACAGTTCAAATTGATCCTGAAGCACGTCGACGCACCGGGCTACACCCCGGACATCGCGTGCTACGTGCGCCATGGCGGCTACGAAGCGCTCAAGCTGGCGCTCGCCACCGCGCCGCGAGACCTGCCCGACGGCAAGAAGCTCACTCCCAAGGAAGTCGTGCGCGAGGACGTCAAGGCCTCCGGCCTCCGCGGCCGCGGCGGCGCCGGGTTCAGCGCCGGCCTCAAGTGGAGCTTCGTCGACCGGCGCAGCGGCAAGCCGATCTACCTGATCTGCAACGCCGACGAATCCGAGCCCGGCACGTTCAAGGACCGCCAGATCATCCACAAAGATCCGCACCAGCTGATCGAGGGGATGGTCATCTCCTGCTGGGCGAACGACGTGAAGCTCGCCTACATCTACATCCGCGGCGAGATGCCCCAAGGCGCGAAGCTGCTGGAGAAGGCGCTCGCCGAGGCCCGCGCGGCGGGCTTCCTCGGGAAGAACATCCTCGGCAGCGGCCACGACCTGGAGATCTACGTCCACCGGGGCGCCGGCGCCTACATCTGCGGCGAGGAGACCGGCCTGATCGAGTCGCTCGAAGGCAAGCGGGCGTATCCGCGCATCAAGCCGCCGTACTTCCCCGCGGTGCTCGGGCTCTACATGTGCCCGACCATCGTGAACAACGTGGAGACGCTGTGCCACGTGAAGCACATCGTCACGATGGGCGCGGCGAACTACGCCAAGATCGGCACGCCCAACAACACGGGCACACGCATCGTGAGCCTGAGCGGCGACGTCCAGCGCCCCGGTTACTACGAGATCGAGGTCGGCAAGGTCACCATCGGCGAGCTCATCAACGACCCGAACTTCGGCGGCGGCCTGAAGGCGGGACGCTCGTTGAAGGCGGTCATCCCCGGCGGCTCGTCGTCGAAGGTCCTGAAGGCCGGCGAGGTCTTCAAGCTGAACCGCAAGGGCGCGGACGGCCAGATGACCAAGGTGGACGTGCCGATGCTCGACCTGCCCTACGATTTCGATTCGCTCCAGCAGGCCGGCACGATGTCCGGTTCCAGCGCGATCATCGTGCTCGACGATTCGCGCAGCATGGTCGACACGCTGGCGAACTTGTCCGAGTTCTACGCCCACGAGAGCTGCGGCCAATGCACGCCCTGCCGCGAAGGCGCTCTCTGGCTTGCCAAGGGCCTGCACCGCCTCAGCCACGGCAAAGGACGCAAGGAGGACGCGGAATACTTGGCGCACATCGCGCAGAACATCCAGGGCCGCACCATCTGCGCCTTCGGTGAGGCCGCGGCATGGCCGGTGCTGAGCTTCGTGAAGAAGTTCAAGGACGAGTTCGAGGCGAAGGGCGCGGCGGACGAAGCCTTGGCCCAGAAAGGTGCCGGCCCCGTGCACGCGATGAAACTAGCGCCCAGCCCGCAGTCCTGAAAGATCGGCCACATGAGCACGAACGCACTGAAGATTTGTGTCGAAGCCCTCAGCCTCCCGCTCCGTGCACGGGCTGAGCTGGCGCATCGTCTCCTCGTGAGCCTGGAGGACGAGCCGGTGAAGCCCGAGGTAGAGGATGCGTGGAAAGAAACCGCCGAGCGGCGCCTCGACAACCTGAAGGAAGGCAGGACGACTTCCCGAGGCGCGAAACTAGCGGTGCGGGATGCCCGCAAGCGGTTGGCCCGATGAAGGTCGGCCTTGAACGCGAGGCCGACGCCGAAATGGTGGAGGCCGCACGATACTACGATGAACAGCAAACCGGACTCGGTTCCGACTTCTTGGACAATGTGGACGCGGCGGTGGACCAGCTCGCCGCCGACCCGTTGCGTTTCGGGCTTTACCGCGGTTCAAAAACCGTCCGTGGCATCCGGTTGGCGCGGTTTCCGTATCGCTTGTTGTTTGCTGTCGAGCCAAACCGCATCACGGTCGTTGCCGTTGCCCATCTGCACCGGCATCCCGATTACTGGAAGCATCGATTGAGTTGACACAATGTCCGCCGCACCCACAACCGAGACGAAGCCCGCGCCCGCCCCGGCGCCGCCCGTGGAAACGATGACCCTCAAGGTCAACGGCAAGACCCTGCAGGTGCCCAAGACCATGCCCGATTGGCAGGGCAAGCCGCAGGCCACGACGATGCTCCAGGCCGCGCGCTGCGCCGGCGTGGACATCCCGCACTACTGTTACCACGACAAACTGCCCATCGCCGGCAACTGCCGCATGTGCCTCGTCGAGTTCGGCACGCCGGCGATGGGACCGGACCGCAAGCCGGTGTTGAACGAGGACGGTTCGCCCAAGATCGCCAAATCGGTCCTTCCCTACGAGCCCGGCACGCCCCGCGGTGCCATCGCCTGCGCCACGCCGATCTCCCCGGGCATGGAGATCTACGCGGATTCGCCCGCGACGAAGCAGATGCGCGAGGCGGTGCTCGAGTCGCTGCTCATCAACCATCCGCTCGACTGCCCCATCTGCGACCAGGCCGGCGAATGCAAGTTGCAGGAGTATTCCGTGCAGCACGGCCAAGCCGGCAGCCGGTTCGTCGAGGCGAAGGTCCACAAGCCCAAGGCCGTGGACCTCGGACCGCGCATCGTGCTCGACGACGAGCGCTGCATCCTCTGCACCCGCTGCATCCGTTTCACGAAGGACATCGTCGGTGACGATGCGCTCGGCATCGTGAACCGCGGTTCGTACAACACCATCGCGGCGTGGAAGGAAGGCGCCTTCGACAACAACTACACGCTCAACACCGTGGACCTCTGTCCCGTGGGCGCGCTGACGTCGAAAGATTTCCGGTTCAAGATGCGCGTCTGGTTCCTCAAGGAGACCAAGAGCATCTGCACCAGCTGCGGCACGGGTTGCAGCATCACGACCGGGTCCCGTGAAGGCGTCGTCCAACGCTACGAACCGCGCGAGAACGACGCGGTCAACGGCCCTTGGATGTGCGATTCCGGCCGGCTGAACTACAAGTGGATCGCCCGCGAGGACCGGCTGAAGGACGTGCTGGTGCGCGGACAGAAATCCACTTGGACCACGGCGACCAAGGACATCTCCGCGAAGCTGGCCTCCGCTCCGCAAGGCAGCGTGGCCATCATCGCCTCCGCCCGGCAGACCACCGAGGAGTTCTTCCTGCTCAAGAAGCTGGCGACCAAGCTCGGCGCGCTGACCGCGTCCGTCGCGCGCACCGGCGAAGCCGACAATCTGCTGGTCGCCGCCGACAAGAACCCGAACACCAACGGTGCGCGGCTGAACGGCTTCTCGGCCGCCGACCTGCCCAAGATCGCCGCCGCCATCGCCGCCGGCTCCATCAAGACGCTCATCGTCTTCGGCGAGGACGTGACCCGGCACGGCATCGGATCCGACCTGCTCGCGAAGCTGGAGACGCTGGTCGTCAGCGACATCCTGCCGAATGCAACGACCGCGGCCGCCACGCACTTGCTGCCGGGAGCGGCCCACGCCGAGAAACGCGGCACCTTCGTGAACGTGAAAGGCCGGCTCCAGAAGTTCATGAAGGCTGTGGAAGCCCCCGGCGATGCGCGAGCCGAGTGGGAGTTCCTGCACGACATCGTGTTCAACGTCACCGGCCAGAACGGCTTCGCGACCATCGAAGGGCTGTTCAACCAGATGGCGAAGGAAGTGCCTGCGTTCACCGGCCTCGAATGGGCCAAGGTGGGCGACACCGGCGTGGATGTTCCGCTTTGACCCGACATGGACTTCCTCAATTACCTCGACCCGACGGCTCAGTTCGTCCTCTTCAGCGTGCTGAAGATCGCGGTGGTCTTCGGCGTGACGATGACCTTCGTCGCCTACGCCGTGCTCGTGGAGCGCAAGGTCTCCGCCTGGATCCAGGACCGTGTCGGCCCGAACCGCACCGCGCCGCCGATCGTGGAGTTCATCCCCGTGCTCGGGCCGTTCCTGACGCGGCTCGGCATCTTCCAGCCGATGGCGGACGGCCTGAAGTTCCTGCTCAAGGAGGACTTCACCCCGAGCTACGTGCGGACCGTGTATTTCTGGATCGCGCCGGCCATCGCGGTCATCCCGGCGTTCATGACGCTGGCGGTGATCCCGTTCGGGTCCACGCTCGGCAACCCGGACAACAAGATGGTCATCGCCGACCTGAACGTCGGCATCCTCTACACGTTCGGCATCGTCTCGCTCGGCGTGTACGGCATCGTGCTCGCGGGCTACGCGGCCAACTCGAAGTACCCGTTCCTCGGCGGCATCCGCTCCAGCGCCCAGATGATCTCGTACGAGATCGCCATGGGCATGAGCGTCGTGTCCATCTTCATGCTGGTCGGCGACCTGAACCTCTCGAAGGTCGTCGAGTACCAGGCGCACGGCGGATGGCTGGTGCTGAAGCAGCCGGTGGCGTTCGTGATCTTCTTGGTCGCAGCGTTCGCGGAGACGAACCGGCTTCCGTTCGACCTCCCGGAATCCGAGTCCGAGCTCGTCGGCGGCTACCACACCGAATACAGCTCGATGAAGTTCGCGCTCTTCTTCCTCGGCGAGTACGCGAACATGATCGCCAGCTCGGCGATGATGGTGACGCTCTTCTTCGGCGGCTGGTCGCTGCCGTTCTTGGGCGAACCCGCGGACGGCCTGCTCGGCGGCATCCTGCACATCGGCATCTTCGTGGCGAAGATGGCGGCGTTCATGGTGCTCTTCATCTGGGTGCGCTGGATGTTCCCGCGTTTCCGCTACGACCAGCTGATGGACCTGGGATGGCGCCGTTTCATCCCGCTGGCCTTGGCCAACATCCTCGTGACCGCCCTGGTGGTCGCCTTCACGAACCGATGACCCGCCTTCTCATATGCCCACGGTGCTCCGGATCGACGGTTATCGGTTCGGGTTCTTTTCCGGGGATGCCGGAGAGCCGCCGCATGTCCACGTGTCCCGTGGCCGGTGCGCCGCGAAGTTCTGGTTGGGACCAGTCCGGTTCGCACAGAACGCGGGCTTCCGCCCGCACGACCTGAGAGAGATCGCCGACCTCATCGAAGAAAACGAACGACTGCTCTTGGATGCATGGAATGAATACTTTGGATGACATGCGGGTGACGAAGGTGGCCAGCGATGCCGGCACATTGACGGTGGATTTCGAGGACGGCCGGACCGTCTCGCTGCCGCTCGTCTGGTATCCGCGTCTGCTGAAGGCGACCCAGCCGCAGCGCGACAACTATGAGTTGATCGGCCCGGGCATGGGTGTCCATTGGCCCGATGTCGACGAGGACCTGAGCGCGAAAGGGCTGGCCCTCGGTTGGCCGTCGGTCGAGTTCACCCGGCAGGATCCCCGCAACCTGAGCGTCGCCGGAGGTTCCCCCGCATGAGCACCAAGGTTGTCGAACGCAAGCCGCTGACCGCATACGAGCGCACCTATCTGCCGTCCTTCCTCGGCGGCCTGAGCGTCACTTGGAAGCATTTCAAGAAGACCGCTCCGTTCCTCGGCAACAAGCCGATCACGATGGAGTATCCCGAGCAGAAATGGGTCGTGCCCGAGGGTTATCGCGGCGCGCCCTACCTCGTGAAGGACCAGGACGGGGCGACCAAGTGTGTGAGCTGCCAGCTCTGCGAGTTCGTCTGCCCGCCGAAGGCGATCCGCATCACGCCGCCGGGCCAGGACGGCAAACCGGCCGACCGCGCGAACGCGGAGAAGATGCCGCTGGAGTTCGAGATCAACATGCTCCGGTGCATCTTCTGCGGCCTCTGCCAGGAGGTCTGCCCCGAAGAAGCCATCTTCCTCCAGAAGGACTACTCCCTCACCGGCACGAGCCGCGAGGAGATGATCTACGACAAGGAGAAGCTCCTGAAGCTCGGCGGGACCCACGCCGGCATCCAGAAGTGGAAGCACAAGCTCGACGAGGCCGCGGAACAGGAAGTGTTCCCCGTTGAAACGAGATAAGACGCCGCCATGCCCCAGCTCACCGACCTGCTGTTCTACGCCTTTGCCGGCCTCACGTTGTTGTGCGGCTTCCTGTGCGTCGCGAACCCGCTCAGCCGCAACCCGGTCACCAGCGCGATGTTCCTCGTGCTGACCATCGTCTCGATGGCCGGGCTCTTCGTGCTGCTGCACGCCTTCTTCCTCGCGGCTGTCCAGGTGCTCGTCTACGCGGGCGCGGTGATGGTGCTGTTCCTCTTCGTCATCATGCTGCTCGACCTCAAGGAGGAGGAGCGCCGCAAGCTGCGGATGTTCACGGTCGGCCTGGGCGCGGTCGCGGTGGCGGCCATCGCGGGCATCTTGGCCAAGGCGGTCTTCAGCGCCGTGCCGTTCGGCGGCGACAAGCTGGTCGAAGGCGGCACCAAGCCGCTCGGCAGGATCCTCTTCACGCAGTACCTGCTCCCGTTCGAAGTGCTGTCCATCCTGCTCCTCGTGGCGATGGTCGGCGTGATCCTTCTGAGCAAGAAGGAACTGAAATGAACATAGGGAACCGGCTATCGGGAATTGGGAATTGGGCCGATCGCGCCCGCCTTTGTCCCATCACCCATCTCCTGTTCCCCATCCCCTCTTCGACGAAATGATCCCCGGCCTCCACCACTACCTCGCCGTCAGCGTGCTTCTTTTCAGCCTCGGGCTGTTCGGCGTGCTGGCGCGGCGCAACCTCATCGTCATCTACATGGGCCTCGAGCTCATGCTGAACGCGGCGAACCTCGCGCTGGTCGCCTTCTCCCGTTTCAACGCGAACCTCGACGGACAGGTGATGGTGTTCTTCATCATCACCGTCGCCGCCGCCGAGGTCTCGGTCGGCCTCGCCCTCATCGTCGCGCTCTACCGCAAACGCCAGACCGCCCACGTCGAGGACCTCACCAGCCTCAAATACTGACCCGACTTTGAAACCACAGATGGACACCGATGGACACAGATATGCCGATGGACGCTTCGCCCGGCGAAGCGCGGTCCATCTGTGTCCATCTGTGTCCATCTGTGGTTAGAACCTTTTCCCCGAAATGGACGCTCACGCCGCCCACTCTACCGTCACCGCCGCCGCGCCGGCCTTCAGTTCCCGGCCCGAGGACCTCGCCTGGTTCATCCTGCTGTTGCCGCTCATCGCGGCCATCGGGGTGGCCGTCGGCGTGCGGAAGGACAACCTCCTGTCCGCGGCGTTCTCCATCGCCGCCGTATCGGTGTCGTTCCTGCTCAGCGTCGCCCTCTTCCTCACGTTCGGGCTCGGCGGCCACGCGGCCGTCACGACCCCGTTCTCATGGATCCATGTGGGCGACCTCGACGTGGACATCGGCCTCATCGTGGACCGGCTCTCGCTGCTGATGCTCCTGGTCGTCACCGGCGTGTCGACGGCGGTGCAGGTGTACAGCACGAGCTACATGCGCGGCGACCGCAGCTTCGGCCGCTTCTTCGCGAGCATCAGCCTCTTCACCTTCTCGATGCTCGGCATCGTGCTGGCGGACAACCTGGTGATGATGTTCGTGTTCTGGGAATTGGTCGGCGTGTCGAGCTACCTGCTCATCGGGTTCTGGCACGAGAAGGCCTCCGCTGCCGACGCGGCGAAGAAGGCCTTCCTCACCAACCGCCTCGGCGATTTCGGCTTTCTCCTCGGCATCCTCATCGTGTGGGCCGCGGTCGGTTCGGTCAGTTTCGCAGGGTTGTCGGCCAAGCTCGGCGCTCATCCTGCGCTGCTCGGGTCGATGTCCTCGATCGCCGGCCTGCTGATCTTCTGCGGTGCGATGGGCAAGAGCGCGCAGTTCCCGCTGCACGTGTGGTTGCCCGACGCGATGGAAGGCCCGACGCCGGTGTCCGCGCTGATCCACGCAGCGACGATGGTCGCCGCCGGCGTGTACATGCTCTGCCGGACGTTCTTCCTCTACCAGGCCCCGGCCGCGTGGCCCGCGCCGCTCGCTTTCCTCGGGACCCTCTCCGCGCTCGACATCATCGCCGTCATCGGCGGGTTCACGGCGCTGTTGGCGGCGTTGATGGCAATCCAGCAGAACGACATCAAACGCATCCTCGCCTACTCCACGCTGTCGCAGCTGGGCTACATGGTGATGGCCGTCGGCTGCGGCGGACCGGACGCGGCGATGTTCCATCTCACGACGCACGCCGGGTTCAAGGCGCTGCTCTTCTTGGGGGCCGGCTCGGTCATCCACGCCTGTCATCACGAGCAGGACATCTGGAAGATGGGCGGGCTTTGGCGGAAGCTGCCGATCACTTTCCGCACCTTCGCCATCGGCACCGCCGCGCTGGCGGGCGTGCCGATCCTGACGAGCGGGTTCTACTCCAAGGACGCCATCTTCGTGGCCGCGCTCGAGGGCGGGCATCCGGTGCTGTTCGCCCTCGCGGTGGCGGTGGCGGCGATGACGACCTTCTACATGCTCCGCCTGGTGATCATCGCCTTCTTCGGCGCGCCGCGCTCCGACGCCGCCGGCCACGCCCATGAATCGCCGCTCGCGATGACTTGGCCGTTGATCGCACTCGCGGTGCCGAGCATCGCCGTGGCTTGGCTCCCGCTCGGCGATTTCTTGAGCGGCCATTTCGACCCGCATTTCCACGCGCACGAAGGCGGTGGCATCTTCGGCCCGTTCAACCACGCGCCGCTCGCGGCGACGTTCGGGTTCGGCGCGCTGCTCTTCGGCGGCACCGCCGCGTTCGGCCTGTATTGGGGCGCGCCGAAAGACCCGCTGCCCGGCATGCTCGGAGCGCTGGCCCGCGCGATGAAGCACCGTTTCTACTTCGACGAGATCTACGAGGCGGTCTTCGTGCCGGTGCACGACCTTGCGGCGCGCCTGGCCGATTGGGTCGACCGCTGGGTCTTCAGCGGCTTCATCGTGCGCGGCGCGCACGGCACCACCGAACTGGTCGGCCGCGGGCTGCGGCTCGCCCAGACCGGCAACATCCAGACCTACACATTCATGTTCACCGCCGGCGTCGCGCTGGTCGTGTGGCTGGCGATGAAGTGACGGTCTGAAAAATCCAGCCCATGTTACAGACCATCCAAGCCACCATCGACGAACACGGGGTCGTGAAGCTGTTGGAGCTGGTGCATCTCCCGGCGAAACGCCGCGCGCTGGTGACCATCCTCGAGGACGAAGAGGACCGCCCAAGGATCCCCGACACGATGCTTCTCAGCGAAGCGGCCTTGGCAAAAGACTGGAACCGCCCCGAGGAGGACGCAGCATGGGCCAACTTATAGTGGGAACCGTCGTGGCATTCCCGTTTCCATTCTCGGACCTGTCGGCCACCAAGCGTCGGCCGGCCGTCGTGCTCGCCGATGCCGGACGGGGTGATTGGCTGCTCTGCCAAGTCACGAGCAAGGCTTACACGGATTCCGAAGCGGTCACTCTTACCTCGCGAGAATTCCTCTCCGGGTCATTCGACACTGTCAGCTACGCTCGGCCTGCGAAGCTGTTCACCGGAAGCGCCGAAGTCGTCCACCGGGTGGTCGGCCAACTGAGACCAGAAGTGGTCCAGCAGATCGTGACAGGCGTCATCCGCTTGGTCACGGACGGGAAGTAAACTGATCCGCACGATGTCCTCCCTCTCCTCTCTCCTCCTCACCCCGTTCGTCGGCGCGCTGCTGGTGCTGCTGGTCCCCGGCAACTACCGGGTCATCGTGCGCCTGGTCGCGCTGCTGACGACCGCCGTCACCGCGGTCCAGGCCGTCGCCCTGTTCGCCGCGTTCCAGCCGGGCATCGCCGACTTCCAGTTCGAGGTGCAGGCGGCGTGGATCCCGGCCGCGGGCCTGAGCTATCATCTCGGCGTGGACGGCCTGAACATCGGCCTCGTCCTGATGGCGTCGCTGGTCGCGTTCGCCGCGACCTGCGTCTCGTGGGACATCGAGCGCCAGCCGAAGCTGTTCTACCTGATGCTGCTGACCATCACCGGCGGCGCCATCGGCGCGTTCCTCTCGCTCGACCTGTTCTTCCTCTACTTCTTCAACGAGCTCGCGCTCGTCCCGACCTTCCTGATGATGGGAATCTGGGGTCGCGGCGAGCAGAAGAACTACGCCACCTTCCAGATCACGCTGTACCTGACGCTCGGCGCGCTGGTGGCGTTGACCGGGCTGATCGCGCTCTACGGCATGTCCGGCGCGAACACGCTCGACATCGTCGTGCTGAAGGCGTGGCTCGCGGAGAAACCGCTCACCGCGCAGGCCCAGGCGCTGGTCTTCCCGCTGCTGCTCTTCGGTTTCGGGACGCTCGTCGGACTCTGGCCGTTCCACTCGTGGGCCGCCCAGGGATATGCCGCCGCCCCGACGGCGACCGCGATGATGCACGCCGGCGTGCTCAAGAAGGTCGGGCTCTACGCGCTCATCCGCGTGGCCATGCCGCTCATGCCGGACGGCGTCGCGCGCTGGATGCCGGTGGTCGCCGTGCTCTGCCTCGGCAACATCCTCTACTGCGGGTTCGTCGCGATGCGCCAGCGCGACCTCGCGTTGCTGCTCGGCAATTCCAGCCTCGCGCACATGGGCTTCTGCTTCCTCGGTCTCGCGAGCGTGAGCGTCATCGGCGTGACCGGCGTGGTCGTCGTGATGGTCGCGCACGGCTTGCTCGCCGCGCTCAGCTTCGGGTTGTTGGGCCACTTCGTCCGCGCCACCGGCACCAGCGACCTCGACAAGCTCGGCGGCCTGCTCCGTCCGATGCCGTTCATCGGCGCCGCGACGGTGATGGCGCTGATGGCCGGCTGCGGCCTGCCCGGATTCGCGAATTTCCCCGGCGAGGTCACGGTGATGTTCGGCGCCTGGAAGACCCTGCCGTGGTTCGTCGTGGCCGCGGCCTGGGGCGGCCTGATCATCGGTGGTGTCTACATGCTCCGCGCGATCCGTGATCTTCTGCACGGTCCGGTCCGGCCCGAGTTCGCCAAGGCGGCCGACGCCGGCAACCTGTGGCGTCAGCTCCCGTTCGCGGTGCTCCTCGGCGCGCTGCTGTGGTTCGGCATCGCCCCCGGATCACTCGTCGAGCGCATCAAGCCCGCCGTCGCCGAGGTGGTGAAGTCCGCTTCTGCCAAGTCCCCCGCGACGGCCACGCCCGCCGACCATGCGCCGACCGCCACGGCGCTGAACTCCGCCCACTGAACCCCCTTTCCTCCCCGCGATGAACTACTCGCTGCTGACCCTGGAGATCCTGACCGCCCTGCTCGGCATCGGCGTGTTGCTCGCCGACCTGTGGCTGCCCTCGTCCGCGCGCAAGCTGCTCGGCTACGCCGCCGCGACCGGCACGGGCATCCTGCTCACCTACGCGGTCGGGTCCGGTGCGCCTCCGGACGGCACCGCGTTCGGCGGCATGTTCGTCGTGGACGCGATGTCGAACTACTTCAAGGGCTTCTTCCTCCTGTCCGCGAGGGTCGTGCTGCTCCTCACCATCGAATCGTCGGAGACGCTCGTGGGCTACGCGGAGTATTGCGCGCTCGTCCTGTTCGCGACGGTCGGGATGCTCTTC